>CAIXGW010000190.1 GCA_903919145.1 uncultured Myxococcales bacterium
AAACTCCTGGTCTCGCCGCAAATCCTGCACAATTCAGCCCACCGCGAGCGGTTCTTCTGCCGGTTTGACGAGTTCTGCGAAGACACGCCCATGAACCAGGTCTTCCGCGCGGCGTGCAAGATCTTGCAGGATGCCACCCACAGCTCCCACACCCAGGACCTGCTGGGCCGGTGCCTGCTCATCCTGGGCGACGTGAGCGACGCGGCCGCCGTTCAGGACCTCTTGGCCAAGGTCACCCTCAGCCGCCAAAATGAGCGTTTTGCGGAAGTGTTCCGCTTCTGCCGGCTGATCCTGGCTGGCCAGTCGCCCACGGCGGAGGGCGGGCGCGAGCGCAGCTTCTCGCTGCTGTTTGACATGAACGTGGTCTTTGAGCGCTTTGTCGCGGCGTTCATGCGCAAACACGTCCTGCCCAACCACCCCGGATTGCACCTGTACGAACAGGCGCGCCACCGCACCCGCCACTTGATGGAGCACAACGAAAAAGGCGCGTTGCCCTTGAAGCCCGACTTGCTGATCGAAGCCCCCGCCGGCCGCAACTTGGTCATCGACACCAAGTGGAAGCGGCTGACGGACAAGAAGGCCCGCGATGGTGTGGCCGTCGCCGACCTGCACCAGCTGTACGCCTACGCCCAGCGCTACGACTGCCGGCGCAGCGTGCTGCTTTACCCCGGCATCGCGGGCGCGGTGGCCAAGGACTACGACGTGTTGGACCACCAAGGGCGGAAGACCGGCCAGCAGGTGGGCGTGCGGTTTGTGAACCTGCACCAGGACTTGGATCGCCCAGAAGGTCAGGCTAGGCTTCGGGAGCAGCTGAGTCGGTTGTTGGTAGATGCGGCCCTGTCACCAACGTGAGGGCGCGATGCAGCGTTCCCAGCGCACAACTCCCCGCAGTTTCGACAGCTAGACATGGCCAAGCCACACTACATCGACTTGAACTTACGCCAAAAATCGAGGTTGACGGCGGTGGTTGGCCGGCGTAGGCTCTGCACAGATGGGGATGCTGGTTTGGCTCGGCGAAATCGCGGTGGCTGGATAGCGTTTGGCAGGGCTCTACGGACTCGTCAACAAGTGGCGGTCTGCCTGACCGCCATGAAAGTGCTAAATATTGTCCAGCGGGGCCAAGTCCAAGTTCAACACAAGGACCGCTAGTGGCGGGCCCGAGTGCTTCAAGACAAACCTCAAACCCGTCACCAAGGAGCCAGCACCATGCGTCGATTTCTCATCCTCTCCGCCGGGTTATTTATCAGTTGCGCCACCAGCGGCAACGGCGGCTACGACCCCCAGGCCACCGGCTGCGGCCCCAACAACTGCGCCGGCTGCTGTGCCTCGGGCGTGTGTCTCGCCGGTACATCGAATTCGCAATGCGGGCTGGGCGGCACCATTTGCGCAACCTGCAATGGTGCGGATATCTGCAATTCCTCTGGCCAATGCGCCCTCGACCTGAACTCAAAATGGATTGTCCAGCCTGTCGCTGCCGCGATCGACAGTAGCAACAATGGTTCCAGCTGGGACGGCGACGGCTCCCCGCCCGACGTAATCGTGACGACGACGTGCCCAGGCGGCGCCGCGGGCGTGTCGGAGAAGGTTGAAAGCTATAACCCAACGTTCTCTTTCGGATCATGTGTCGCGACCGCCGGCCAACTGCTGAGCAAAGGGGTCACGTTTTCCATTCAGGATTCAGACCTTGCCGTCAACGACAACATTACCGGCTACGTCACGATGGCGATCACTACAGCGGACCTCGCCTTGGGGAGCCGTGGAGGCACGCCCACAAGCGGTGGGTGCAAGTCCATTCAGTACACACTGACGCGCAAGTAACCCAGCTGCGCCCAGACGATTTCCCTGCTTGCCATCTCGCACGTCCTCCGCCCGGTCGCAATGCGACACCCGCTGTCGCAGGCCGGCGGTACCATGGCCGCCGTCGTCGCCAGCCACCACCCCTGGAGCCTGCCCCACCATGAACGAAATCCTCTGCCCCCACTGCCACAAAGCCTTCACCATCGACGAAGCCGGCTACGCCAACATCCTCAAGCAAGTCCGCAATAGCGAGTTCGAGCAACAGCTCCACGACCGCCTTGAGCTCGCCCAGGCTAAGCAAGCCGCCGACCTCCAGCAAACCGCCGCCGCCAAAGACGCAGAGATCCAAGCCCTCAAGGCCAAGCTCGATGCGGAGGAAGTCGCGCGCAAGCTCGCCGTCGCTGAGGCCCTGACCGCGGTGGAAAGGCAGCGCGACGCCCTCGCCTACGAGCTCGCCAACGCCAATTCCGCCCACCTAGCCACCGCCCAGCTTGCCGAAGCCAAGCTCCTGAGCGAGCTCCAAAGGTCGGCCAGCACCAAAGACGCGGAAATCCAAGCCCTCAAGGCCCAGCTCGAAGCCATCGCCCTGGCGCAAAAGCTCGCGATTACCCAAGCCGTCACCGCCGTGGAAAAGCAGCGCGACGAGCTGAAGAACGGCCTCGAGCGCAGCCAGCTGGAGCAGCAACTGTCCGAGAAGTCCCTTAAAGATAAATACGAAACGCAGATCCGCGACCGCGACGACGCGATTGAGCGGCTGCGCGACCTCAAGGCTCGGCTGTCGACCAAGATGGTGGGGGAGACCTTGGAGCAGCACTGCGAGACCGAGTTCAACCGGATCCGTGCCACGGCGTTTCCCAGGGCCTATTTTGAGAAAGACAACGACGCGCGTTCGGGCAGCAAAGGTGACTACATCTTCCGCGATGCGGACGAGGCGGGCACGGAGATCGTCTCGGTCATGTTTGAGATGAAGAACGAGAGCGACCGCACCGCGACCAAGAACAAAAATGAGGACTTCTTCAAAGAGCTCGACAAAGACCGGACCGAGAAGAATTGCGAGTATGCCGTGCTGGTCTCTCTGCTCGAGCCCGACAGCGAGCTTTACAACACTGGGATTGTTGACGTATTTCACCGCTACCCCAAGATGTACATCGTGCGGCCGCAGTTCTTTCTGCCCATCATCACCCTGCTGCGCAACGCCGCGATGAACTCGCTTAAGTACAAGACGGAGTTGGCGCTGGTCAAAGCCCAGAACATCGACATCGCCAACTTTGAGGGGGAGTTGGAGACGTTCAAAGGCGCTTTCGCCAAGAACTACGACCTTGCTTCTAAGCGCTTTCAGACGGCCATCGAAGAAATCGACAAGTCGATCGACCACCTGCAAAAGACCAGGGAGGCGCTGCTGGGTGCCGACAAGAACCTACGCCTAGCCAACGACAAAGCCCAGGACGTGACGCTCAAGAAGCTGACCAAGGGCAACCCGACGATGGCGGCCAAATTCGCCGAACTCAAGGCGCAGGGGCCTTCTGACGCGCAGTGACGGCGCCGCCGACGGCGGACGAGGTTCGGGCGACCGGCGAAACCGCCACTGTTGCAGACCCCAACAGTCCCGGTTTCGCGCCCAAACCCTCACTGGCCTGACCCCTCCTCCCTCATCGCCGCGCTGCGGCGATGGCCGTCCACGAAGGTGGACGGCGCGATGATAGCCCGGCCATTCATCGCCCGGGCTTCCACCGCCCGGCCGCAACCATTCGTATTCACCGATGATTGCTGACGTTAACCGGTCGGGCCAGAGACCCGCCCCTACCCGGACCTGCGATAACCTCGGAATTTGGCTGACTGCGATTGGTCTGACCTGGTCGCAGGCGCCAAGGCCTGCTCGTACCCGGACCACCCCACCCCACGGCGCGTCCCCACCTGTCATCGCCGCGCCGCGGCGATGGCCGTCCACGCAGGTGGACGGCGCGATGATAGCCCGCTAATTCATTAGCCGGGTTGTATTTGTGGCGGGTTTGCTCGTACCCGGTCAGCCCCGCCTCGCCGCCCCACCGCCACCCGTGCTATCCTCGCGGCAGGAGGTCTCCGCCCATGCCCCGCCCACTGAACACCGCAGGTCCCAACCGCGCCCACATGCACGACACCCTTTCGGCCCTGGCCCGCATGCCGGAAGTGCATCGATTGGTCCTGGACCGCGCCTTCCGGCCGAGCGACATGGACGACGACACGCGGCTGAAGTAGGCCTTGACGGACGAGAATGCGACAAGAATTGAGGGTGCCATGTCGAGCAAACAACAGCCTGAGAGGCCGCTCTTCGCAGCTCGTGACCAGGGCGCGGGCGACCTGCCGGTGCTGATGACCCCTAGACCCGAGGGCTATGCGGAGTGGCTCGCGAGCGTCAAGGCCCGCATCCACGCGGCAAGGCAGCGCGCGGCCCTGGCGGTGAACCAGCACATGTTGCTGGTCTATTGGCAGATTGGCCATGACCTGAGCCTCCGCCGGGGCGATTGGGGTGTCGGCGTCATCGCCCAAGCGTCCGCTGACCTGCGCGCCGCCTTCCCGGACATGCAGGGCTTCTCGCCCACCAACATCAAGTACATGCGGGCCTTTGCAGAGGCTTGGCCCGATTTCGCAGATCGCCAACAGACCGTTGGCGATTTGCCATGGGGCCACAACGTCACCCTGCTGACGCGGCTCAAGAGGCCGGCCGATCGCCTGGCCTATGCCCAGGCGGCGCTGGCCCATGGTTGGTCGCGCACCGTCCTGGACCACCACATTGATCTCCAAACGGTTGAACGGCGCGGCAAGGCGCAGACGAACTTTGAGACCACGCTGCCCAAACCCGCCTCCGACCTGGCGCGTGAGAATCTCAAGGATCCTTACCGTTTCGACTTTCTGGGACTCGGCGAAGATGCACTGGAGCGGGACATTGAGTCGGCGCTCACCCGACACATCACCCATTTTCTGCTCGAATTGGGAGCTGGCTTCGCCTTTGTGGGTAGGCAGAAACTCCTGGATGTCGGTGGTGACGAATTCTACATCGATCTGCTGTTCTACCACCTTAAGTTGAGATGCTACTTTGTCATAGAGTTGAAGGGCGGCAAGTTCAAACCCGAGCACATTGGCCAACTCGGGTTCTACCTTGAGGCCGTCGACAGGCAAGTGAAGATGCCGGACGATGCGCCCACCATTGGACTGCTATTGTGCAAGACCAAGAACCAGGTCGTGGCGGAGTACGCCCTGCGCACCTCCACAAGTCCAATCGGCCTGGCCGAGTACAAGATCGCTGAGGCCTTGCCCAAAGACCTGCAAGCGAGTCTGCCAAGCATAGAGCGCATTGAAGAAGAGCTGCGAGAGGCCCGAGCACCCGCGGCACGGCGGGCGCTAGCTCCGCGGACGAACAAGGCGGGGGAATAGGCAGCCCGCCAGCCAGCCCCCAGTCCCAAAGGGACTTCTTGACCTAAGCCCGACAACACCTCCAAACTGCAGCAAATGCCAGCGCGGGACCTCTCTGCATCGCCCGGGCTGGAACCGGTCGGGCCAGAGACCCGCCCCCACCCGGACCCGCGACAACCCAGCGATTTAGCTGACCTGCGCGTACCCGCCCAGTCCCCCCGCCAAGCCCAGCCCCGCGCCAGGGGCGAGGCCCCGAAAGGGCGGCGTGCGACGCCGCTTTTTGCCCCCAGCGCCGGGCGAGCCCGCAGGGCCGCCGGGCGCGGGCAAAAAGGCCCGACCCGGTCGCCGCAGGCGAGGCGCCCAAACCCGGCTCGGAACCACACCGTCGGGCCATCAGCCTCGCGACCCAGCCTCGCCACACCAGCGCCCCCCGTGCTATCCCCCGCGCCGGAGGTCGCCGCCCATGCCCCGCTACAGCAGTCCTCGCCGGCGCCGCCTCCTTCGCCTTCACCAGCCAAACCCGCCAGTTCGTCCTGATCATCGACGAAATCAACCGCGGCAACGTCAGCAAAATCCTAGGCGAACTGATCACTCTGCTCGAAGCCGACAAGCGCCTTGGCGCCCGCTCCGAACTCAAGCTCCCGCTGACCTATTCGCCAGGCCACCGCTTTGCCGTGCCGCCCAATCTGCACGTCCTGGGCACCATGAACACGGCGGACCGCTCGATCGCGCTGATGGATGTGGCCTTGCGCCGCCGCTTCACCTTTGAAGAGCTGATGCCGCAAACGGACGTGATCCGCAAGATCCTCAGCGACAACAACGTGGATGCCGCGGTGGTCGACCTGACAACGGACCTGTTTGCGACCCTCAACCACCGCATCCGCTTCCTGTACGACCGCGACCACCAGCTGGGCCACGCGTACTTCTTGGACGTCGCCAGCCTGGAGGGGCTGCGCAAGGTGATGGTCGATCGGGTCATTCCGTTGCTTCAAGAGTACTTCTACGGTGCCTGGCCAAAGATCGCCATCGTGCTGGGCTGCCCGTACGACGAGGCGGGTCGACCTCTGCGCAAGGGCCATCTAGTGGAAAAGACCGGCGCCGGCCAGGCCTATGCTGCCCCCATGATCCAGGCAGAGGTGTTTGGCGAAGAGGCGACCTTGGGCTTTGACCACGACGACTATGAAAACCGTCTGGATTTCTACGTGAGCCCCAACCTGCGCACCGGCAGGCTGGGCCAGGAGCAATTGGCCCGCACGTTGCTCGGCTTGTTGGATTTGCAGGCAGACGTGTTTGCCCAGCGGTTGGCCCTGCTGGCTCCAGCGCTTGCGGTCGCCGCGCCCACAGCTGAGTCGGTTTCGGCAGGCTGAGCGATGCTGAAGCTAGAAATCCAAGAGCATTCTCAATTGATGCGCTCTGCCAGCGGCCCAAGCGTATCGCGCACGGACGGCAAGACCAGTGTCCCCGCGCACCTCTACGACCGCTTGAAGCGCTTTGACCAGCTCAACCACACCGAGGCCGATCGCGTGTTTGACTGGCGCGACGGAACTGCCAGGGCCAGGCAGTGGGTGGGGGTCATCCAAGTCGCGGGTCTACAGCTAGAGATCCTGCCCAAGATTGACGACGCGAACGGCGCCAACACCGACTATCGCGCGCACGCCAACCTGCTGTACATGCTCTCGGTCGCGGGCGATGTGCCCCTCCTCAGCCGCGACGTGGCCCGGTTGTCCGTGCGCAAATCACCGCTGTCAGAAACCCTGGCCGCCATCTTTGCCGAGCGCCTCCTGACGGAACTGCTGCGCGGCCCGGAGCGCACATACGTGGCGCGCGAGGAAAACCTGAGGCAGTTCAAGGGCAAACTCCTGGTCTCGCCGCAAATCCTGCACAATTCAGCCCACCGCGAGCGGTTCTTCTGCCGGTTTGACGAGTTCTGCGAAGACACGCCCATGAACCAGGTCTTCCGCGCGGCGTGCAAGATCCTGCTGGATGCCACCCACAGCTCCCACACCCAGGACCTGCTGGGCCGCTGCCTGCTGATCCTGGGCGACGTGAGCGACGCGGCTGCCGTTCAGGACCTCTTGGCCAAGGTCACCCTCAGTCGCCAAAATGAGCGTTTTGCCGAAGTGTTCCGCTTCTGCCGGCTGATCCTGGCTGGCCAGTCGCCCACGGCGGAGGGCGGGCGCGAACGCAGCTTCTCCCTGCTGTTTGACATGAACGTGGTCTTTGAGCGCTTTGTCGCCGCGTTCATGCGCAAACACGTCCTGCCCAACCACCCCGGATTCCACCTGTACGAACAGGCGCGGCACCGCACCCGCCACTTGATGGAGCACAACGAAAAAGGCGCGTTGCCCTTGAAGCCCGACCTGCTGATCGAAGCCCCCGCCGGCCGCAACTTGGTCATCGACACCAAGTGGAAGCGCCTGACCGACAAGAAGGCCCGCGATGGTGTGGCCGTCGCCGACCTGCACCAGCTATACGCCTACGCCCAGCGCTACGACTGCCTGCGCAGCGTGCTGCTTTACCCTGGCATCGCGGGCGCGGTGGCCAAGGACTACGACGTCTTGGACCACCAAGGGCGGAAGACCGGCCAGCAGGTGGGCGTGCGGTTTGTGAACCTGCATCAGGACTTGACCGGCCGCGAAGGTCAGGCCAGCCTTCGGCGCGAACTGAGCCAGCTGCTAGCGGAATCTGCCGATTGCCCCGCCCCACCACCAGGACCACCCTCATGGCAACCCTAGACTACGCCGCCATCACCGCGCCGCTCGCCACCCCCGCGTGGTGGCCCGAAGAGAACTTGGCATTTCTGTAGCAGAAATACCCTGAGCAAACCCACCCGAACCCGCGAAACCGCCACTGTTGCAGACCCCAACAGTCCCGTTTTCTCGCCCAGGCCCTCGCAAGCCACGGCCGTCCGCCACCATCGCCGCAGCGCAGCGACAAGGCTACAGGCTCCGGTTGATCTCGACTTCCATTTGCCCAAGCGCAGTCAATACCGCATCGAAAGTCGGCGGCTTTGTGAAGTACATCGGCGACATAGCTGCGTAATCGGCAGCTAACTCCTGCGCTCGGCCCGGCGGCGGCACAAGCCGGAACGTTGGCGGACAGGCCAAGTCGTAGCGGGCCCAACCGCGCGCAAAGAACCGCGCCTTCCACGCCACAACGCGGTCGCGCAACGCGTGGTCGCCCAGGGTCGCCTGAACTGCGGGTAGTCGTCCGAGGGCTGCCGTGTCTGCGTAGTGGCGCGAGTAGCGGAGCGGCATCGCCAAGGCGGGATCGCGATGGTGCTCGGCGTGCAGGATACTCGCCTTTTCCCAGAAAGACCGGCCAATGTCGAGGGCCACAACTTCGCAGTGCCAATCGGCAAACGCCTGTGGCAGCTCTTCGGCCACCCACGGGCGCACCCGGTGCAAGCCCACCGGTCGCTGCTCAGTTAGCGAACCAAATTCGAGCTTTACGTTGCGAGGTAGGTAGCCAAAGCTTGCTCTACTGGTGATCGGGTAATGAAACAGCAGCACTGGCGAGTGCGTCGCCGGATCGTCTTGGTACTCGATCCAGCTGCGACCACCAGTTCGGAGCCCGAGCACCGCAGCAGCTGCCGCCTCGATGCGCGGCTGGATCTGGGATACCACTTTGGCGGTACACGCAGCCTGCAGCGCGGTCATCCATCGGTCGCGCTCACCGCGGCTGGCAACTGCAGGGAGTGCGTCTTCGGCAACGCCAAGCCAACTAGGTGACACCGATAGGTCGATGTCTTCGGAAAACCTCTCAATTGCGCCATGTACCTTAGACAGGCTAGTGCCGCCTTTGAACACAACTGAATCGCGTAGTTCGGGATCGTCAAATAAGACGGCAAGTAGCCAGCAAACCCAGAAGTCCTTTTCTAGAATTGCAGCATGGAGGTTTCGGCGCGCAGCGGCCTCAACAAAGTAGACCTGACGCTCGCCGGGAGGTAGAGAGAGGAACTTCAGTTGCATGGCAAGCTCGCTCCCGATGCAGCGGCATCGACCGCAGCAATTTCGCTAAAGTACGGGCGCATCCACGCCGGCGCCAAGTTGATGTCGCGCAGCAGCGCCAAGCGTTCACTTGCCGGCAACGTGGTGCGCAAGTAATCGACCACTTCGGGCGTAACGCCACCCTGCCCCAAATAGCGCAAGGCCTGGATCAGCAAGCCGCTAAGCCGGCCAGCGGTGGCCATGTTGCGGGGGGTGGTGTGGCGGAGCGCAATTGTCTGGGTGCCGACTTGCACAGTCCGCGCCGCGCCATCAGTTAGAAAGACAACAGTTGCAGGCACTTGGTCAGACAGCCCGAGCAGGTTGGCCGCGTATGCGCCCGTGGGCTGGAGGCGCGCTGCGTCGCGCGTCGCAATGGCCTTTGCAATGGTGTCGGGCGACGGCAGCAGCAGGCCCAGGACCGTGTGCTGCTTGGGGTAGTCGTAGAGACCGCGGGCAAGACGCCGGATGGTGCCGGTCGCGGTCAGTCTCGACAGCGCTTGGTCGACGGCATCGCGACTCCCCAGATCGAAGAAATGGCTGGGCGTAAAGACGGCACCGCGCCCGGAGCCGAATATGCGCTTACTAAGCTTAGATTCTAGTGAAGGTCGGTCTACAGCGAGGGGTTTCATGTCAGAAAAGTTAGTATGTTTTTCTGACGATGTCTAGGGGCATTGGCGGCACAGGAGCCAACTCGGAGAAGAGAAGGGGGGGCGAGCGCCGCAGTACCCAAGCAGGCTTTTGAGGCGTGACAACATTGTCACACCTCGCCCGCCGCACGCCTCGACCCGCGAAACCGCCACTGTTGCAGACCCCAACAGTCCCGTTTTCGCGCCCAGGCCCCCGCAAGCCACGGCCGTCCGCCACCATCGCCGCAGCGCGGCGAGGCCGTCCACGCAGGTGGACGGCGCGATGATAGCCCGCTAATTCATTAGCTGGGCTCCCCCCGGGGTACGCCACAACCATCTGCTTTTACGAACGATTACTGGCGTTAACCGGTCGGGCCAGAGACCCGCCCCGACACAGGCCTGCGATAACCCCTCGATTTGACTAACCTGCGCGTACCCGCCCAGTCCCTCCGCCAAGCCCAGCCCCGCGCCAGGGGCGAGGCCCCGCAAGGGCGGCGTGCGACGCCGCTTTTTGCCCAGAGCGCCGGGCGAGCCCGCAGGGCCGCCTGGCGCGGGCAAAAAGGCCCGACCCGGTCGCCGCAGGCGAGGCGCCCAAACCCGGCTCGGAACCACGCCGCCGGGCCATCAGCCTCACGCCCCAGCCTCCCCACGCTAGCCCGCCCCGTGCTATCCTGCGCGCCGGAGGTCGTCGCCCATGCCCCGCCACTTCAATATCGCCGGTCCCAACCGCATCGAAATGCACTATACGCTGCCAGCGCTTGCGCGCCTGCCGGAAGTCCATCGGCTGGTGGCAGCCCAAGCCTGGTTCGTCCTACACGCCCCCCGCCAAGTCGGCAAGACCACGGCCATGCGCGCCCTGGCGCAGGAGCTGACCGCATCTGGCGATTACGCTGCGCTCTGGGCCACCTGCGAAGCCGGCGAGCCCTACCGCGACGACCCGGCGGCAGCGGAACGCATTGTGGTGAGCGACATGCTGCGCAAAGCCGAGTCCTATCTGCCGGCCGAACTGCGCCCTCCGGCTCCGCCTGCGGGTGCAGGCGCAGGAAATTTCCTCAGTGAGTTCATCCACTACTGGTGCCGTACCTGCCCCCGCCCGGTGGTGTTGCTGCTGGACGAAATCGATGCCCTGCAGAACGACGCGATGATCTCGGTACTGCGACAACTCCGCGGCTTGTATGCGGAACGTCCGGTGGCCGCCCCGTCCACCGTGGCCCTCATTGGCCTGCGCGACGTGCGCGACTACAAAGTCGCATCGGGCGGGTCGCCGCACTTGGGCACGGCGTCGCCGTTCAACGTTAAGGCCGCGTCCATGACGATGGGCAGCTTCACCCGTGCCGACGTCGGCGCGCTATACGCTCAGCACACCGCTGAAACAGGCCAAGAATTCGCGGTTGAGGCGGTCGACCTCGCCTACGAGGTCACCCAAGGTCAGCCGTGGCTGGTCAACGCGCTGATGGACCAGGTGCTCAACAGTATCCGCGTCGCCGGGCGCATCGAAGTCGCGCACATCGCCCGGGCCAAGGAATTGCTGATCCTCAGCCGCAGCACCCACTTAGACAGCCTGGCAGACAAGTTGAACGAACCGCGGGTGCGCGCAGTCATCGCGCCGATCCTGGCCGGTGAACAGCTGGGCGCCGAAGTGCCACAGCGCGACCTGGAGTATTGCGAAGACCTGGGACTGCTGGCGCGCGACAACAAGCTGATCCGCATCGCCAACCCCATCTACCGCGAGGTGCTGCCCCGCGAACTGGCGTCGGTCTGGCAGCGGCGGATGGACCTGCCGGAGCGGCGCTGGGCCCTGACTGACGGAAGGCTGGATATTCGAGCGCTTCTGCAGGCTTTTGTGGCCTTTTGGCGAGAGAACGGCGAGTGGATGGTCCGCCAGCAAGCCTGGCCCGAATCTGCCCAACAGATTGTAGTCATGGCCTTCTTGCAGCGCTTGGTCAACGGTGGCGGCTATATTGAGCGCGAGTACGGCCTGGGTCGCAAGCGCCTGGACCTGCTGATTCGCTGGTTTACCGGCGTGGACGCCGCGGGGCTGCCCACCGGAGAGGATCGCCACGCCTTGGAACTGAAGGTATGGCGCGATGGCCAGAAAGACCCGCTGGAGAAGGGCTTGGAGCAAATCGACGGCTACCTGGAACGGCTGGGCTTGGCGACGGGCACGCTGATGCTGTTTGACGCGCGCACCAGCGCTCCCAGCGGCGACGGCTGGGAGAAGCGCGGCGAGTTCAGCGAGGCCCAGACACCGAGCGGGCGGGCGGTGACGCTGTTGCGGCTGTAATTGGCCCGTTCCGGAAGCGACGGCGTGAATCGGGAGCGAACGCACGCGGTCTGCGCCCAAGCCCTCGCAGGCCTGACCCCTCCTCCCTCATCGCCGCGCTGCGGCGATGGCCGTCCACGAAGGTGGACGGCGCGATGATAGCCCGGCCATTCATCGCCCGGGCTTCCCCCGACCGGCTGCAACCGTTCGTATTTACCGACGATTGCTGGCGTGAACCGGTCGGGCCAGAGACCCGCCCCTACCCGGACCTGCGGTAACCTCGGGATTTGGCTGACTGCGACAGGCCTCACCCGGTCGCAGGCACACAGGCCCGCCCCTACCCGGACTTGCGTCAACCCCTCGATTTAACTGGACTGCTCGTACCCGCCCAGCCCCCGCACCCGCCCAGCCCCGCGCCAGGGGCGAGGCCCCGCTAGGGCGGCGTGCGACGCCGCTTTTTGCCCAGAGCGCCGGGCGAGCCCGCAGGGCTGCCTGGCGCGGGCAAAAAGGCCCGACCCGGTCGCCGCAGGCGAGGCGCCCCACCGCTGCCCGTGCTACCCTGGCTGAGCTAGCCGTCCGTCCGACCGGCCAAGGAGCGTGCCGTGCCATCGCGTCGTCGCAAGAACACCTTGGCTGCGCTAGACGCTGCGGAAGTCGCCCTGCGTCCCTCGCAATTGGGCGGGGGTTATCCGCAGCTGACCATTCGCATGATGGCGGCGATGGGTCAGCGGGTGGCGGTCGAATTCACCAGCGATGACAAAGGGCTAGGGCGTCGCAATGGCGGGCAGCGCTATGCCGTGCTGGACCCGGATCCCGCGGCGGGTCAAGAGCTCACTGCGGGTCGCCGGGCGGCGGTGGTTGCCTCTGCCCAAGAGCTTGCCGATGCGCTAAACCTCAAGGTGGCTGCGGTATTTTCGGCTTCAGACGCCGTGTACTGCGCGCCCGGTGCCGCGGCCACCCAGAGCACGCACCCGCCGGTGATCGCCCTGAACCTGCCTGAGGTCAAGTTTATGCGGGCGCCGGATCCTCACAAGCATTGATGGCTCAAGGCGCTACGCCCCAATGGCCAGACCATCCGCCGCCGACCACAGCCCGGTGCGGCCCACCGGCGTCAGGCCAGCCGCCTCCTGCACCAAGCGGTAGGCCTGCAGCTGCGGCTGGTATTTCTTGACCAGTTGGGCCGCATCGGCAGAGCGGACCCAAAGGTAGTCCACGCCACCCGGAGACCCTGGGCGTCGCGAAACAGCGCGTCGCTGCGGCCACCGAGCAGCTGCGCTTTGGCGCGCAGGAACCACCGCTACTTCAGCGCCTCTTCCAAGAAGCTGCGCAGGGCCTGCCAAGAGCGCTTGTCGGCTTTTGCGTTGTAGGCCGAACCTTTGCTGTTGTCATGGCCAGCGCCTGGCAGAGTAAACGCGTGCACTGCACCGCCGTAGGCGACCAGTTGCCAGTCGACATTGGCGTCGCGCAGCTCTTTCTGAAAGGCGGCAACTTGGTCGGCGGGCACAAAGGGATCGTCAGCGCCGTGCAGGGCCAGGACTTTGCCTTTGATGTTCTTGCCATCGGCGGGTGTCGGTGAGTCCAGGCCGCCGTGAAGACTGACGGTGGCGTGCACGGCCGCACCGCTGCGGGCCAGCTCAAGGGCTGCAGTGCCGCCAAAGCAATAGCCTATCGCGGCTACATGCGCGGCGTCGGCTTCGGGCTGGGCCAGCAGAGCATCGAGGGAGGCCTTGGCGCGCTGGCGCAGCAGCGGTCGCTGGGTTTTGAGCAAGGTCGCCGCCGCGCCGGCCTCTTTGGCGTCTTTGGGCCGGGTCTCGGTGCCATAGACGTCGGCGGCCAGCGCCACATAGCCCAGCTTGGCCAGCTCTTCGGCGCGGCCGCGGCTGAAGGCGCCTGGCCCCATCCAGTCGTGAATCACCAGGACTGCCGGGCGCTTGCCCTTGACCGCGTCGTCCCACGCCAGGGTGCCCTGCATCACAGTGGTGCCGAGCTTGTACTCCAGCGGGCGGGTCTTGACGGCCGCTTGCGCCGCGGTGGCGCTCAGCAATAGGGCAAGGCTGGCAGCCGAATTCGCAACAACAGAGAGAAGGCGCATCCTGGGCTCCTGAGAGGTGAGGTGGGAAGGCGGCGACCCACCCAAGGGCGAGCCAGCCGACCTTGAAACCGCGGGGCTGATCGGTGCCCTAGGAATTGCCGCGCTGCCCGTCCAGAATCCCGCGCGCCAGTGCGTAGTTGTCGGGCATGTCGCGGCGCGGGGCGGCACCGTCTTGGTGCTTCTTGCCGCTTTTGTCCAGCCCACCGTCGTCGGCGTGGTGCTCGGCCAGGAAGTCCTCGCGACCCACGGCGACACCCATCGACAAGACGCCGTGCGGCGCAAACTGGGCCATGGCGGCCTGGACCGACTGCGGGCCGCTGTTGATGGCCGCGTCGGCGACGGGAAAGACTTGCCCGCGCAGCTGGATGTCTCGCACCACACCGCCGATTTTGATCTTGTAGGACCACGTTGTGTAGTTCATCTTCGGCCCGCTGGCCTGGTCGATCGCCGTGCCACTCTTGGACAATAGCGCGGTGGGGCCAAAGGCCTTGGCCATGGCGGCGTCCAGGTTGTGCTTGGAAGAGACAAAGGCACCGGTGGGATTGTCGACCACGGACCCCCAATTGGCGTAGCCCGTCAGCAGCATGCGCACCGGGCCAGAGCCGGCCTTGGGCAGGGCCGTGTCGATCCAGCCGCGCAAGGCCGAGCCGACCACGGCGCGGGCGTCTTTGCTGCTGTCGCCGCGCCGGTAGCCTTCGGAGGCATCGGCGGTGGCCTCGCGGTCGCCCGGCAGGTGCAAAAAGCCGGTCAGCGACTCGCCCTGGGGGTTCTTGACCACCGAGGTCGCCGGCTTGGCCGCCTCGCGCTGGGTCGCGTAGAACATGTGCTCGCAGTAGAAGTTGCCGGCGTCGCTGCCGTGGGCCACGCGCTTGCCGCTGGGCAGGGTCTGCAGGGTCTCCGGCAAGGCCTGGCTGCCCGCCGCCACCGTGCCAACGCCGGCTTGACCGGGAACGCCAAGGTTCTGATCCGGCTTGCCCGGCGTCGCAGAGGGCGTTGAGTTGGTTGGCGCGGGCTTGGTTGGCGCGGGCTTGTTGTGGGCCGCCTGCTGGTGGTAGCCGCCGGCCCCAGGCTTGACGGCCGCGGGCTGCGGCGCAGCGGACTTGCCCGCGCCAGCTGGGGGTGGCCCTGCAGGCTTGGCTGCGGGCTTGGCTGCGGGCTTGGCTGCTTGAGGCGGTAGAGGTGCGGCAGGCATGGACTCCTCCTAGGGTGCGGCAGGATCTACTGGGCGCTGGGCGAAGGGTAGCTGGTGGGCAGCGGACCGCCAGACCGCCGCTGGCAGACGGCGGGCAGCTAGAAAGACGAGCCGGGCTAGCCCAAAAAGGCGATTTCCTCGGCGCTGGATGCGCGCCCCAGGATGGCGTTGCGGTGCGGGTAGCGGCCAAACCGGTCGATGATGGCCTTGTGCTGGTGGGCGTAGAGCAGCTGGCCTTCTGCGCCGAGCTCGGTAAACAGCCGCACGCTCTCTTGGTGGACCAGCGGCGACTCGCTGTGCATGTAGGGCATGTAGGCAAAGCCGCGCTCGCCCGCCGTCAGCGACTGATCCTGGCCGCTGGCGACCAGCTCCTGGGCCAGCGTCAGGGCCATGGCGTCCTGGGCAAAAGCGCCCGGGGTGTCGCGGTAGATGTTGCGCGAAAACTGGTCGAGCACCAGGATCTCAGCCAGCCGCCCCTGCGCTGACGTGCGCCAGCCAAACAGCTCGCCGCGCGCAGCCGCCTGCACGGTAGCGCCAAAGCGGGCACCGATGGCGGCATCCAGCGAGGGATCTTTGACAAAGTGCTGTTTTGCAGTCAGCTCTTCAAACCAGAAATGAAGGATCTCTTGGGGCTGCATGGGCTTGACTCCGGGGCAAAGGGCTAGGGGCTGGTGCGCCATGGTGGCGGGTTTTGGCTTTTTGTCCACAGGCGAGGAGGGCGACGGGCGGGAGCAGCCGCATGGCCCGCGCCAGCTTGCCCGCGGCCCCTGGCGCAACTGCTGGCGCGCGGCTGCGCCTTTGGCTATTCTGACCGGCACCTGCCCGCTGCGGAGCCGCGATGACCCCAAGGCCAGAAAGGCCGCTTTACGATCGCCGACGCTGGCTGCTGAAGCTGGTGGGCGCAGGCGATGCGCCAGCGCCGCCGAGCCAAGACGCTGGGCCTGCCGCCGCAGCGGCGCCAGCCACCGCCGCCAGCCCAGCCCAGCCGCCAGCCCAGCCCGTGGCGCAGCCGCGGCCCCGCAACCGCGCGCCCGCCGCGGTGCCCAGCGTGCGCATCAACTCGGACAGCGGCGACCCAACCGCTTGAGCCCAGGCTTGGGGCCGGGGGGGAGCCGGCGCGAGCCCGCTCTGCCCTGCTGCCCTGCCGCGGAGCCTCCGCCGCCAAGCCGGTCAAGCCCTTGGAGCTGTGCCGTCAGACCTGGCGCAGCGCCCCGGTGCTCAGCAGCCACTGCACCCCCACCACCAGGGCACGGTCGCCAATGGGCGCCACCGCGCGCAGGGCGCCAATCAGCTGGTGGGCCGCCACCGGCTGGTCCAGCGCGGCGACCACCGCCAGCGCCGGCAGGGGCAGCCAAGCCTGGGCCGCCGCCGGCAGCGCGCTGCCCAGCGCCAGGGCTGCGCTGGGATCCAGGTCAAGGACCACCTCGGCGGCATACAGCGGCTGGCCGGCCGCATCCAAGGGCCGGCGGCGGGCCCAAAACGGCGCATCGGGCCAGCGCCCTTCCAGCCAATAGTAGCGGGCCCGCACCTGGCGGTAAGCGGCAAAGGCGCGCTGGCCAGCGGCAAGATCGCTAGGCGCATCCGGGGTCTTGGCCAGGTCAAGGGCACTTTGCAGAGCGCGGGCGATGCCGTTGCCGCCCAGGGGGTCGGTGGCCATGGCCGCGTCGCCCACGGCGCGCCAGCTGGACCCGCGGTCGGTCGCCAGCCAGCCGCTGTCCGAGCGGAACACCCGCGGCGGCCCCTCCAGCAGCCGCCCGGCCAGGCGCCGCGCCGTCCACTGGCTGGCGGCCAGCCCCGCCTGCAGTCGCTGCAAGGGGTCGGGGCCCAGGCGCTGTAGCACGTCGGCGTCGGTCACCAAGACCGCGATGCGCTTGCCGCCGGGCTGCGGTGCGCTGTACCAAAAGCCATGCTCGACGGCTTCCAGCAGCAAGCTGGGCTCGGGATCGGCCAATTCTGAGGCGGCGTAGCTCGCCAGCAAGCCCACCTGGCGGTCCACGGCCACCCACTGCCAGCCCGGCAGGGCGTGGCTGGCCGGCGCCCCGCGGCCGCTGGCGTCGATGACGCGGTCGGCCCAGCAGGGCTGCCCGCGGTGCGGCACCACGGCGAGTCCGCCCCCGGCTGCTGCAATGCTGCAACTGCCCACGCCGCGGCGCAGGACGGCGCCACAGGTCAGGGCCCACTCGGCCAGCCCGGCGTCAAAGCGCTGGCGATCGATGTGCCATCCGACCCCCAGGGGGCGGGTAAAGGCTTCGCTCACCTGGGGCTCCGGCGAGCCCCAGGCACTGCGCACAACGGTGTAGGGAGGCTGCTCTTCCAGCAGCGGTGCTACAGCGTCCCAGGCGCCAGCGGCCTTGAGCAGCGTTGCCACCTGGGCGCCCAGGGTCTCGCCGATGCGCTGGCCGCTGGGCTCGCTGCGGTCAAACACGGTCACTGCGGCACCCTGGCGGGCGAGCAGCCCGGCCGCTAGCAAGTCGGCCGGGCCACCGCCCACAACAGCCACATCACAGCGCGGCATCAGACTACGGGCTCCACGCGCTCCTTCTCTACAAAGACATTGCCTTCTTTAACGACAAAGCCAAAGCGCCACCAGTTGGTGACCATGTCTTCGTGGGTGCTCTCGGCGTTGCCGGCGGCAAAGCGCTGTGTCGGCCGCGCCCAGTCCAAGCGCTTGGTCGCCGTTGCCGTGGGCAGGGCGTGGGTCGGGCGCTGGCTCGGCCACCACCCGTAGTTGCCCTCGTTGCGGCAATCGTTGAAGTCCGCCTGCCACGGCACAGCCATCTGCCGCGAGAAGTGGCCGGCGCCCAGCGGCGTGCCGCTGTCGCCCAGATAGGTGCTGGTGGCGCTGGGATTGAGGCGAAACGGCTGCAGAAACAGGGCCGGATTGCGCATCTGCCAGCCAAACTCGATGCCCGGGAAGAAGGCGCCGCCCACGGCGTTTTCCAGCGCCGCGCGGTCCAGGCCGTGGGGCGTGATCGCCGCTGCGGGCGCGATGTTGACGCCGGTGGTGAAGGCCCCCGCCGCCCAGCGCCGCAGCAAGCCGTACTGCACGGGCGTCAAGGCCAGGTTGCGCACCGAGTCGGGCAGGCCGCCGATGTACGGGTCGTCTCCCATCAGCTTGGGCATGGTCCGCGGACCGGTCGGGGCATACACCCCTTCTGGCGCCCGCATGTAGCTCTGCACTTTGTTGCGCGCCGAGGCGTACTTGGCCGCTGGGTTGCCCAGGTTGGGGTCGATGAGAGAGTTGTGCTTGGCAGTGATCAAGCTGTTGACATACCAAAGGTTGTAGGAGCCAACCAGGATCGGCTGGATCTCGTCATAGAAGACTGGCGCGATGTCTGGAAACTCGTAGGTCTTGCCGGGCTGGTAGTTGGCCTTGAGCTGCGCCAGGCGGTACAGCGCCCCACCGGGAGCGTACTGCGCATCGTTCTGCGGCAGCGGCAGCTTGCGCACCGCCATGTCCAGCAGCAGGTCGTAGGCGGTCACGCTGCACGGCACGCCGGGGGCAAAATCCGGCGGTCCACACAGCACCCAGCCCATGCCGGCAACGTCCATCTGAACGGTTTGGCCACCGGCCAGCGTGACGGTGGCGGAGACGGGGCCGTCGGCCGCGTCGTCAAACCAGCCGTCGTTGTTGGCCCAGTGCGGCATCTCTGGGTGGGTGGGCGTGTTGAAGGCCGCGCGGCCCCGGTCCGGCCAGATTGCTTGGCTCTTGAGTCGTCGCCGCCCATCCGCAGCGGTGAGTCGATAGCGCTTGGGTCAGCCATTGAACACTTCGCTCGCCAGCGGGCATTCACGTACAGCCGGTCGCCTATCGACGGCTGCGGCGGTGAGTCGCGGGTCGGGTGGCCTGCGGCAAGCGCCCTTGAAGAACAGGAGGTTGTTCATGGTCCCCAACCTTGCCGTGCGCACGTGGTACCCATCTGCTGTTCTGGCCCTGGCTCTCCTGCTTGGGGCCGCAGTGGCCGGCTGCGAGGGGGGAGGCGATGTGACCGTCCTTCGCGACATGCGGATCCGGGCGGCAGCCGTGCCCGCCTCGCCGACCAATGCCTTTGCCAATGACGCCCCGGCGATGGCTCTGGGCAAGAAACTGTTCTTTGACAAGCGCTTGAGCACCGATGCCACCGTGGCCTGCTCCACCTGCCATGACCCGGCGCACGGCTTCTCTGACCCGCGGCCCTTTTCGGTCGGTGTGCGCGGCCAGACCGGCGACCGCCACGCCATGCCGATTACCGCTTCGGCCTTTCAGCGGTTCACCTTGTGGGATGGCCGCGGCGACTCGCTGTGGATCCAGCCCCTCAAGGCCATCGAGAATTCCAAGGAAATGGACCTGACCCGCGTAGAGCTGGCCAAGCTCATGGCGGCCAGCTACAAGGACGAGTACGAGGCGGTGTTTGGCGATCTGCCGTCGCTGCAAGGGGCTCCGACCAAGGGCAAGCCGGGGATGGCGCAGTGGGAAGCCCTGCCAGAGAGCCTGCGCACGGACATCGACCGCATCGCCGCCAACGTGGGCAAGGCCATTGAAGCCTACGAGCGGACCCTGCTGTGCTCCGACACCCGCTTTGACCGCTGGGCCCGCGACGAATTGGCGTTGACCCAACAAGAGCTGAACGGAGCGCGGGTATTTGTCGACCAAGGCTGCGACGGCTGCCACAGCGGTCCGGCGTTCTCGGACGGCGGGTTTCACAACATCGGCATCCCTTCTAGCGACCGCGGGCGCGCCGTGGGCCGCCCCCAGCTGCTGGTCGATCCCTTCAATGGCGCAGGCCTCCACTCGGACAACCGCAGCGCCGGAGAGGCCAAGCTCGCCGAGGTCGCGCAAGAGTCCGCCAGCGAAGGCGCATTTCGCACGGCCAGCCTGCGCGGTGTCGGCCAGCGCACCTTCTTTGGCCACGCCGCCCACCAGGCCACCCTGGGTGGCTTTATCCGCGACGTGTACCGCGGTGGTCGCGGCCGGCGGCCAGCGACGGTGGGTACCTTGGACCCCTTGCTGCGCAACGTGAATGTGAACGACCGCGAGGTGAACGACCTGGTCGCGTTCTTGCGCACCCTGGACTGCCCGCCGCCCTCTCCCTAGGACTGCAGACCCGAAGTTCGCGGCGGGTTCTGGAAAGGATCCGCCTGCCCTCAGGCCCGCCTGGAAGAAGAGGCAGCGCGGGCCCTGCAGGCCCTGGGCGACGCCGCGTCTCTCAAGCGCGCGGTGCAGCTGTTTGAAGTGGCTCGGCTGGGGGCGGCCACTGCCGCAGAAAAAGACCGGCTGGACAAAGACATGGCCCAGACCCGTGACGCCGCCCAGAAAGCCGAAGCCCGCGAGGCCGCAGCTCTGCAGGCCAGCGAAGCGGCCAAGCCGCAGGCCGTGCTGCCCAGCTCGCCCCCATCGGCGCCCTCCACCGGGCCTTCTGCCCTGCAGTGGGGTCTGTGGGGCGGCGGCGGGGCCTTGGCATTGGGTGGAGCGGCGCTGTGGCTTGTGGGGCGCAACCAGACCTACGAAGCGGCCGACCGCCTTGCGGCTCTGCCCAAGAGCGCCGCAGCCGATCGCGACAAAGCCCGCAGCCAGTACGACAAGGGCAGTAACCTGTACTTCGCCGGCATTGGCTTGGCGGCGGTGGGCGCTGGGGCGGCGGTAGCGGGCTTCTTTCTTGGCCCCAGCAACGCCAAAGTCACAGTGGCACCGGCGGGCAGCGGGCTGAGCATTGCCCTTCAATTCTGGGAGCGAGGCCATGCGCGTCTGCCCGGTTTGCCAAGGCAAGACCGACGAGATCAACTGCCCGGCCGACGGCACGCCCACGGTTCTGACGGGCAGCGGCTCGGATGCGTTGGTCGGCCAGGTCATTGCCCAGCGCTACCGCGTCACCAAATTGATCGGCGAAGGCGGTTTTGGCGCGGTCTACAAGGCCCAGCACACCGGCACCGGCGACGAAGTGGCCATCAAGGTCCTGCACACGGATCAGGCCGGCATTGCCGAGGTCGTGGCGCGCTTTCAGGACGAAGCAGCGGTGACGGCCAGCCTCAAGCAGCCGCACACCGTCCGCGTTTTTGACTTTGGCCAGACCGCTGGCGGCGACTTGTACCTGGCGATGGAGTTCTTGCAGGGCACCACCCTGACCAGGGTGCTGGATGTAGAGCAGCCGCTGGGCTACCAGCGCATTGGCCATATCACCTTGCAGGTGCTCAAGTCTCTGGCCGAAGCCCACTCGCGCGGCCTGGTGCACCGCGACCTCAAGCCAGACAATATCTTCTTGCAAACCGTGTTTGGCGAAGAAGATTTTGTCAAAGTGCTCGATTTTGGCATTGCCAAGTCGCTGGTCGCCGGCAGCCAGTCGCGCACCGCCACCGGGGAGATCGTCGGCACGCCGCCGTACATGAGCCCAGAGCAAGCCCGCGGCACCGGCATCGACATCCGCACCGACCTGTATGCTTTGGGCTGCATCCTGTTTGAGGCGCTGACCAACCGCGTGCCGTTTCACGCCGAAACCGCCATCGACACGCTGATTCAGCGCATCACCCAGCCGCCCCCCGACCCGCGGGGTCGCTGCCTGACACCGACGCCAGAGGCCTTTTGCGACGTGGTGCTCAAGGCCATGGCGACCCAGCCAGAAGTGCGCTTTGGCTCTGCCCAGGAGATGATGAAGGCCCTGGCCGAGGCGATGAAGCAGCCGGCCTCGCCGCATGTAGTCAGCATCGACCCAGGGATTGACGTGGCTGGCCGCACCGGTGCCGGGGATTTCACCGTGCTGAACGCTGGCGAACCGCAGCACACTGCCACCGGGCGGGCACCCGCGCTCGACATGCCCACTCAGATGGGCCAGGCCGTGGGCAACATCGCCACGGTGGCAGCGGCGGCGGTCCAGATTTCGCAGCCATCTCAAGAGCCTTTGCCAGCCGAGCCAGCGCCTGCTGCCTTGCCAACCACCGCGCCGCCGACTTCGGTGGTGGCCGCGCCCGTCTTGCCCGCCGGCTCTGCCGCTGCCCGGCCTGCCCCGCGCGCCGCAGCGCCAAAACGGCCGCCGCCAGGCGATCCTCGCGGCTCGGCCGGGCCCACCCCTGCTGCCGCGGCGCAGCCCGCCACGGTGGCCCTGGACGCGACGCAGGCCGCCGTCTTGCACGCCAAAAGCCAGCAGGCCGAAGATCGCCAAACCACCGCCGCGACGGCAGAAAAGGCTGGCAGCCCAGGCGCTGCACCCGCTTGTGGCCGGTCCAAGACGCCGTTCATTCTGGCTGGGGTCGTTAGAGTGGCCCTGGTTGCCGCGGTCGTGGCGATGCTGGTGGGAGGAGAGTCCGCCGCGCCGGCGCCCAGCGCTGCCGCCACAGCGGCGCCGTCTCAGGCACCCAGCGCCGGCGAATCTGCAGCCCCGACGCCAGCTCCGGCCCCAGCAGCTGCGCCCGTCCCCCCGTCGGCTGCGCTGCCGCCAAAGCCTGAAGAGGCACCAGCAGCTCCGCCGCCGCCTCCCGCGGCCCCAGCGCCGGTACCGGCCGCCGCTGCGCCCGCAGCTGGGGAGCCTGCGCCAGCCGCGCCCGCCGCCGCAGAGCCACCCCCGGCCGCCGCCGCACCCGCAGCTGAGGAGCCAGCGCCCGCCGCTGCGGCCCCAGCCAAGCCCAAGGCAGCCAAGGCCCGCCCAGCCCGGACCAAGCCCAAAGTCCTGGTAGAGTGACGGCAAGGTCCTTCCTGGCCAGCCCAGCCCTGGAGAGGGGCTCCCCCGGTCTCGCCTCTGGGGCGCCGTCCATGGCCGTGGTCTCGCCGCTCTGACCGATTTAGTCTAGCTATTTCAAGGTGTTATTCGCATTTGCTGGCGCCAGCGCCGGACTTTGCCTAACCTCGTTTTTACTTTTCGTCACAGCTCTGCCGGGACGGGTGGCCAACTCCACCCCCCCAGCGCCTGTCCCTGCCCCCCCATCCGACCTCACTGGAGTCCCGATTTCAATGAAAATCTCCTCTCTATTCAACAATGCTGCCCTGGTTGCAGCGTCTCTCTTGGCGCTCTCTGCCTTCTCCGCCTGCGACAGCGACGAGAAGACGACGACGGACTCCGCCAGCGCCACCGACGCAGCCGGCGACTCCGCTGCGGGCGGCGACAGCCAGGGCGACTCCGCCGCGGGCAGCGATGCCACCGCTGGCGACACGGCTGGCCCAGACGGGACCGACGCCGGGGCCAGCGATGCCGCCGCAGCTGACGCGGTCAGCGACGCCGTTGGCGATGCCGCCGCGGGCGACGCAGCCGGGACCGACGCTGGCGCCAGCGACGCAGCTACCACCGACGGAATGCTGACCGATACCGCCGATGCCGTGGCCGACGTGCCCGCCGACGTGCCCGCCGACGTGCCCGCCGACGTGCCTGCCGCCGCCCCGACCTGCGAAAACTATTGCAAAGTCGTGGTCAAGAACTGCAGCGGCGCCAACAGCCAGTACAGCGACGAAGCGAGCTGTGTCAGCTACTGCAAGCAAATGGCCAAGTTGCCGTTGGGCGCAGAGAGCGACAAGGCCGGCAACACGGTCGGCTGCCGCACCTATCACGCCGGCGCCGCCGCCAGCGACCCGGCTACGCACTGCGTTCACGCTGGCAAGAGCGGCGGCAATGTCTGCGGCAGCTGGTGTGACAACTACTGCCAGCTCGCCGAGGCAAATTGCATGGCGGGCAACGCGCTTTACTCCAAGCCGGGCGACTGCGCCTCGACCTGCGCGGCGGCCAGCAGCAGCGGCAAAGCGGGCGACACGTCTGGCGACACCGTGCAGTGCCGCATCTACCACCTCAGCGTTGCCGGTATCGACGCGGTCTCGGCCACCACCCACTGCCCCCACGGCCTCATCCCCGGTGCCGCGGGCTCGCCCTGCGGTCCCAAGGCCCCGGTGGCGCCCACCTGCCAGACCTACTGCAAGACCGTGACCCAGCACTGCACCGGGGCCAACAGCCAGTACGCCGATGAAGCAACCTGCGTCTCTTACTGCAAGAACCTGGCCAAGCTGCCCGCCGGCACCGCCGCCGACACCTCTGGCAACACCATTGGCTGCCGGACCTACCACGCCACCGCGGCGATGGGCGATCCCGCCACCCACTGCGGCCATGCCGGCAAGACTGGCGGCAACGTCTGCGGCAGCTGGTGCGACAACTACTGCCAACTGGCCATCGCCAATTGCACCGGTGCCAACCAGCTCTACAGCAAGGCCGATGACTGCGCGACCACCTGTGCCACGGCCAGCAGCACCGGCAAAGCGGGCGATACCTCTGGCGATACCCTGCAGTGCCGCATCTACCACCTGGCCGTTGCCGGCACCGATGCGCCCGCCGCCGCGACCCACTGCCCCCACGGCAAGATCCCCGCTGGTGCGGGCACCCCTTGTGGACCGGCCGTGGCCGCGCCCAAGACCGTCAAGGTGGCTACCAGTGGGCTGAAGTTCTCGCCGGATCAAGTCATGATCAACGTGGGCGATTCTGTTGAGTTCACTACCGGCGCCAGCCACAACGTGGTGGAAGTGGAAGAGGCCACCTGGACGGCGGGCGAAGCCACGGCCAAGTCGGGCGGCTTCTCTGTGGGCTTTGGCGCCACCAAGGCCGTGGTGTTTGCCAAGGCGGGCACCTACTACTTTGTCTGCTCGCCCCACGCCTCCATGGGCATGAAGGGCAAGATCACCGTGATGTAGGGTAGCAGTGGGGTGGCGGCGCGACAGGGGCTGGTGGCGGTTGCAGGGCTTTCGCAACAACGCTGACCAGACCAAGCGCGCCGCCACTGCCTGGGCGCCCAGGACTCCCTTTTGGGGGCAGTAACGCCCGGAGGATGGGCCACGGGCTCGCGGGAAAGACGCGGCCAGTGCGGCTAACCATTCAAAATAAGTGGGTCCACCAGCGCGGGCGACGGGCTCCTCCAGCCCAGCTGGCTACCGCCGATTTGCGCAAGCACGCTGGGTTGGCCGATACTTCAGGCCGCCCAGCTGGGCTGCGCAAGGACCATTTATGGCGACTACTGTTTTGATTTCAGGCTGTTCTTCTGGGTTTGGTCTGCTCGCTGCGGTCGAAGCGGCCCGTCGCGGCTGCCAGGTGGTGGCGACCATGCGCGACCTCAGCCGCCGCAGCGCCCTGGACCAAGCCGCGCTCCAGGCGGGCGTTGAGCTCGACGTGCTGGCCCTAGACATCAACGATCCTGCCAGCATCGACCGCTGTGTCGCCGAGGTGATCCAGCGGCGCGGCCAGATCGACGTGCTGGTCAACAACGCGGGTTTTGGCATGGGGGGCACGGTCTTTGACTTGACGATGGAAGAGCTGCGCGCCCAAATGGAGACCAACTTCTTTGGCGCAGTCGCGCTCAGCAAGGCGGTGCTGGCGCCGATGATTGCCCGCCATTCCGGCAAGATCATCAACATCACCTCGGTCGCGGCGCTGCACGCTACCCCAGGAATGGGCGCGTACAATGCCAGCAAGTGGGCGTTGGAGGGCCTGTCTGAAGCGATGCGTTTCGAGCTGGCAGGTCACGGCGTCAAGGTCTGCACGGTGCTGCCCGGCATGTACAAGACCGAAGTGTTTGCCAAGCGCAAAGAGGCCAGCCAGGGTCGCGCCACGGGCAGCCCGTTTGAGAGGGCCAGCGTGCGCTTCTCCAGCAAGGTCGACCGGATGGTCGAGACCAAGGGCCAAAATCCTAAGGAAGTCTCAGACCTCATCTGCGATTTGATCCAAGACGCCGACCCGCCGCTGCGCACCGTGGTAGGCCGCGACGCCAAGATGCAAAGCCTGGTGCGCAGCGCCGTGCCCGAGCGGCTGTGGGAGAGGATGGTGCGCAAGGTGACTGGTTTCTGAGAGATCCGCCGCTTCGCCAGGCTCGCAGCTGCTCTTGCCCTCAACCGCCTCCGCAAGCGCCGTTTTTTGCCTTGCACAAGCCGGCGTCCTTGCAGCCGCTGGACTTTTGGCAGTCGGCGTCGCCACCGACCACGCACCAGCCGGCCTGGGCGGTGCAGTACCCATCCACAAGGCAGCCCGGCGTGGCCGCGCAGTCGCTGTTGGTGGCTGCGGTGCACTGGCCGTCAAGGGCCGTGCACTTGCCTGAGGTCTTGCAGCCGCTGCTGGAGGCGCAGTCGCCGCTGGTGGCCGCGGTGCACCAGCCCTGCGCGGCGCTGCACAAGCCGTCTGTCTGGCAGCCCTTGGTCTGCTTGCAGTCGCTGTCGGTGGGGATGCACTTGCCATCTTTGGCGGTGCACTTTCCCAGGTTCAGGCAGATGGCCAGGGCTTTGCAGTCGTCGCCCGCGGCTTCACACCAGCCGCTGGCGCTGGCGGTGCATAGGCCAGACTGCTTGCAGCCCTCTGTGGCGGCGCAATCGGCGCTGGTGGCCACACAGACGCCACCCGCGGCCGTGCACTTGCCCACCTTGGCGCAGGCGCTGGTGGCTTTGCAGTCGCTGGCGGTGGCGATGCACCAGCCTTGGGGCCCCGCGGTGCACAGCCCCTCGCTCTGGCAGCCCGCGGTGGGCTTGCAGTCGTCTCCAGCGGCGATGCACGTGCCATTTTTCTCTGTGCATTTGCCAAGTTGGGTGCATCCTGCCAGCTTCTTGCAGTCGGCAGGGGTGGCTACGCACGCCCCGTCTTTGGCGGTACAGCGGGCTTGGCTCTTGCAGACCTCGGCCTTGGCGCAGTCGCCGTCGCTCAGGGCTTTGCACCAACCCTGCGACGCGCTGCAGAACCCTTCGCTCAGGCAGCCGGCAAAGGCTTGGCAGTCGCTGGCGGTGGCGGTGCAGTCGCCCGCCTGCGAGGTGCACTTGCCCAGATTCTTGCAGTTGGCATGGGCCAGGCAGTCTTTGGCCGCGGCCTGGCACAGCCCATCCACCGCGCTGCACCTAGCCAATTCTGCGCACACCTTGGCCGGCTGGCAGTCGGCATCGCTGGCGGCTGAGCAGCTGCCGTTGGCCCCTGGCGTACACAGCCCGTCGGTCTTGCAGGTGGTGGCAGCGGCGCAGTCCTTCAAAGAGCTCAAGCACTTGCCGCTCTGAGCGGTGCAGCGGTGCGAGTTGGCACACGCCGCAGCTTGGGCACAATCGGCGTCGCTGGCGATGACGCACCAGCCCTTGGCGTCAGCGCTGCAGTAGCCTTCTGCCTTGCAGCCGCTGGAATTTTGGCAGTCCGCAGTGGTGGCGACGCAGCTGCCTTCTTTTGCCGTGCAGCGGCCAAGCTTGGCGCAAGCATCTGTTTGCTGGCAGCTCGCGGTGGTGGCGACGCAGTGGCCGCCTTGGGCAGCGCATTGGCCTTCTGACTTGCAGCCCGGGGTCGGGGCACACTGTGCATCGCTGGTCGCCACGCA
>CAIXGW010000191.1 GCA_903919145.1 uncultured Myxococcales bacterium
AACAGCGCTGGCGCAGGCGGGCGAGGTCGGACGCAGGCGGCTTGAGCGGGCCAAAGTTCTGCCTGCCGCAGCACACGCTGGTCGGGTCGATGCCGTTTGTGGACTAGGTCCGTCTGAATCTGCCGCCGGCCCGTGGTGGGTCAGAGGGAAGGTTGCTATGTAATATCGATGATTTAACATAGGGTCGGGCAGCGCCAGGGCCCGTGCCGACCAAAGGGTCACGGTCGAGCCGGCAGCCGTGACCAGGGTCAGACATTGCCCTGGGGACTGTCTGGCCCCTGGCCCAAACCTAGCCGCGGTCGGGGCGGAGCGCAGGCTGGCAGTGGGCCAGTGGCAGGCTCTTGGTCGGGGGCGAACTGGCGCTGGCCGCGAGCTCGAAGGGATGGCCGGAGCAATCGCAGGCCCTTTGATGGGGCTACAGGTTCTGGATCGAGTAGCTAGTGACGTTTGCTGGGCCGCCCTGGACCGAGACGGACGGGCTGTTGCCAACGTTGACTAGGAACTTGGAGCCATTGTTCAAGGCAAAGGCGACCTTGGTTTCCGTCGCCCCCCAGTTGGCGGACCAAACGCTGGTAGTCACGGTAGTCCCACTGGTGGTGATGTTGCTGCAATACATCAGATTGCCGGCCGCCATCATGCAGGTGATCCGGTACATCGTGCCGTAGTTCTCTACGATCACGGTCTCAATGACCGAGCCGTTGTTGTTGGTGAAGGGCGCCGACGTGACTACCGAGGTGTTAGCGACCAGCACACCTGTTTTGGGCGACACGGCCGCAGCGGCGCAGCTCACGGCTCCGTTGCTTCCAATGCCCGTGACCATCTGACCGGCGGGGCACGCTTGGTTCGACGTGGCGAAATTGGCGCCGCTGTAGGTCGTGTTGGTGTCGGTGTCCTTGTCGGCGGCGCAGGTGACGGCACCGTTGGAGCCGATACCGGTCACGACCTGGCCACCGGGGCACGCCTGGCTCGACGTCGCAAAGTTGGCGCCGCTGTAGGTCGTGTTGGTGTCGGTGTCCTTGTCGGCGGCGCAGGTGACGGCACCGTTGGAGCCGATACCGGTCACGACCTGGCCGCCGGGGCACGCCTGGCTCGACGTCGCGAAGTTGGCGCCACTGTAGGTCGTGTTGGTGTCGGTGTCTTTGTCGGCGGCGCAGCTAACCTTGCCGTCCGCCGCGATGCCGATGACAACCTGGCCGCTGGGGCACGCCTGGCCGGACGTGGCAAAGTTGGCGCCAGTATAGGCAGCGGGCTTGGCGCAGGTGAGCTTGCCGTCGCCATCAATGCCAGTAGCCACTTCGCCCATCGGGCAGGCCTGCGCTACCAAGACCATCTTGGGCTTGTCGGTCAGGTCGGTCCAGCTGCCGGAGGCGGCCACCTTGGAGAGCGAGGACGCCTTGGCGTAAGGCGCCAGGACCGAGGCGTCTAGGTGGCTGGCGCTGATGCAGCCAGAGCACTCCAGATTCTGAGCCGTTGCAGCCATGTCGGCTCTCAACGCGTAGGCGACGGGCGTCAGCGGCAGCTTGCCAAGCTCGCCCTCGCTGCCGATTTGGACGGTCACATAGCCCGCGTTGCCGCTGAGGAATTCTTTCTTCTCCAGGGGCAGCTTGTCGCCAATGAAGACCAAGAACACGCCTTTGCTCACCTTGACGCCCGGATCGACATAGATCCACACAGGCTTGGTGTCACTGCTTTTCGCGTAGAAGCGCAGCGTCATGCCGTAGTCGCCGTCTGGCACCGCGAATCCCGCACCGTTGGTCAAGCGGCCTTGCAGCGCCAGGGACGCTGGAACCTCCGCGCTGGCCGGCGCGGCTGCAAGGAGGGCCGCAAAGAGCGCGGCCCCCGAAATCCTGCGTGCCCACCCTGCCATCTTGTTCTGTGCCTGTGCCGCCATCACTGCCTCCGTTGCCCACTTCGTTCGCTCAAGTTGCTGACCCACTGCTGACCTGCTGTTGGAACCGACCTACCAGCTCAACAACCAGCGCGAGAAACCCGCCCACAAATTCGTAGCGCTCTGGCTCAGCAGGTCGCCAACGGGATGCCCGCTGACCAGGACCTGCAGGCTCCCCGCCGCACCATTGACTGTTCCAGCAGTGGCGGCAAAGCTACCCTCCCAGTTTTCGCCCTTGCAGCCCTCATCGGTGGTGCCGTTGCACGAGTCGTCTTGGCCGTCGCAAGCCTCTTTGTCCGAGGGCAAGGTTTGACCGACGCAGTCGCCCAACTGCCGATCTTTGCAGATCTTCTTACCTTCAGTGCACAGGCCAACGCCCGCGGTGCCATTCGGCCCGCTGTAGCAGACCTGGGTCGCCGCGTTGGGCAGGCCGACACAGCCCTTGGCCGGGTCGCAGCTGTCATCGGTGCACGGATTGCCGTCGTCGCACTTGGGGGCCGTCGTGCCGGCAAGACAGGCGGCTGCGCCCTTGGCATCGGCCCCGCAAGAGTCGCCAACCGTACAAGCATTGGAGTCACTGCAGGAAATGCCGGCCGTAAGGCTGTTCTTGCAGACACCGGAGGCCTTGTCGCAGCTGTCGGCTGTGCAAGGATTCTTGTCGTCGCAGTCCACTGCCGCACTGTACTCGCACAGCAATTTTAGACTGTTGCAGGTGTCTACGCTGCAAGCGTCGTTGTCCTCGCAGGCGCTCTCGTCGGTCTGGCCGTCGCAGTCGTCGTCGGCGCCGTTGCAGGTGTCCTTGCCAGTCTTGGTTGCCGTGCTGCAGGTAGCCTGGTTGATGGTCTGGCACTGCACGGTGCCACCGGCGCAGGCGCCCATGCCGCAAGGCTGGCCAACCGCCATCGTGCCACCGCTGGCCAGGTCTACCCACGCAAAGGTTTCGTCGGTTAGACCGTCGCAGTCGTCGTCAAGGCCGTTGCAGACCTCGTAGCTCGGCGTCTTGGCGTCCAGGCACAGCTCTTCGCCTGACGACGCGCAAGTGGCCTTGCCCGGGCAAGCGCCGATGAGCACCTTGCACTTGCCGGCATTGCACGCTTCGCCGCTAGAGCACTCGCCGTCTGCCTTGCATGGCACGTCTGATCCCTTTGTATCAAATGCTTTTTTGAGGCAGGCCGTACCCTGGGTCAAGTCATCGATCTTGCCGTTGCAGTTGTCGTCTTTGCCATTGCAGGTCTCTCCGGCCGCCTGGACCGCGTCGCAGGCCTGCAAGCCGTCTTTGGAGCAGTTGCGCTTGCCCGAGCACGCACCAAAATCGTTGGTGGTCTGGCAGGTGGTGGCCACGCCCATCTTGACAGCCCACGCACTGCAGCCACACGCGGCTCCGGCCTTGGGCTGGCAGGCCTTGACCGCCGCACCGCCGCCAATCGGCTTGCCCTCGGTGCACAGGTAGTTGGCAGGGCATTCCGAGTCATTGGCGCAGACGCCGCCACAGAACGCTCCATCAGCGCCGCGGTCGAGGCACCAGGCATCGCTGGCCCCCTGGGCTTGGCAGTCGGCGTTCTTCATGCAGGGGGCGCAAATGGTCAGATGCAAAGGCACGCACACAGAAAGGGTGTCGGCGGCGCCGTACTGCTTGCAGGCATAGCCGGTCGGGCAAGACGCGCCGCTGCACGGCTGGGCACACTGCTTGCCTTCTGGCGTCTCCAAGCAAATGCCCGAGTCGCAATCGGCATCGACGCTGCACGCGCACTTGGACCCACCGGGGCACGAGGTCGAGCTAGCCGCGTCTGGCAATTCGGCGGCACCCGCATCGGTGGAGCCGGTGTCGGCCGCGTCGCTGCCCTCTTCAGAGGCATCGTCGGTCCCCAGGTCACCGACATTCAGAAGACTGTCCGCATCACTACTGGCGGCGTCAGCTTCCTGCCCGGTGCCCATATCTATCCCATCGCCGCAGGCAGCTGCCAACGCCGCAAAGGCGAGCAGAATACCCAACAATCTACCGCGGGCAGGATTGGCAACTGATGATTTCATTTTTGATGTCGCGGATGTTCGGCCGCACCCCTCGTGGGCGGGGATACAGGACGGAGGACAGCGCCGCAAGCCGCCGACAGTTCGCGGGCCCGGTTTGCCGACGCCAATTGAGCGCAAAGCTATGGACGGTATGCCAAAGAATTTTTGTGCTTGTCGAAAAAGAGCGGTCATACGCTGTGTGCACTTCCTTCCGCCAAGCCGGTGGCCACCCTTGGACGGGCCTTGCGCTTGCCCCCACCAAGGGCCGGCAGGTGCGCCACCTCTGTGCGCATGCCATCCAACCAAGCTTGGCGCATGGGTCAAGGTCAAAAGCTCGGGGGCTGAGGCGAGGATAGGCGAGCTTTTTCAAGGGTTCAAGGGGGCAAGTTCCGCGCTCCCAAGGCAGACTGCTGCGCCAGCTGAATACCGCCTTGCCGGCCGTGGCACTGGCTGAGTAGGGTCGACCTGGTTCTCAGTCTGCGATTTTGGGGGCATCCTGGTCCGCGCCGCCTGGCGGCAGCGCGTCGCCGGACCGCGCCCTATCGCCCGGCTTGCCAGCCGGTCGACCGAGGCGATCAGTAAAAATAGATTCCGGGGAACGGCCAGGCCAAAAAGGCGCAAGAAATCCAATCCGGCACCGCGGGGGCAACTAAATTCGATTTCCGGCCGCCGGTTCTCACGCCTCCCCTGCCGGTTGTCAGAATGCCCTAGGACGGGCGCGGCCTTTTTAGACCATCCGTGGTCCCTCCAGCCCAATTCGCGGCTTCTAGGTCGAGTATGAAGTCGACCACTACCTCGACAAGGGCTGCGGGCCACTCAGTGACGTCCAAAATAGAACACGAAAACAATCTGTTGGGCAGACTGATGCCGCTATTGTCGCCGCTGCCGCTACCGCTGTTGCCGGACCCGTCGCCGGCCTCGCCGCCTTTGTCACCATTGCGCCGACCTCCGCCGGGGCCGCCAGTGTTCGGCGGCCGGGTCGGGCCTTTGGCTGCCCTGGCCTCCATCGCCCAAATCCGACTTTGTTTGTAAACCAGGACCTTCAGCACGACTTCCGCCTGCACAGTCGCCGGGTGCCGTGAACTGACGCGTCGGTACTGCATAGCGTCTTCGAGAACGGAGTACATCGGCTCGACGATAACGCCGCGTTTGCGGAAGAACGCCTTGTGGTCCGGTTCGGCCATGCGCTGGGCTAGCTCTTCGCGCAGGCTGGCAGTAGCTGGGTTGTGGCACAGTTTTAGGGCCTTCGCCGTTGTGCATTGGTCTCGTAGCGGGCATGTCAAACAGCCGACACCAAGCCATTTAATCGCGGTACCTTGGTCTTTGTGCGGACCCGTCATCGCCTTGCCGGCAGGACAAGTCGCTGTGTCGCCCTCTATCTTGAACTTGTCCTTGCCAAACATCCCCTGAGCGTTCTTGATGCCCGAGCTGGCGAACGTCTGTTGGGCCAAGGTCACGTCAATATTCAGATCGTTGGCATGCGCGACCGCAAGGTCCGCCTCATGGCAGAAGCCAGCGTCAGCGGCAGTTTTGACCAGCACTTCGTCGCTGACCCCTAGACGCCGCAGACGCGCCCGCACCGTCTCGAGAATCGGCGGCAGCACGCCGTGGTCGCTCGGCCGGCCAGATAGGTAAAAGCCGATACAGAAGCGAAAAGCGGTGCCAGCGACCATGGTCGTCAACCGATGGCCCGGCTTGGCGCCACCGTGCGGGAACTTCATCAGCGCCGCTTGCGGATCAGTTACTGCAAAGTTGCTCACATTCATCGACTTGCAGTGGTTGACCGCCGTCTGATGCTTCTCCAGCCGTGCTTGGTGCTTCCCGACCTGCTCGGGCGTCAGTTCGTTGATGTCTTTGGCCAAAAGTTCCTTGACGACCTTCTCCGACCGTTCCAGCGTTCGAATCGACGACATCGCCACGTCCGCCTCTAATCGGACGCTGTCGACGGCAGTGGCCTCGAACTCCACATTCCCTTTCTCAATCTGGTCGCGCAACAAGACGTCATCCAGACGGCAGAACGGCATCAAGTTGTTGCGTCGAAACGCGCACAATGTCTCAGCACTGATTTCCCGCGCGCCCGCCACCAGTCGGTATGCCGAATCCGTGCGGAGGCGGCGCTCAATCTCAGTCGCGGAGTTCACCCCCTGCATAGAAGCAAGCATATACGCGCCGAGCAGGTGGCGCGGGTGATAGCCGGTTCGACCCAAGGGCGAGCCGAAGTTGTCGAACCCACCAAAATCGTACGTGCCGATCGCCTTCTTGACCTTGTGTGCCAGGTGGTCTGCCGGCACAGCATCGACGGGCGTACCATTGATGAAGTCGACCTGGGCGCTGCGGTCGGCCTGAAACCGCACGACGTCGGTGCGCGCCTTGCGGCGGCGCGGACGGGCCGCGGCCGACTCTTTTAGGGCAAGTCTTTCGGATTCGGTGCGGGTAGTCGTGCTCATGCCGCGAGAACAGCATGAAACCACAGTCTATGCAATATAATCATATGAATATATTTCAACGGATCGTCCGAGCCCTCGGGCGCGCCGCGGCTGGGGGGCTTGGGGTGCGCCGAGGTGGTTCAAGCCGCGCGACGCCCGGGGCTCGGCCCTGCGGGTAACGGTCGCTTGCCCGGGGGACTGGCTGGTGGTGGGCAGGTGAAAATTCCGTAGCTATCGTGCGGTGTAGACAATGCCCTGGCCCTTGTCTGCGCCCAGCGCGCCAGGGATGAGGGCCCGCTAGGGGGGCGTCCGACGCCCCTTTTTGCCTGCGCAGGGGCGCCCCAAAAGGGCGCATCCGGGCGCGCGCAAAAAGCCCCAGCCCGGTCGCCGCAGGCGAGGCGCCCACACCCATCGCCGCAGCAGCGACGACTGCAAACCTCCCGGACACCCGAACGGGCGAACGTCGTCCGCGCCAATGGCGCCCGCCACCCAAGTGAGTCCAGCTTGGCCGTCTGGGGCGAAGCTGCGCCCGGCGCAAGGCAGCTTCCATCGCAAATGCCATGTATTTTGGCCCTTGACCGCGGCCCCGGCGCTGTTTAGGCTGGCGCCATGAACATCATCGACCAGATCATCGACTTCTTTATCCGCCTCCTCCGCGGCCGCCTCGACAACGTGCAGATGCAGGTCAAGGCCAAGGGCATGGCCGTCGAGGCAAAGGTCAAGGGCGAGGCCGCCAAGCGCTTCAACCAGGCCATCGACGGCAGTGTCAACCAGGCCAAAAGCGCGGTCCAAAAGGGCCCAAACCAGCCGGGCGCGAACCAGAACGGCCCATCGCCCCGGGATAAACGCTAGCCCAAACAGATCGCTATCAAAGCCACGCGCCGGCCAGCCGAGGCGACCGCGCCACAGGTTTGCTTTCGCCAAGACGGCGCAGGGGGCTCTCCAACCCCGCTGCGACCCCTACCTGCCGGATAGCTAAAGGCCGAGACAGCCCCGCCCAGGAGCATCCCATGCAAATCCATAGGTTCGCCATGGGGGTGGCGCTGCTGGGGCTGGCGCTGCTGACGGCGGCGTGCCACCGCGACGCCCCCCCTCGATCGACAGCGCCTGGTGGCGGCGGAGCCCTTGCGCGGCAGTCTGCGCCGGCTGCGACTGCAGGCCTTGCCGGGCCTCCGCGACAGGCAAGGCCAAGCGCATCCTTGGCAGTGGAATTGCCCATTGCCACCCCGCACTGCCATCCGGGCCTGACGGGCTACGCTGCACCATCGACTCCCCACAGGATCGCCGCAGCGCGTCCGGTGCAGCCCTTCTACCAGTGGCAGAGCAACAACGGCTATTGTGGCGAGGTCTCGCTGCTGCAGGCCGGCCTCAACAACGGCCTTTGGGCCAGCCAGTTCAACCTGCGGCTGCTGTGCGGCTACCAGAGCCAGGGGGATGACGGCATCGCCGCGGGAACGCCGCTGCTGCAGTCGGGGCCAAACGGCTATTGCGCGGCCCACCGCAGCGCCAAGGGAGGGGCCAAAGCTGCCCACGCCGCCCAGCTGCTGCTGGATGTGGGCGACCCGGCCCTGGGCGAAGGCTCCGTGCTGACCTGCGCCGCCAACGCCGGACTCGCCGCCCAGCCCTACCAGGCCCCCGCCCAGCTCAAAGGCAAGGCGGCGTTGAAGCACTTTGTCAGCTGGATCAAGCAACAGCTGCTCGCGGGCCATGCCGTCACCATCGGCGTGTTGAGCCAAGCAGGCACCCAGACCGAGTACGACCACATCGTCAGCGTCCACTCCGTGGGCACCTCGCTCAGCCCCACCGACCCGCGCTACGACGACGGCGACGTCCTGTACCTAGAAGACCACGGTTCCTACACATTTTCTGGCGGCAAGCCCGCCTCCAACCCGGCGATCCCGCCTGGCGCGGTGGGACCGGGGCGACTGCCGCACGGCCTGTCCACCGACCCAGAGGGCTGCGTGCCCTACGTGTTTGGCGTGCGCATGGCGGACCTGGGCCAGACGCGCAAGAGCTTTGACGCCCTGCAGACCGGCCAGCCCTACGCCATTGCGCTGGCGGGCGGCGAAGGCGAGGATCGCTTGGCCAACCACGGTGTTGCGGTGACGGGGCCCCTGGACCAGGACGGCGTTACCCTGCCGGTCATCGTCCGCATTGCCGGCTCTGCGCTCCGCGGCCAGGCTCTGCCGCGGGACCCGGTGGCCGGCTTTCACTATGAAGCGCCCTACATCGGCGACGACGACGACGGCGAAGCCTGCACCAACGACCCGCCCGCGGCGTGGATGGACCTGCAGCTGCGCGCCGAGGTGGTGGGCCTGACCCCAGGCAAGCGCTACGTGCTGTACCGCTACGTGTTTGACCGGGTGCGCGCCCCAGCGGGCAAGCCGGCAGTGGGGGCCCACGTGGCCCTGGCCGTCCCCCGCGCCGGGTTCAATGCCGCCAAGGCCCAGGCGACGGCGGCCACGGCGTTTACCGCCACGGGTCCAAGCCATGTCGAGACTGTGGCGGCGCGCTCTGACCAGGTGGTGGTGTTTCGCGCCGTTCCGGCAGATGCGCCTTAGCTCACAGGGGGTTTGGGCATCCACGCATCGGTCGCAGGCGATCGGCGCCTGTTTCTTGTAGACAATACCCTGGCACCTGTCTGCACCCCATGCGCCAGGGATGTGGGCCCGCTAGGGGGGCGTCCGACGCCCCTTTTTGCCAGCGCAGGGGCGCCCTTAGGGGCGCATCCGGCCGCGAACAAAAAGCCCCAGCCCGGTCGCCGCAGGCGAGGCGCCCAGACCCGTCGCCGCTGACGCGAGAAGGACCGGCAAGGGCAACCGCTGCTGCAACGGCAGACCCGGCGCCCGCGCATGCGCCCGCACTTCCGCCAGATACTCGCCGGTCGACTGGGCGGTGATTAGCGAATTGCCCAGCCCAAGCTTGCTCGCCAGTGGGCAATCGGCCCCTGCTTGGTCTGCTGCACCTGCCACGCCTGCAGGTATGCCGTGCCGCTGGGCCGGTGTCCTGGCAGTCCGCAAGACCCCGCCTTGGCAGGCGTGACCTGACCCTACGTTATCTTAGCACCCTGGCTAGGGAATTTGCCGTTTCGCGCGTTGTTGCCAGCCCTGTGGCCACCAACGGAGCGGGGCCCCCTCAACGCTATTTTCAGAATCTTCCGTCCCACGCCGCGGTTTTTTCTCCCAGCTCACGAGAACTATAACAACAGAGCGTTGGCGCACTGTTGGTGAGGTCCCAATGAGCACACAGCC
>CAIXGW010000192.1 GCA_903919145.1 uncultured Myxococcales bacterium
CCGCTTCTGCCTGCCGGGTCAGACCTTGCCCAGGCGCAGAGGCGGGGTCCTGCTGGCCCACGGTCAGCCAAGCTACATCGACAAACGGCGCCGCAGCCTTGGTCCACTCGACCGCAGCATTTTCGCTTGGCGCAGAGCCCTGGTCGACAAAGCACTGCGATTGCAGCTTGAAGGCACGCGGCGCCTGAGCAAGCCGCGCGGTGACGCAGCTGCGACCGCGAGCCGATCGCCACCCTCCCATCCGGCGAAACCTTTGCAGAACGTCGACGGCGGGGCAGCGAACTGCCGGCAACGTTGACCGGCTGCGCTGGCCGACGTAGCGTGGGCCTCTGAAGCGAGCGCCCTGCCGGCGGCTCCAGCAAGGTGGCCATGCGTACGTTGCGGGATTCCTTCAAGCCCTGGTGGACAATCGCGCTGGTGTCGCTGGCCGGCTGCCCGTCAACGGTACCTGACAGCGACAATTTTTCTGCCGCCGACGCCCTGGCCACTGACACAGCCTCCGCACTAGATGCAGGCGCGGACACGGCATCAGCGGTCGACAGCGGTGCTGACAGCGAGGCGGGCTCGGCTCCCGACGCGGGCGCAAGTCCAGACACTGGGACGGACGCTGGCTCAGACGCCGATGGCGATTCCGGCTCAGGCCCTGACGCCAGCCCGCTTGATGGTGGTCCGACCCCCAGTGGGCCGTGGGCCACCGCGGTCGCGGCCGGCGGCAACCACAGCTGCGCTCGCCGCGCCAATGGTTCGGCCTGGTGCTGGGGATCGGGCAGCCAAGGGCAGTTGGGCACGGGCAGCAACGGCGACAAAGAGAAAGTGGCCAAGCCTGTGGCCGGCTTGCAGGATATCGCGCAGTTGGCCGCCGGCAATGCCCATACCTGCGCCCGGCGCCAGGGCGGACAGGTGCTGTGCTGGGGCGACCGCTTCAGCGGCCAAACGGGCAATGGGGACAAGGACGGCGTGGCACTGGTGCCTGAAATCGCAGGGACAATTGGCGACGCCACCGCTCTGGGCACCGGCACCTACTCCAGCTTTGCCGTGCGCAAGGGCGCCACCGCTTGGGGCTGGGGCAAGAACAACGATGGCCAGTTGCTGCTGGACACGCTGCTTTCGCAAGCCGCGCCAGTGCAAATCGCGCCGGTGGTCGACGTCAAGCGCCTCTGCGGCGGCGAGATGTATGCGTGCGCCCTGATTAACGACGGCAAGGTGGTCTGCTGGGGCCGCAATACCGATGGTCAGCTGGGCCACGGCTCGGCGAGCTATGACAGCACCCCGCAGCCCGCCGGCGCGGTGACCGGGCTGCCAGGGGTTGTCGATCTGGCTTGCGGCCACTACCACGTTTGCGCTTGGGATGGCGCCGGCCATGCCTGGTGCTGGGGCAAGAACCTCAGCGGCCAGCTCGGCACCGGCAGCTACACGACCGCCCCTGTCAACGCCGCCATCCCCTTGAACGGCCTGAGCGATGTGGTCTCGATGGCGTGCGGCCAGGGTCAGACCTGCGCCGTCCGCAAGAACGGCGACCTGCTGTGCTGGGGCTCCAATGCCGCCGGCCAAGCGGGGGCAGCCGGCGTTGCCAACGTCTACACACCCAACAAGATTGACATCGGCGGCAAGGCCCTGGCGGTCAGCACCGGCAGCGAGCACGGCTGTGCACTGCGCGAGGATGGCGCGGTGGCTTGCTGGGGCAAGAACGGCAATGGCCAGCTGGGAGACGGGACCACCACGCAGAGCGCCAAGGCAGTCGTGGTGCTGGGCAGCGCGCCAAACGCCGGGCCTTGAGTCGGCGGCGGCGAGGGGCCCGTTGGCGGCATCGCGCAATTGACCCTGGCATGCCAGATCCTGAGGATTGATCGCAGCCCAAAAAAACTGTTGTACCCTCAAAGTCTTTGGGGACATCCGCGAGCTCTGCAAACCTGCGAAGCAAGGTCTTCTAGCCGGGCCCACTGGTGCGCTTGAGGTGGCGGCCAATGCTGGCGATGCCTGGGTAGACCTGCTCGACCATGGCTGTTGCACGCAGACCAATGCGGGGCTCTGCTCGGCGCACCGCGGCCAGTACGGCCGGAAAGAACGGTCTGAGCCACGGCCGGACATGCGCAGAAAAGCTTGCCTTGCGCGACGACTTCGTCCCAGTCGGACAAGATCATTGGGCGCAGAGCCCACCATTTTGCCCGCCGGATCGCCGACATCTCTTAGGCCGCAGCCAGTTCTTGGCCAGCCCCGAATTCCAGCCGCCCGCGTGCCGTCGTAAGGGGCCCGGTGGCAGGAATTCTGGGCAGTGCGCGACCGAGACCAAAAGCCGGCATGTGGTGGTACACCGACTCGTGCTGACCCGGCCCGACCACGTACGTCTCGTGCCAAATGCCAATCGCACCGCTCAAGCCCGTGCGCTGAATCCACCTGCGCCACGCTGGAACGTGCTGCTGCTCCTTGGAGTGGGCGTAGCGCTGCAAGTCGCTGAGGGATCGCCAGTACTGCACCGTCAAGGTGGTGCGCCCCGGATAGGACTCCTGCGACAGCAGCCCCGAGTCGGGGTTTCGCAGCAACTCTGAGGTCATTGCCGTCATCGCCGCGGCGACCGCCCAGATGGCAGGCAGCATCCACCAGCGGTTGACGCGCATGCCGATGAGGAAAACCACAAACGATGCGCTGGGATCGACTGTCATGCGCGCCGAGGAGACCTCAGACGAACTGGCTGCTTGACGGGGCGGCTGGAGGAGGGGGTCGCTGGAGTTCATGTCGGCTCTCTGGGTCGCTCTTGGCGATGTTGCGCCTGTCAACATATCGATCAATGTTGCGCCTGTCAACATGATCGGGCAAGCTGTGCCCTATGAACCTGCCGACAAGCCCGCCCCCCGAAAAAACCGACCGCTACCACCATGGCGACCTGCGCGCCGCGTTGCTGGACGCCGCCGTGGTTCTGCTTGCTGAGCGTGGCATCGCCGGACTGAGCTTGCGCGACTGCGCCCGCCGCGTCGGGGTTTCGCATGCCGCTCCGTATCGGCATTTTGCTAGCAAAGAGGCGCTCTTGGCAGCGCTCGCGTCGCAAGGGTTTGGCTGGCTCTATGCCGCAGGCGTAGCGGCCATGGCCCCCCACACCGACCCCGTGGCGCGGCTGGATGCGTATGGCCACGCGTACGTGCGCTTTGCGCTGGCCCACCCTCACCATTTTCGGCTGATGTTCGCCAGCGAGTGCGACCGGGGCGCGCCGGCAGCCTCGGACAAAGCCGCCGAGAGTGCCTACGTGCTGTTGCGCGATGCAGCGGCAGCGGTCAACGGTGGGCGTGGCGATCCGGACCTTGCAGCCGTGTCGTATTGGAGCCGTCCGCACGGGCTTGCCATGCTCTTGCTCGACGGGCGCATTGCGCCGGAACGCCTTGGATCTGACCAGGCGTTGACGCAGGTGATTCAGGCCGCGCTTGGCGACGATCGGCCTGCGCCACCTGGGACCGGCCCTGACGAGCCGGCCAGCGCCGCCCAGTCGTACGACGGGTAGTGGTAGCCGTGGCGCTCAGTCACCGACCACCGGCTGCCGCACTGGCCGCAGCGGACCTGGTAGGTGACGATGTAGAGATCGACGTCGACGTGCTCAGCCTCAATCTCGCAGCCCGATGGCGCCAGCGGCGCGCCGTGGCGGGCGTCGACGGTGCAGCTGCAGCGGCCTTCGATGCGCGCTTCAATAGCCGAGATCGCCCGCGCGACCTCGATGCGCCAGTCGCGAAACCCGCCGCGCGGTCGCAAGGTCGGCCGTAATTGCCGCAGCGGTGCGAGGTGGCGGGCCTCGCCATGCAGCCGCAGCAGGTCGGTCGCCGCCATGTCCAGGATATCGTCGTCCTCTCGGAGGGTCTGTAGCAGCAACAGGGCCACGTCGGCCAGCGTCGCGCCAGACAGTTGCCCGGCGGCGTGGGCGGCCTGCCAACTGCGCACCAGGGCGCTCTGGCCATCGGCAGGAGCGGGGGCGGCGGCCCGCAGCGCTACCAGCATCGCAGTCGGGTCGGCGGGTGGAGCGGCACCATCGGTGGGCTTGGTCATGGCTGGTCCTGTCGGCCGCGGCGCCCGCCGGCGGCGTTGGGTCTGTAGGCTTGTCGCAAGATCCAACATTTATTAAATAGTTTCAACACTTTCTACAGGAACCAAAACTTCTCCAACAAGCGCGCAGAGGGACGGCCGTGGGTTACTCCTTCAGAACCTATGCTTTTCAGCGCTACTTTGCCAGCTCCACGGCGATGTCAGAGTGGATCGCCCAGTTGTACAGCGGCTTGCCCCCTGGCCCTGGCGTGGCGTCGCTGTCTCGCAGGTTGCCGCCGGGCGCATTCGCTACCATCGCCCCGCTGCCAGACTTGTTGATAAACGCACAGCCGTAGCGCACGTGCTCGCCGGGATGCGCGGGCTCGCTGGCCAAGGTCAGCGTGACGGTGGTGTCCGCCACACTAACCGCTGTCACGGCGATGGTCTCCTTGGAGTTGAGGTACTCAAACCCCAGCTGATTGCGCTTGGCCACCAGCATTGTGTCCAGAACCAGCGGCGGATTGGGCACATGCATTTTCAGGGTGATGACTTTGCCCTTGCGGCTGGCGCTCAGCGGCGACAGCGGTAGCCACACTTCGCCCTGAAAGAGCACGCGGCCAATGACTTTGCCAAAGTAGGCGCCCAGGTGTTGGTAGCTCGGCGCGTCCAGGTGCAGGGCATCCGGATAGGTAAACTGGTACCTGGGGCCCACCAGGATGATGGCACCGGGCTTGGCCAGGCTGGCTTCCAGCTGGGCCAACGGCAGGGCGGGACCGGCAGACAGCGCACCAAAGGCGCTCAGCTGATCGATGAACATCGGCAATACGCCACTTTGCTTGGTAAGAGCAGAGACTTCTTGCTGGTAGTCGCTCTGCCATTGCTGCAGGCTCTTGGCGTAAGAGCTGGCCCAGCCCGATCCGCCGTCCCCCTCGCCGTCGATGGCCGTCACGGCAAGGACCCGCGGCAGCTGCCCCTGCGCCTTGGCTGCGGCGGCGACGGCTTGAACCTGCTTCATCCCCGCGGCAAAGGGCAGGCTTCCCTTTCGCAGTCCAATGTAGGGGGTGGCCGACTGGCCATGGAGGGTGACGGCAAATTTCCAGGACTTTCCTGGCGATGCCTCGGTCAGATGGTTGGCCATTGCGCTTGCAGGGGTCTCTATCTTCTTCTCAACCAGGGGCACCAGCTGGTCGCCGGACAGGCCCACGTTCTGGTAGGGCTGGTTGGTGGACAGCGCCGGAGCCCCCCCAACGCCCAGCGAAACGCTCTCGCCCGTAGACAAGATATGGTTCAAATAGGGCTTTTCAGCGACCACTGGCCCCACAGCGGCGGACCAAGTCCATAGACCGGCAGCAGGGGGCAACAGGGCCATTGGCAGGACTCCAAAGCGCAGCCACTTGCCCTGCTCTGCCGCGGAGGGTACAAAATAGCTTTGGACCGCACCGGCAATGTCGGCAAATGGGCCCGCCGCAGTGGCGGCAACCTGCCAGCGCCATTGGGGGCTAGCCAGAGCATCGCCGTTGGCGTCGGCGAACAGGGCGAGCGCATTCAAGACTTGCAAATACGCCAATTCTCATTTGATTTCAAGCTGAAAAGCGACCGGCGGCTCGGGTTGACTGGCCAGGGGCATGGCGATAACCGGTGCGGACTCAGGGCCTAGCCCCACGCCATTTTGGGCGGTAATGCGAACCTGGTAGGGCTGGCCAGCCGGCAGAACAAGCTTGGCGGAGGTTGCAGCGCTGACAGCGGTGTCGCAGAGCAGATCTTGGCCCAGAGCATTGCTGCAGCGGATAACGTAGTCGATGATGGCGCTGCCATTTTGCCTGGGGGCCGCCCACTGCAATGTGGCAAAGCCCTTGGCCTCTGCTAGCGACAGGCTGGTCGGGGCGCCGGGCAATCCAACCGGCCGGATCGCCGCTGCAGCGCTAACCGTCATGGTCGATCCGGCAGAATAGTGTTGTACCCACATGGGCTTGAAGTCGAACGAGCCAACTTTGAGCTCCACGGCAATGGCGCTATTGGCTCCTATCCAGGCGCGAGCCCCAGCGCCTTCGCGCACCAGCAAGTGCAGTTCCGTTGGCTTGCCCGCAGTGCAAGCGCCGTCTTTTAGCGTAGCTTCTTGAGCGACCTCAGCCTCCTTGCCCACCTTCCACTCTGTGTAGCGAAGGCGAAAGTGGCCGCCGTTGAGGTACACCCGGTAGCCGGCCCCGGGACCTTCGGCGTGGTAGGCGGCGTGGCTGAAGTCGCCAAAGCCAAGCGCATAGCCATAGATACCTTGGCAGGTCTGTGGGGTCACAGTCGCCGAAAAATGCAGGTCACCCAGAGAACGCGACCACAGACCGCGGGTGGCCAGCCCGTTGCTGCCCCACTTGTCGTTGCCGCCGATGGTCAAGGCCCCTTGCTGGCGCACCAGACCGGCGTTTGCCCCAGCGCCGCCCGCGGCCCCGTCATATTCCTGCCACTGTTCGTCGTCCCAGGCGGGCTCGGTAAACGAGGTGGAGAACGGCAGAGGCAGGGTTGGCTTTTCAGGCACCGCGTCAGCGCCGACCTCCGGCACCGCGTCACTGCCAGCCTCCAGTACCGCGTCAGCGCCAGCCTCCAGTACCGCGTCAACAGCCTCTGGCGCGCCGTCGTCGATGCCCCCGTCCTGGCCATCGCCAGCCCCCTGAGCCTCATCCACCGCGGAATCGGCATCTACGGCCAACGCCACAGCGCCCCTGACTCCTTCGCCAGAACAGGCGCTCTGCACCAGTGCGGCCGCCATGCACCAGGGTGCGATTTTGAGGCATGCGGACTTGGACATCACAGACCTTCGTGGAGAAGACTTCCGCGCAGCGCCCTAGGGCGACCACCGGTCGGTAGGCAAACACGGTCGGCCGATCCCACTCACGTGCTGACCGGCCCTGCGCAGGCGATGGGTCCCGACGGCCCGGACTGACCCGCGCCAAAGAATGGACCACCGAACGGCCACCCTACAGTGGCCGGCCGCCGCCGTCAACCGAGGATGCCTGGGAATATTCTAAGCAAAATATGTGGTTCTGCCGCATTTGGGGCGAGCGCGCGCCGGACCGGGACCTTCGGACAAGACGGTAGGCAATGTCTGATCCGCAGGGTCCCTAGGGAGTTCGCTCCTCGGCGGGGGCCGCGCTGCTTCGGCAACCCCGACATCCCCCAAGCCAAACGGCCGCGGCGCCCCCACTGGCTCGGCAGTTCGTGGCCCCAGGGCTGCAGCGTCGCCCGACGCTGGCCGCTGTCGAGCGCCATCTCTCGCTCGGGCCAGCGCAGCGCCCCCAGGGCGAACCGCGACGACCCGTGTCCATCGTGACCTACAGCGCGCTTGCGATAGCGCGCACCAACCGCGTAGTCGATGCAAAACAGATTGCTGCGCAGCCCGTGCCACGCAGGGGGAGCGATTCCCTCGAACTCCTCGCCCAGCCCATCCAGCGGGACCAGGTGCGGCAACCGCGCCGGCGCCGGCGGAAGGTGCCAGTAGTGGCCGCCCATGCCCGCCGCCAAGACATCACCGTGGCCGTCGGTGGCTGCGCTCCGTAGCCGCGCCTCTAAGGCAAGCGGCCTAGTCCTTGGGCAGGCACTTGCCGTCAGTCAGCGAGCACGCCTTGCCCGGGTAGGTCTTCGAACACAGCGTACTCGCGGCGAAGAACCGGGCGCGGAGGCTGGGTGCATGGCGTTGGGTGAATTGAGACAATTCCAATGTATTCTCCGCGTAAACGGCGGAATCTCTGGCGGCTGGGCTGCGGCACAGTTCGCTCAAACGCCCACGCCGCTCATCAAAACACCCTGCCGGCCCCAACGCCGCCCTCGACCGAGACCGCCCTAGCCGTGAACGGGCAGCTTGCGCCCGGGGGTCCCCAGCGTCAACCGCGAGCTTTCCCGTGAATTCGAGGAGATCTGCAGGCCGCGGACATGGCACTACAGCCCCGGCCGCCAGACGGTCCCTTCCCCCGGGATACCGCCAAAGCTTGCCTGCGCCAGGCGCCTGCAGGAACGCGGGCCCAAGGAAACCCCTGGCCACTGCCGCGGGCGCGCACTACATCCGCTCCACCGCGTGCCAGCACAGCAGCTGCTGCAGGTAGCCCGCCAGGCCAGGCTGCACGGCTTCGTCGCGACCGGCAAACGCCTGGTCCTGCGCTGAGAGTCAGAGCCAGCCGCAGACGCGGTCAGGTGCTGGCGGCCAAGCCGATGGCGCGCCTCCGCTCCAGGCCTTCCAGCACCAGGTCCAGCCCAAAGACAAACTCCGCCTCGTAGGCCGCCACGAGCCCAACGCGCCCCACCTCGCCCATCACCTCGCCCATCACAGCCGCGAAGTGAGGAAAAAGCGAGGGAGGAATGGTCGGAGTCGTCGCCGCGTCTTCAGCCGGCTGCGTGTCGCTGGGGTGCGGCCAGCCCAGTTCCTGCAACATAAAGCCGTACACGTAGCTGTCTAGCGTCAGAAACGCCTTGTAGGCCAAGGTCGCAGAGAAGCCGTCGACCATCAGCAGGCCCAGAATCGCGTCGGCTTAGGCACGGCTGGCGTGACCTGACCCTACGTTATCTTAGCACCCTGGCTAGGGAATTTGCCGTTTCGCGCGTTGTTGCCAGCCCTTTGGCCACCAACGGAGCGGGGCCCCCTCAACGCTATTTTCAGAATCTTCCGTCCCACGCCGCGGTTTTTTCTCCCAGCTCACGAGAACTATAACAACAGAGCGTTGGCGCACTGTTGGTGAGGTCCCAATGAGCACACAGCC
>CAIXGW010000193.1 GCA_903919145.1 uncultured Myxococcales bacterium
CGCCAGCCGAAGCCCCGGCCCGCCGCGGCCCAGGCCGGCCCTCCAACGCCAGCCGGCTGGCGGCTGCCGCCCTGGCCGCTGCGGCTGTCGGCGTCGCCCCACCTGCGCCCCCGGCCGCCGCCGCGCCGCCGCCAGCCAAAGCGGAAGTCATTGCCGCGCCAGCAGCCGCTGCAGCTGACAGCGCTCAAGACACCACCGCAGAGGCCGGCAAGGCCAAAGGCGCTCGCCTGGTAGACCGCATCGACCAGTGGATGCGCGAAAACCCCGGCCCAAAGAACCGCGAGCAGCTGCTGGATGTGTCGATTGCCAACGGTTGGGTCACCGGCCCCGATGCCGGGCGGATCTTTGCCATGTGCATGAACCGCGAGAAGGCTCTGTTCACGCGCATGCCCGACGGACACACGGAAATCTATCTGCGCCGAGCCGAGCTGGCTCCGCCGACGACCCCCGGCCGCATCGTGCGCCGACCGGCCAAGTAGCCCAGCCCCGCGCAAATAGGCCTGTCCAAAGCCGACCGCTAGTCGCCGTTCCATCGCGGCTAGCGGTCGGCGCAATTCGGCGACCTGGGGCTACCCAATTGAGACTATTGAGTCGCTGCAGGGATTGTACAGGGTCCTGGGCCGACTGGATTGTGAGCGCCCAGCCCGGCGACCGAGCGAACTTCCCTTCCACGGCTACAGCAGGCGGCGCCGCCCCAACCGGTCCATCAGGGCCTGCTCGCGCTGATGGGCCACCAAGCGCTGCAGCCGGTCCTCGACTTCGCTGCTCAGCTCGTGAAAGACCACTCCAAGCTCAAAGCCGTCCAGCACCTGCACGCAGCGCACCACCCGGCCGCCAGCGACCGCAGGGTCTCCTTCCGCACCTTCGGCCAGGGCCAGTGTCACCTCCACGCCGGGGGTCAGGGGCGCGGCCATCACGGCGCACACCCCCGCGGCAGACACATCCAGCAGCGCGGGTCGCAGCGGAGGTTGCGGAGCATCGACCGGCCACAGGGCAGCCCACACGCGAACTTGGGCCCTGGCAAAGCTGCGCCGCTCCCGCTGCGCCGTGGCACCTGCGGCGGCCAAGAAGCAGCTGGAAGGCAGCACCTCTTCGACCACCATTGCCGAGAACATCAGCCTGCCACGGCTCTGAAATACCACCGTCAGCAGATCCCCTGGGGCCACGGGCAAAGGCAAGCCGGCAGACAGCGGGACCAGCAGGGTGTGGTCTCCAACGCGACCAGCCTTGGCGCGATAGGCCGTTGGGCTGCCGTGGCTCTCCAGCAGCAGCGTAATCGGCTCGCCCTCAACGGGCCTGTGCGGAGAATTGGACACCGCGGTCAATTCCTCTGCGGGCCTCTGCGACCCAGCGACCCTGGCTCAGGCGCCTTCAACCGCCGACTTCAGGTCGCGCAGCAAGTTCTTGATCTCCTGGCTGCGCATGGAGCAGTTGTCCAGGCTCTCTGTCATCTGGGCCAAGCCTTCTTCGCGCTCTGAGCTGTCGTCACTGCGCACCTGATCAAACGCATCGACCACTGCCGCAAAGTCATTGCGGAAGCTGGAGACGACGCCGTTGAGGTCGCTGACCATCCGCACGACCTTCGGGTCGTTTCCGCCAGCGGCCGCCGGGGCAGGCGCTGAGACGGGCGCCGCCTGCAGCTCTCGCAGCTTGGCTTGGGCAGCGGCAAGGTCGGCCTGCAGAGCCTGAATCTGCTTTTGCAGCCCGTCGGAGTCGCCACCCGCTGAAGCCTGAGCCGTCAGCCGCTGAATCCGCTTGAGGTTGGCGCTGATGGTGTCCTGCAGCTCCTTGTTGGTGACTTGCTGGCGTTCAACTTCGGCGCGCAGGGCCGCCAACTCCACACCGTCCGAAGCGGGCGCCGGCGCTTGACGAGCCTCCGCCAATTCCGCCTGGAGCCGGGCGATTTCCGCTTGAGCCGCCGCCAGCTCCGCTGGGTCAGGACCGGCAGCGACAGCCGGCTGAGCCTTGGCAGCAGCAATTTCTGCCTGCAGCTCAGCCGAACGCGCCTTCTCAGCTTTGAGCTGCAGGCGCAGCCGGGCCGCTTCGGCATCGGGCTCGCCACTGGCGGCGACGGGCGCTTCGGCCTTGACCTGCTGGGCCCTGGCCTCGGCAGCGGCCAGCTTGGCCTCCAAATCGGCCAGTTGCTGTGCCGTGGCCCCAGAGTCGGCCTTCTGGCGGGCAGCCCCAGCCTTGAGGTTTTGCAGCTCGCGCTCGGCCTTGGACGCGCGCTCCTCGGCCTCCTCTCTTGCAGCCACCTGAGCGTCGTATTCTTCTGGCGAAATCGTGTCGCTGGCCGGCGCGGCCTGGGCCACCTGTTGCTGGGCCCGCGCGAGCTCGGCTTTCAGCAGTTGCACATTGCCATCGGCAGAATCAGCCCGAATCCGCTGCAGATTGGCCAGCTCTTCGGCGTTGCGGCGGCCGGCCCGCGCTTCTTCGAATTTCTCTTGGGCTGCAGCCAGGCTCTCTCTGAGCACCTGCAACTCCGCCTGCAGCGCCGAGATGTGGCGTTCATCCTCCAGGCGCGTGCCACCCGCGGCTTCCGCCAGCTGCCGGCGCAGGTCCTCAAGCTGACCATCGGCCTCTTGCAGGCGGCCTTCTAGCTTGCTGATCTGCCGACGCAATTCGTCAGCCGTGGCCAGCGCGTCATTGGCTGCGCGGCGGGCGTTGTCCAGGTCCTGCTGCAGTTGGCCCTTGCCCGGGTCGTTGCGGGCGTCGTCCAAGAACTTGGTCAGGGCACCGACTTCTGCCCGCAGTTCGCCGATCACCTGATCGCGCTGGGTCACATCGGCGCGCAGGCCCTCTACCACGGGGTCTTCGCGCTGACCGGCCGGCGCTTGGCCGGTGGAGCGCTGGCGCGGCGGCTCGGCGTAGGCGGGGGCCGCATAGGACTGCGCGGCTTGCGTGGGCGGAGGCGGAGCTTGCGGCGGCGGCGGCGGGGGCGGCGGCGGCGCGGCCTGGGGCGGTGGGGGAGGCGGCGGCGGAGGCGGTGGCGCCGGCGCATCGTAGTAGCCGTCGCTGTACTGCTCGCCAAAGCGCGTGCTGTCGGGGTCCTCTTCCAGGGCCGGCTCTTCGTAGCCACCCTCCAGACGGGCGAGATCGTCCTCGTCATAGTCAAAGCGCAGCTCAAAATTGCCGCACAGCATGTACTTGCCGTCTTCGATCGGCACAGGCTCGCCGGCCGCTAGCCGCTCATTCTCATAGAATGTGCCGTTGACCGATTCATTGTCCTGCAGATAGTAGGAGTTGCCGTCAAAGAAGATCCGCGCGTGGTAGCGCGAAACGCTCTGATTGCTCGTGCGGATATTGCAGGTGCGATGCCGGCCGATCACGATATCGGGCTCGGTCTCGCCGACCCGGTAGGTCGTTTCCACGCCTTCGTCGCTGATGAAGGTGATGATCGCCACGTGTCACTCCCCACAGGATGCAGCCCTGGAACGCCGGCAGAACCCTACCACGGCGGCGCCACGGCCGACAATGGTCTGGGCTGCAGACCCGCCAGCCCCTTGGGGGGCGCCGATCCCAGCGCGTCGCCAGCTGCAGGCCACGCCGTCGTCCCGCACGCCGCCGCCCCTACCCTTGACACCTGGGCGGCGCCTGCTTTCTTGACGAAGACAGCGCTCGACCGGATTGCTGTCAGGAATCAAGGTAATCCTGGGGACTTCGAAGAATTTCTTTCACTCCCGCCTCTCTGCAACGGTCCTTCCAGGGCCGGCTGCGGGTCAAAGTCTGCCCGTTTCCCCCGCAAGGTGGGGCGGGATGGTGCCGCTGGGGCCCGCAGCTAGCCCCTAACGATTGGGTGTCACTCACTTGCGCATGGCCCGCACAGCCGCTGGCCTGCGCCGCAACTGGAGATAAAGCATGGGGAAGATTATCGGCATTGACCTCGGAACGACCAATTCCGTGGTCGCCATCATGGAGGGTGGCCAGCCCAAGGTGATCGCCAACCAAGAAGGCGGCCGCACCACCCCGTCGGTGGTGGCATGGAATGACAAGGGCGAAGTTCTGGTCGGCCAAATCGCGCAGCGGCAGGCCGTGGTCAATGGTCGCAACACCGTGTACTCGGCTAAGCGCTTGATCGGTCGCAAGTTCACTGAAGTCACCGACGAGATCCGCCGCCTGCCCTACAAGGTCGAGCCGGCAGACAATGGCGACGCGCACGTGGTGGCCTGTGGACGCAAGATGAGCCCGCCTGAGGTTTCGGCCAAGGTGCTCGGCAAGCTCAAGGCTGCAGCTGAGGCGTACCTGGGCGAGCCGGTGACCGAGGCCGTGATCACGGTGCCGGCCTACTTCAACGACAGCCAGCGCAACGCCACCAAAGACGCCGGCCGCATCGCCGGTCTTGAGGTCAAGCGCATCGTCAACGAGCCCACGGCTGCCGCGCTTGCCTACGGCTTGGACAAGAAGACCGACGAACTCGTTGCGGTTTTTGACCTCGGCGGCGGCACGTTTGACATCTCGATCCTGGAGATCAGCGATCACGTGGTCGAGGTCAAAGCGACCAACGGCGACACCCACCTGGGCGGCGACGACATCGACAACGTGGTGATGGACTACTTGGTCGCCGAGTTCAAGCGCGACCAAGGCCTGGATCTGGCCAACGACATGATGGCGCGCCAGCGGCTCAAGGAAGCGGCCGAGAAAGCCAAGATCGAGCTCAGCCAGGCCAGCGAGACCGAGATCAACCTGCCGTTCATCACCATGGACGCGACCGGGCCCAAGCACCTGCAGGTCAAGCTGAGCCGCGCCAAGATGGAGTCGCTGTGCGAAGCCCTGTTTGCCCGGGTGTTGGAGCCGTGCAAGAAGGCCATGCGCGATGCCGGTGTCCAGGCTGCCCAGATCAACGAAGTCATCTTGGTCGGCGGCTCGACGCGCATTCCGCGCATCCAGCAGATGGTCAAGGATTTCTTTGGCAAGGAGCCCAACCGCTCGGTCAATCCTGACGAAGTGGTGGCCCTGGGCGCGGCCGTGCAGGCCGGCGTCCTGGCTGGCGAAGTCAAGGACATGCTGTTGCTCGACGTCACCCCGCTGTCCCTGGGCGTGGAGACGCTGGGCGGCATCATGACGGCGCTCATCAAGCGCAACACCACGATTCCGCACCGCAAAACCGAGGTGTTCTCTACCGCCGATGACATGCAGACGGCCGTGACAGTCAAGGTGTTCCAGGGCGAGCGCGAGATGGCCCGTGACAACAAGCTGCTTGGTCAGTTCAACCTGGAAGGGATTCCGCCGTCGCCGCGCGGTGTGCCGCAGATCGAGGTCACCTTCGACATCGACGCCAACGGCATTTTGCACGTCACCGCCAAAGACAAGGCGACCAGCAAGGAAAACAAGATCACCGTCCAGGGCGGCTCTGGCCTGTCCAAAGACGAGGTCGACAAGTTGGTGCGAGAAGCGGCCACCCATGCCGACGAAGACAAGAAACGCCGCGAGGAAGTCGAGACCCGCAACCAGGCCGAGTCGACGGTGTACCAGCTAGAGAAGATGCTCAAAGAGAACGGAGACAAGATCTCTGACGAAGACAAGGCCAAGCTCGAAGCCGCCATCGCCGAGGCCAAGGAAGCGCTCAAGGACGGCAGCGTCGAGCGCATCAAGTCCAGCCAAGAGGCCCTCAAGCAGGCAGCCTTCAAGCTGAGCGAGGCGATGTACGCCAACCAAGGAGCGGCGGCGCCCGGTCCCGAAGGCACCAATGACGCGGCCCCGGCCGATGCCCGCCCGGCGGGTGGCAAGAAAGACGACGTCATCGACGCCGAATTCGACTAGTAGCCAAGACCGTTGATTCGATCCGGGTTGCACCCGGTTCTTGTTCACGGCTCTTGGCTACTACTGCTGGGTCTTTTTCCGTACCCCAAACCACGTCCGTTCTGGAACCAGGAACGAACTTGCGGTTTGGGGTACTAGTGGCCAAGACCGTCAATTCGATCCGGGTTACGCCCGGTTCTTGTTCACAGGTCTTGGCTACTACTGCTGGGTCTTCTTTTGTACCCCCAACCACGTCCATTGAAAAACTCCCTGTAGACTAAGGTTTTCTGGGTAGTGAGGTCCAGCTGCAAAGCAGATGCGGCGATGCCGACCGGATGCCTTTGACAAGGCCCGGCCGGCACTGCTTCATTGACGAGCGGCAGCGGTGGCGGCAGGGGCCAGTAGAGCGCGGTCTCGGTCCAGTTGCCTTGTGGCCTTGCCTCCATGGGCCAGGGTATTCTCCCAGGAGCCGGCTGAATCAGGGCCGAGCCTGTCGAACAGTCACGGAAGCGGTTCGCTGCAAGCCACCCCCGCAAGGAAGCCATGAAGTCGGACTACTACGCCCTGCTCGGCATCGCCAAGGATGCCACGCCCGACGCCATCAAGAAGGCCTACCGCAAGATGGCCATGCAGTACCACCCCGACCGCAACCAGGGCAACAAAGAAGCAGAAGAGAAGTTCAAGCAGGTCTCTGAGGCCTATGCCGTGCTGTCGGACCCTGAAAAGCGCCGCAAGTACGACTCCTTTGGCTCGGCAGACGCCTTCAGCCAGACCTACTCCACAGAAGATATCTTCAAGGATTTCAACCTTGATGACCTGCTGTCGCAGTTCGGCATGAAGGCGTCGGGGTGGGGTAACTTCCGCGGCAAGCGCCCTGCTCCGGCGGGCGCCCCTGCAGGCGTCGGCTCGATCTTTGACGACCTGTTCGGCATGGGCGGCTCGCCAGCCGGCGCCCGCGCGCGGCCGCAGACCCAGGCGCCGGCCCAGACTTCCTCCAAGGGCCGGGATGCCGAAGTTCCAATCGTGATTAGCTTTTACGAAGCCATGCACGGCGGCGAGCGCCACCTCAAGCTCCACATCGACAACCAGGAGCGCGAGCTGACCGTGCGGGTCCCCGCGGGCATAGCCACTGGCAAGAAGCTGCGGGTCCGCGGCGAGGGCCATCGCGGCGTAACCGCTCATGGGGACCTGAACCTGCTGGTGACGGTCGAAGCGGATCCGCGCTTTGAGCGGCGCGGCGATGATCTGCACACGGTCGCCCAGGTCAAGCCGACCACACTGTTGCTCGGCGGCAGCGTCGAGATCACCACGCTGGATGGCCAGAAGCACATCAAGGTGGCCGCCGGCACGTCCACAGCCGCGCTGGTGCGCATCAAGAAGCAGGGCGCGCCGATCCTCGGCAAGGCCAACGAGCGCGGCGATCTCTATGTCAAAATCGAGGTTTCGCTGGCGGGAGAGCTGACCGAAGACCAGCGCAAGGCCGCCCAGGCTCTGCGCGATCTGGGTTTGTAGCCTCCCTGCCCGGCTTGGACCCTGCCGCCGTCGCTCAGGTGTCACCGAATCGCCACGGCGCCCCTGCCGTTCAAGAGCGCGTGCTTGACCGATCGCCGCGTTCTTGCCATACCGTGCCGGCGTCCTGAAGCCCCGGCACGCCCCCCAGGAGGACACCACCATGAAGCGCCCAACCGTGATTCGCTCTTCCCTTTTTCGCGCTGCGGCCGCGGTGGCCGGTGCGGTCGTCGCCCTGCCGCTGGCCTTTGCCACCGGCTTTTCTGTGACCCTGACAGACCCCGACGGCGACGACAACGGTCCAGGTACCTACAAGTACCCCACAAGCCCAGAGTACAAGGCCAAGTCCTTCGATCTGCGCAAGCTTGAGATGATCGACAAGGGCGACGACGTCGAATTTCGGGTCACGTTGGGCGCATCCATTGAAGATCCCTGGGAATCCAAGAGCTGGCCCGACGGCGGCGGCAACGGCTTCTCGCTGCAGTTTGTGCAGATCTACATCGACACCGACCACCAGAAAGGCTCTGGCTTTACCAAGCCCCTGCCGGGTCTGGGCGGCGCGCAGTTTGCCGAAGACGAAGCCTGGGACAAAGTGGTGCTGCTAAGCCCCCAGCCGCGCTCCAAGATGTCGGCAGAGCTCAAGGCCAAAGCGGGGGCGATGCGCGGCGCGGCGCTGGTGCCCAAGTCGACCCGGGTGGCAGGCAAGACCCTGATTGCAGTGGTCAAGAAGTCCGAGCTGGGCCAGCCGACCGCCTCTTGGGGGCTACAGGCCGTTTCTCAGTCCAATGAGGGCTTTCCGGTGGGCAAGGACATTCTGACCCGCCCCGTCAACCAAACGGCTGGGCCCCACCGCTTTGGCGGCGGCGACGACGGCGACTGCGACCCGCACGTAATCGACCTCTTTGCCGGCAAGGGCAAGGGCGATCGCAGCGAAGTCGACGACCAGCACAAGGCGCTCAAGTACAGCTGCGGCGGCAAGGTAGCGACCCTGCCGATGGTCTACTCCACTCCCTAGTCCGTTCAGGCCTGGCGGTCTCCTTTTGCTGCTGAGCGTCCTGGGCTATCGTTGCAACCGCGCACGGATGCGCACCGGCCGACAGCGATGGTTGATAGCTCTAGATCGCGCCTTTGGGTACGCCTCGCCTGCCTGTGCTTGGCCAGCGGTTTGACTGCGGCCCCGGCCGCGGCGGATCTGGCAAAGTTTGAGATCGACGGGCGGATCTACACCAAACAGCTCTATCAAAATGACGACTCGCAAGGACTGCTGTCCTGGGGCAACCCGTTTTGGCCAGAGAACTACTCTGGTCACAACGGCATCGGCAGCGAAGTTGAGCTCATTCTGCGCGGCAAGGTCAGCGAATTCGCCGAAGCCGGGGCGCGCTTGGCTTCGCGCTTTGGCGAGCGCTGGCACGACTGGTGGGAATCGGGGCAAGAGAGCTATGGCGGCGCAGAGAACACCTCTGGCGACTCCGCCGGCATGAACCGCGCCAGCTACATGAAGCTACGCGGCAGCTACATCCAAATGACCCCCGACCTTCCCGGCATCAACTACATCCGCATTGGCGCACACGATTTCTCGCTGTTCAACCCCTGGACCATTGGCAAGGTGCGCTACATCGATCGCGACAACGGCCGCGGCTACTTTGTGGGCGGCAAGCTCGGCGATGACGATGCGGTGCAGTGGTTTGTGGGCGCGATTGCCATGCCCAAGCTGTGGGTCGGCCCCGGCTGGTCTACGGGCATTGGCGACCCGGCCTTGGCCAACGCCTTCTGGTCGCGAGACTGGGCCTACGCCGGCGCTCTCAAGGTCCGCCTGGGCGACACCACCAGCCTGCGCTGGGTCGGCGACATGACCCAGGACCTGGAAGTGGACCGCGCCGACCCCGACGCCATCGGCAGCTCCAACCCCACCTGCAAAGACGCGCTGGGGCAAGCAATTCCTGGGTGCAGCCTGGATCACGCCGTGGACCTGCGCACCCGCTACTTCTCTGCCAACACCACTCTGGAGCTGGAATCCGATCCGCTGGACTGGCTGCGGGTCCAGGGCCTGGTCGGCTTCTCGCTGCAGCGCATCGACCCCAAGCTGGCCAGCAACGGCGTGGCGCTCAACCAGGGGGTCTTTCCACTGGTCTACAAGGATACCCAAGACTTTGCCGGCACTTTGCGCCTAAGCGCCAACGATCCCTTTGGCAATGGCCTGACTCTGCAAGCGGAGTACTTCAACATCGGCGCCGAGTGGAACAGCATCTTTGGCGCCCGCCGCGAAGCCGATGTGCTGCTGACAGACGGCCTCATCGGCACCGGCGGCCAGCTGCCCTCCCTCAATCTTGCCAATGAGTTCATAGATTTTGATGACAATTGGGTCGAGAGCTGCATCGGCTGGCACGGCGCGACGGCGGTGGCCAATTGGGAGAACGGCGTGACCGGCGTCAAAGCCGAGTACACGCACATTGAGTACAACACCAACGGCCAGGACCGCGATGTCGACAAGACCTTTCCCGATTTCCTGCACTCCGACGGCTGGACGGACACCGGTCTGTACGATTACGCCAATGTCTCTGACCGCGGCCGCGATCCCCGCTCGGTCTATCGCCGCAACCAATTCCGCCGCACCGACCTGGGGGTCCTGTCTGTCAAGCACCAGTTCGACGTCGGCCGCGGCATCGACGTAGAGGCCAAGGTCAAGTACGTGCGCGATGTCGACTACCGCAAGCTGCAGTCCGCCGCGCCAGGCGAAGACGACTACCTGGGCAACATCGGCATCGCCCGGATCCGTTTGTCTTCACCAGTGGCCGACGGCTTGAGGCTGGGCATGGTCAGCCAGATCGAGAGCTGGGACGAAGAGAACCGCCGCGGCACCGCCGAGCTGGGCTACGGCGACGACACCACGTCGCGCCAGATGGTCGGCGCCCAGGCCAGCTACAACTACCAGGGAGTGCGGCTGAGCTACTACCTGGAGTATGTGCACAAGAGCCAAGACCGCGAGCGCGAAAGCGATCAGCAATGGAACGTGTGGCGGTCCAAGGCGGTCATCGAAGCTGCTTGGTAAGGCGCTGTGGCAGAGCCGCTGCGAAGGGCCGGCTGCGGGCTGAGGCGGGCGAGGCCGCCGTGCAGGTCAGGCCTCTGGTCTGCGGCTATTCGTCGACCAGGCGCAGCGCCGTGCCGGCCAAGACTACCCACAGCGGCTTGGCGGTCGCAGAAGTGCGCGGATCGGCCGACCAAACCACCAGGTCAGCCTGCATGCCTTTGGCAATGGCCACGCGGCCCGCGGCGGATCCCGCTGACGTCACTGCTGCCAGCGCCAATTCGTCTGCCCCTGCGGTCCCCTTGGTCAGCGCGCGCAGGTCCGCCAAGGGGTTGGCTTGGATGACCGGCAGATCAGAGCCACTGCGCACGTTGCAGACCTTGGCCAGCTCCAAACCCCGGTAGCCCCAGGCCAAGCGTTCTGGGCCCAACCGCGCGGCGGCAAAGTCCTTGTCGGCCTCGGCGTGGCGCGGCTGCACGCTGCACTCGACACTCAGCCCGCTCAAGGCCGTCATCTGCTCTGGCGACACCACCTGGGCGTGCTCGATGCGCAGCGGCTTGGCCCCTGGCGGCCTCTTCATCCCCTGCAGCACCCGCACGACCTGGCCAACCGCGGCATCGCCAATCGCGTGCACCGCCAATTGCAGCTTGCGCCGGTCCGTTCTCTCAATCACCAGCTGCAGCGCCGCGTCGGTCATCAGCAATTGCCCAGACGTCCCCGGGGCATCGGCGTAGGGCTGGCTCAGCGCCGCCGTCCGGGCGCCAAGCGTGCCATCCAGCCACACCTTCACCCCCGCTACGTCGACCAACCCTTTGTAGGGCAACACAAACGTGCCGTCGAGCAGTCGCTGCCCCTCGGGTCGCTCCAAGTCCAGGAACAGGCGGACGCGCATGGGTAGGCGCCCCTCGTGGTCCAGCTCGGCCAGCACTGTTGCCACCGCCGCGGGCTCGCCCATGGCGTGAACCTCGGTGATACCAAACCGCTGCAATTCCATAAGCGTCTGGCGCAACAGCGGTCGCAGCCGGGCCGGGCGCAGCGCCGGCATCTCGCGCCACACCTGCTGGGCCAGCACCTCATCGATGCGGCCATCGGCGGCGGCGACCTTGGCCGCCAACTCCTTAGGCAATGCGTCGATGAGCGCTTCCGTCACCCTAGCCCCGTGGCCATCGGCGCGAGACAGGTAGGCCGCCTTGCCGTCCAGGGCCGCTTCAATCGCCGAAGCTGGCAGCGTCTCAAAAACCTGCTGCGACAGACCAAAGCCCCACAGCCACTCGTCGGCGGTGGCCAGCGCCACCTGCACAGCGGCGCGCAGAGAGTCTTCGTCTTTGACGGCGCGTAGATCCGCCGCATCGCGCAGCTGGGCAGCCCCCTGCAGGTGCACGTGGGCGTCGACCAACCCTGGCATCACCACTGCGCCAGGGACACTGACCATCTGGGTGCTGGGGCCCAGCGTAGCCGACACTTCCAGCGGCGTGCCCACGGCCATGACCTGGCCACTGCGGACGGCCACCGCGCGGGCGCTAGGCGAGCCGTAGACCGAGCCGGCCACCAGCAACAATTCTGCGTGAGCGTCCTTCATAGCCACCTGGCGGGCGGGCAATTGGCTGGCTGCGCTGGGCGGCGGGACCAAGAAGCGCCGCACGCTGGCACAGCCCCCCGCAGCCACCGCAAGCACAACCCACAGGGCCAAGCGCAACCGCCATGGCCGCCGCCACTGAAACAAAGGCCCACCACTCACAGAGTCTCCAGCGGGCGCGGGCCGCGCAGGCGCAAGCGCTCGGGGTCGCCCGGCCACGGCTCCAGGGCCCAGGGCTTACCAGTGCGGTGGCTCACCTCGGCCAGCAAGGCTTGGCGATGCACATAGATCGGCACGCCCCAAGCGCGAATCTTGCGCCAGATCTCCGGCCAGACCTCAGAAAATTCTTCTTCACTCAGGCGGACTTTGCCCAAACCCACCGGCGTGCCATAGGGGCAGTCGGTGGCCAGGTAGCCCAGCGGTGCGGCCTCGCTGGCGTGGTGGCACCAGGGAGCCCGCTCAAAGCGATCGGCATACACGCTGCACCCAAACAGGCCGTCCGCGTCTTGCTCCAGGAACTGGCAGCGCAAGCCGGGTACGGCCACAAGCCCTTTGGTGTCAGAAGGCACCGCCATATGGCAGCTGATGCCGCAGCGGCGACACTTGGCTTCGTGTTCCGCATCGCTGCGCAGCTCGGTGGCGTCCGCAACGCTCAAAGTCGGCCAACGCCTTGGGCGAACTGTCCGGCCGGCGGAGGCAGGGCTGGGGCCGCGCCCGCAGTCTTGCTGTCCGCTGAGCCCCCGTCTCTCACCAGCAGAAGGTAGCTGGCCACGGCAGCACCGGCGCCGACGATCGCGTAGGTGGAGCCCAGCCAGTGCTTGTTGGTCGACTTGATGCCGCGCACGTCATCAACGTCTACCAGCAGGTACGAGCCCAGGCCGTAAAGGCCATAGCCAAGCAGGCCAGTGCCTACGGCCACACCGCCCCAGCCCATGGCTTTGCCGGCGCTGACCGCAGAGGCGGGCGGTTCCAAGCCCATGCAGCCGGCTTCTACCGTCTGATCCGAGCCGACATCGACCGTGACCCCCACCTGCCGGCCGTCGCGCACACAGACCACGCTGTGCTTGCCTGGCTCGACTATCTTGGGCGGCGCGCGGTCGCCCAGGCGCTGGGCGTCTTCGATCTCGTAGATCGCCCCGTCAATGGTAATCAGCGCCCCTTTCAAGCCGTTGGGCACCACCACTATCAGGCGCCCTTCCTTCTCGTTGAGGTTGATGCGCAGGTCCACGGTCTCGCCGACCTTGATCTCGACTTCCCTGGTGACCGCGCGCTTGCCCGGCACGCCCGCCTCTACCTTGTGGCGCCCGGGGCCGATCCACTTGACAAAGGGCAGAGGAATATCGGTGCCGTCCAACTTCGCCCGGGCGCTGGCCGGCTCGGCCGTCACCTTCAGCTCGCCCTTCTGGCGCATCTCTTCGCCGGTCCCCAAAAGCTCGTCGGTCAGGACCTTGACCAGCGGCTTGGGCAGCTGCGCCAGACCTTCGCGAACCACCTTGTAGGCGGACTCGGCCTCTCTCAGCTTGCCCAGAGCGCGCAGCGCCCGCCCCTTGAGCAACGTGATCGCCGGGTGGCCAAAAATGCGCTCAGCCTGCTCCGCCAGGTCGGCGGCCTTCTCAAAATCCTTAGCGTCAAAGCGGTCTTTAGCTTCCTTGTAGATGGCATTGGCGCGCACTTCCGACTCGCCGGCCCAAGCTGGCGTCGCGGCAAGCGCCGACACCAAAGCCAACATGCTGAAAACGCGGGTCAACGCCGCCATGGCCGCCGTGGGCATTTGTGGTTTCACCATTCCACCTTGGGCTTAGCCTTTTTGATGACGGACTTGGAGGCCGTCAGCGTCACAGGGTACACGGGCTTGGCGGGAGCCAACAGGTACAGGTCGCTGTAGATGAGCTCAAAGGCGTCAAAGCCGGCTTTCTTGACCGTGACCTTCTTGCCTTCGCCGCTCTTGAGGGGCACGTCGCAAGGGGTTGTGCCGACTTCCTTGCCATCGACCAGCACAGATGCACCGGGTGGCGTGGATTCCAGCCTGACCTTGCGGACTTCTGTAGCAGCCGCGCCTGGCGCACCACCCGGAACAGCCCCCCCTGGCACCGCACCAGCGGGTACCGCCGCGGCTCCAGCTTGGCCAGCCCCTGCGGGTGCAGCGCCACCGTCGGCAGAGGCCGAAGCATCGGCTGATCCGGCGGCGGCGGCCTTCTCGCTTTCGGCCTTCTCTTTGTCGGCCTTCTCTTTGTCGGCCTTTTCCTTGTCCGCCTTCTCTTGGTCGGCCTTTTCGTTCCCTGCCTTTTCTTTGTCCGCCTTTTCTTTGTCCGCCTTTTCTTGGTCGGCCCTTTCCTGGTCGCTCTTGCCTTGCCCAGCCCGGTCCTGACCGCCAGCGTTGTCTCCGGCGGCGATCTCTGCGGACCTTGGGGCGGGCTTGGCTTCTTCTTTGCCGGTCAGTAGCACCACTACGGCGCCACCCACAACGACCACCGCCACCACCAGCAACAGCAGCAAATTGCGAACGGAAGGCCCGCCATGGGCGGCGGCCTCTGCGGCGGCGGGCCCTGGCTTGCCGCTGTCTTTGCCCTTGGCGCCGTCCGCGCCCTTGGCGCCGTCTTTGCCCTTGCCGCCGTTCTTGCCCTTGGCGTCGCCACCTGCCAATTGGGCGCGCGCCTGGTCCAGATCCAGGGCCATGGTTGCGGCGTTGGCCCCTGCCGAGCCCGACGTAGCCGAGGTGTCCAGCGCCATCGTCCGCTCAGAATCCAGCCCACCCATCTGGACGTCGGCCACGTCAAGCGCGCGCGTCGCCTCAAGTTCCTGGGAGTTGACCGTAGACAGCTGCTGCGACTTGCGCGACGGCGGCGGTACCGTGGTCGGCTTGCCTGGCGTGCGATTGCCCACGGCGCTGAATTGCCCTGACGGGTAGCGGCCGCCGTGCAGCACCGCCATCACGCCGTCGATGGCCTCCAGCACTTCCTCGGACGACTGGTGGCGATTGGCGGCCTTCTTGGCCAGCATCTTGAACACCAGATGGTCCAATTCCTCAGGGACATACAGATCGGGATCCACGTCAGCAAAGCGCGGCGGCGGCTCTTGCACGTGCTTGATGGCTACGGCGATCGGGTCTTCGGCCACAAAAGGCGGCCGGCCAGTCAGCATCTCAAACAGGATAACGCCCAGCGAATACAGGTCACTAGCGGCCGACAGCGGCAGCCCCTGCGCCTGCTCGGGCGACAGGTAGCGCGGTGTGCCAAACATCTTGCCCGCTTGGGTCAGCTCAGCACCGCCGGCCTCCAAGAACTTGGCGATGCCAAAGTCGATGACCTTGATGAAGTCTTTTTCGCCATAGATGTCGCAGACAAAGATGTTGTCCGGCTTCAGGTCGCGGTGGATGATGCCCTTGCTGTGGGCTTCTGCCAGGGATTTCAGCACCTGGCGGATCATGTACAGGCAGCGGGTGGTGTCGAGCCGGCCGCGCTTGAGAACGGCCGTCAGCGTCTCGCCGGTCAGGAACTCCAGCGCCATGAAGATGTGGTGGTCAGAGCGGCCAAAGTCGAGCACGCTGATGGTGTTGGGGTGGCGCAACTGATTGGCGGCTCTGGCTTCCTGCTCAAAGCGCAGCACTTGCTTTTCGTCCGACACCAGGTGCGGCGCCAGGATCTTGATCGCCACCACCTTGTTGGACATCTGCTGATCTTGGCCCTGAAAGACCGAGCCCATGCCGCCCTGGCCGATCATCTTGATCAGCTTGTAGCGGCCTGCGAGGGTTTTTCCGACCAGATTGCTGCCGTCCATGCGCTCATCCGGGTCCGTGGCACAGCGCTTGAGCTGCTAGGTCCCGCCTTAATCTGAAGATGTAGGGCGTCTCTGTGCGCGCCGGACACCGTGGTTCAGTTGCCGCGCGCGTCCCAGTGGTGCGACGCTCACGTTGCGATCGGGGAGCATACCAGAACAGAGCTTGTCAGCAAAGCACATACGCCGGGTCAAGCCGGGCACTGGCCGGCTGCGGTGGGGTGGAGCTTGCTGGCGCGCCATGCTACCCTTTGCGTTCATGCCCCTGCTCGCGGCCCGGCCCCAGGTCGCTGCGCAGGCGCCGATGCCGCTGGTGGCCCATGCAATTGTTGGAGTGGCCGATGTCGGAGAGCCTGCTTGCCCCCGTGAATCCGTCCAGGTCGTTGGTGCAGCGTCTGCGCGCAACGCGGGCCTTCGCGCTGGCGATGACGGCGCTGGCCGCCCTGGCCTTGGCCGCGGGCTGCCGACCGACCACCACCATTGGCGCCAACCAAGCCGTGGGCGAGTCCAAGCAAGCCGCCGAACAGACAGTCTCGAGCACCCAACTCAAGCAGAAAGGCGGCATGTGCGACCTGAACCAGCGGGTCACCGGCCCCGGCGGCCCAGAGGGCGTGATCTGGCGGATGAACCAGATCGCCATGGAGCCGGACTCGGAAGAAACCTTCGCCAAATTCGCGGCGCTGTTCCCCTCGACCAAGAACGTCCGCGACATCAGAGAGAACTACTGGCAGCGTGTCCGCACCAACCTGCGCAAGTACCAAGTAGAGCCGCCCAAGCCCGACTTTGTGATTTGCCGCAAGGCGTATCGCGATGACGGCACGATGTACTACATTATCACTTCGGATCCGCGCCAGTCGCCGCCGCCCATTACCGTTGGCCCCGCTGATGGTACAGACAAGATCGTGTTTTTGACGCCCTTCTGATAGGATCGCCGGCCGGACAGTCGCGTCGCCCTGGGCGAATGGCCGACTGAGCCCCCTGCTCCATGCTAGTGTGGCCCTTGCCGGGCTTTGGCCTTGCTCTCTGTTTTTGTTGCCTTCTGTTGCCCTTGACGCCCACGGAGACATCGATGCGCTCGCCTCCCACCGCACTGCAGGCCCGCCGCCGCCTTCTCGCCGCCTCCGCCCGCGGGCGCGCCGCAGCTCCCCGCCTTGTCCGAGCCGGATTGGCAGCCATGGCTTTGGGCCTGGGCGCTTGCGCCGCAGAGGACCTGCCCGCCGAAGACACCGGCGGCGTGGCCAGCCAGGTCTTTGCGCTTGCGACCTGCGGCGGCCAGACGGCCGACCCGTTTGCTGCCCTCAAGACCTTGCAATTGATCGTGCGCGAGCCCTCAGCCACCGGCCTGCAAATCGCCGGCGCCAGCCCTACCGCGGCCTACAGCACCGGCAAGAGCAGCATCGTCTTCAACGACATCAAGGCCGGCAGCCCCTTTGAGGTCAACATGCTCGGCTTTGGCGGCGCCGGCACCGCCCAGTGGTTTGGCCGCCGCACCGGCGTCAACATCAAGAAGAACGATACCACCAGCCTAGAAATGGCCTTGATGGCGGTAGAGAATTTCACCTGCGTCGGCACCAAGAACATGGCCAACGCCCTGTTTCCCGCTTCTGTGGTCATGGACAACGGTCGCGTGCTGCTGACCGGCGGCTTTACCAACTCCACTCCCGACGGCGGGTTGGTCCGCTTGGAGTCGCCGTCGGACGCTGCCTACATCTTTGACGGCAACACCGGCACCTTTGCCAAGTCCAAGACGCTGATGAAAGAGGCCCGCGCCGGCCACGCGATGATCTACCTGCCCAAGCTCAACCAGGTGTTGATCGTCGGTGGCGCCAAGAAGATGGCGATTCCGGTCGATGGCTCGACACCGCCGATCTGGTCCGTCAACGACGGGGTCAGCCTGTCTTATGAGATCTATGACGTCGGGTCTGACACCTTTATCGCCGGTGCAGACAACGGCCTGAACGCCAAGAAGCGCGTGTTTCCCAATCTGATTGCTCTGACCGATGACTATGTGGTCGCTCTGGGCGGCGCGCCGTGGCCCGTCTCCAACAGCGACGACTACGCCAAGTCCGACCGCTTTACTTCCAACCGCGAGCAAGGGCAAAAGACTGGTAAGTTTGTGCCTGCTCTCAATACCTTGCAGCTGAACACCGTGCGCGCCGGTGCGGCGGTCGCCTACGTCGGCCCTACCGCCAACGGCACCAGCCGCTACTTCATCTGGGGCGGCGCCACCATTGACCAGGGCTACGATCCCAACAACCCGCTGACCACCGCCATCAAGCACGGCGAGCGCTTCAAGGAGTCCACCGAGCCCGGCACCGGCGAATTCTCCTCGGACTACAAGCTAGAAGGCGACTTCCTGCCCCAGAAAGTCGGCGACACGGTGGCGACCGACACTTCGCTGTTCTTCCCAACGCTGACCCCGCTCGGCAAGACGGTCGACAAAGACGGCGAGTGGTATCACTTTCTTTCGGCGGGCGGCGTGCGCTACGATCCCAAGGCCAAGGCCTGGCTGCAGCCCAAGGCCGACGACCTGTTCAAGGTTTCGCTCAAGGAAGCGACCGAAAGCACCAAGGGCCGCATCAAGACCGCGCGGCTGTCTGGCTTGGCCAAGGGCGTCTACTTCCACCAGGCCAATCAGAGCGGCGCCGATCACGTGTTGCTGAGCGGCGGCTTCTCTGCCCATGCGCAGCCGGCTTCGCAGCTGGTGCAGGCGTTCAACCTGCCCTCTGGCAAAATGCTCGGCAGCAATGACATGCCCGCGGCCAAGAATTTTGTGCTGCGCGGCGGCCACACGGGCCTGACGCTGCGCAATGACTGCGTCATCCTGTTCGGCGGCACCTCGCAGCTGGGCGCTGGCGTGCTGTCCTCGCAGCAGCAGGCCACCAGCGATATCTACTGCCCCAAGTTCTTGCTGCCCAAGTAGCGGCAGCTGCACCGATGCCGTTCAGCCGGGCCGCCCCGTGCTGAGCCTTTGAACCACAGGCTCCCATGCGCTCTTCGTTCTTCGAAATCCAACCAGCGAGCGAATCCATGCATCGACCAGCCTTGTTTGCCACTCTGCGGCGCCGCTCTGCCCGCACTGCGCTGGCCCTGATAGCCGCGGCGACCGTGACCGACGTGCATTTTTGGTCGGCGCTGCAAGGCGCGGACTACATCGCGAGCGCCCAGGCGCAGGCCTCGGTCAATTCCACACTGGCCGTGCTGGTGGTGCCGGTGGCCAAAAAGGCCGACGGCGACGCCGAAGCGCTGGAGCGGATGTTGAGCGAAGCAGCTGCCCGCCTCGACACGGTCAAGCCATTTGAGCTGTCGCCGCTGCCTGGCCTAGAGAGCGAAGAGCAAGCCAGCGTCATCATTGAAGACGCCCTGCGCGCCTTGCTGCTGCGCACGCCCAAGCGCGCCCAAGAGCGCCTGCAGGCCGCGATTGCCAAGCTGAAAGACGCCCCCATGGCCGGCGACGAGCGGCTGTACGCGCGGCTGTTCAAGGCGCAGGCCCTGGCGCTACTGGCCGTCGGCGAGCTGGTGCCGGCGCGAGATACGCTGGTCAAGTCGCTGGTGCTGATTCCGACGCAGTCCGAAGAGGAGTACTCCGCGTACGGCAGCCAGGCCAAGGACCTGTATACCCAGGTGGCGGCTTCAGTCAGCGGCGGCGCCAAAGGCGACATCAAGGTGGTGGTGCGCGGCGGCAAGGCCGACGTCTGGATCGACGGGGTGTGGCGCGGCGCGGGCACGGCCCAAGCCTCTAACCTGCCTGCAGGCAGCCACCGCGTGAGCGTGCGCATGGGCGGCATGGTGGCAGAGCGGCGCTTTGTCGAGGTAGCGGCGGGCAAGCCTGGCATCGCCGAATTCGACCTCAAGCCGGCGCCCTTTGGCCCCGATCTCGAGCAGGGCCGCGCCGTTCTGGCGACCAACTTCAAGCAGCCAAGTGTGGTCGAAGACCGCATGCGCGAGCTGCGCAATCAGCTGGGCGCCGACCAGATGATCGTGGTGCGCCCCGCTTCGGACGGCAAGAAGGCCACCACCCTGGCGGGCTATTTCCTGGGCGCGGACGGCAGCTTCCGCAAGCTCGAAGACGCCATCGACAAGGACGAAAAGTACTTTGACCGCTTGGGCACCTTCTTGGCCGAAGCCTGCGGAGCCAAGCTGGGCGCCGATCCCGGCACTCAGCCCCTGGACATGCGCCAGTCCGTGGTGACCCAGGGCGTGGGCCGCAAGGCCGGGACCGAGCAGATCGACCCCAATGCGCCGCTGTTTGACGACGGCAAAGACAAGAAGAAGCCCATCACTTCTGAGTGGTGGTTCTGGACCGCGGTCGCTGGCGGCGCGGCCCTGATTGGCGGCGGCCTGTACCTGTTGACCTCCGGCGATGAAACTGGCTCCACCGATGCCGTGGGCAAGGTCGAAGTCAAGCTGAACAAGGTCGCCGCGCCTTGAGCGGCCCCGGCCCCCTGACGGGCTCTTGGCTCCACCGCGGCCCGCGCGCGCCAAGAAGGCTCAGCTCGCTGGCCCTGGCCCCAGTCGTGCCCCAAAGCCTGCCCTGGAGCCTGCCCTGGAGCCTGCCCTGGAGCCTGCGCCGAATGCTGGGCGCGGCCCTAGCGCTGGCGCTGGGCGCCCTTTCGCCACAGACCGCCTGGGCCCGCGATTGGCTGGACCTGCGGCGCGCTGGCGCAGCGGCGATCCTGGCCGATGCCCGCAGCAGTGCAGCCCGTCAGCCGTGGCGAGCCGAGTATGCGGCGCTGTTGCCCGCCAGTCACCCGCTGGCCCAGGGAACGCCGCTGGAATTGCGCTTGACGGTGGTGCGGCTGCCGCCGCTGCCGGGCCGGCCCAAGGACTCCGCCGCCGCCGCTAGTCAACTCAGGCCTGCCGAAGGGCTTAAGATGAGCCGGATGATGGTGCGGTTCGATGCGCCTGCGCAGCTCAAGGGCAGCGGGGTGGTGGCCGACGGCACCCAGCTCTGGGTCAAAATGCCCCAAGGCAAGCCCGCCGTGGCCACCCCTGCCCTGCTCAACGCTGCCCTGGTGGGCCTGCAGCTCCCTCTGCAGGTTTTTGCCCTGCCAGAGATAGTGTCTGGCTATAACTATGAACTGGAAGGCGAATTTGGCGACAGTGGCGTCATCCGCTGCAAGCCAGACTACCAGGCGCCCCCAGGGGTGCTGCCCGGCAAGATCGGCGTCCACAAGCGCTGGGGCAGCTGGACGCTGGTCGAAACGGACGACCGCGACGGCAAGCGCCTGGCCCTGGCAGAGTGGCTAGACCTGGAAGACCGCAACGGCATCCCCGTGCCCCAGGCGCTGCGCCTGCGCCCGCTGACCGGCGATGGCGCCGCGCTGACGCTCAAGCGCCGCAGCGTGGCGGTCGGCAGCGGCGTCGAGGCAGCGGTTTCGCCCAAGCTTCTGCGCTAGCTTCTAACGATCAAGATTCCCGGGGTGTGGCAGCGCACAGCGGCGCCCAAGGCAGCGATTCCGGGTGGGCCGGCACTTGCTGCGACAGGCCCTTTGCCGCTATCCTCGCGCCGTCAGCGGGTCGCCGGCCCAGGCCGCACCATCGCTCGATCCGGGAGGCCAGCATGAACCCCACACAGACTCGCACCTATTCAGCCCTTGGCCTGCCCCAGTCAGCGGCGAGGGTCGATGCCGGCGCCCACCGCAGCCAGCGGGATGGCCGGCGGGGCAAGACGTCGCTTGGCGCGGCGATGCTGCTGGCCTTGGCCTCTTTGACGGGCGCGCTGGCCGCCGCTCCCGCACAGGCCGTCGAAGTGACCGACGTCCTTGACGCTTTTGACGACCAGAACGACGACCCCTTTGACGGCTCGGTGCGGCTGCGCTTTGTCAGCGAGACCCGCAAGTCGGTCATCGCCCGCCAGCAGAGCTGTCTCAAGAACGACGTACTTGGCACCAACTGCCCCGGTGGCAACAGCTATGTGCTGGCCAGAGAACTGGAATTCGAGCGGGTCCGCAACACCCTAAACGTCGACGTGCGCCTGGGCCTGTACAAGGACTTTGAGCTGTATGCGGTGATTCCTGTGGTCGTTGGCGACGATTGGAAGCACGAGTTTACCGCTGGGGTGACGTCGGCCAACTCGACGATCCTGCCGCCGTCGGCCAAAGAAGCGCTGTTCAAGGTGCCCTACCAGTCCACCAGCCGCTCTGGCCTTGGCGACCTGCAGATGGGCCTGAAGTGGGCGCCCTTCAACTACTTCCGCAACGCTGGCGACCCAACCTGGGTCTTTGGCCTGGAGTACACCGCCCCCACCGGCACCGCCATGCAGGCCAAAAACACCGGCGTTGGCTACGGTCTTCACGAGCTGACCCTGTACTCGACCATGTCTCGCCGGGCGCTGCAGGTGCTGGAGCCGTTTATCAACGTACACGTCACGCCGCTGCGCTCTGGCGCCAGCTCGGGCCTGTTTGTGACCCACGGCCAGACCCAAAAAACCGTGACGCCGGGCTTTACGTTGGGCAGCAACTTCGGATTGACCGTGGTCCCGTGGGAGAATCTCAAGAAAGAAGAACGCCTGGAGATCGAGGCCGGCTTTGGCATGGACTACATTGGCCGCGGCCGCGAGTACTCAGAGATCTGGGAAGCTCTGGCGTCGCCCAACAATCCCTGCAAGCCCTCTGAAGGCTGCAGCACCGGCCTGCACGATCGCTCTGAAGTCGACCCCACCACCGGCAAGCCGCGCCCCACCGACGGCATCACCGAGGTCGAGAGCTACGCGCGCTTCAACGGCTGGGCAGCGGTGCACTTCCAGCCCATACAGTACTTTCAGCTGAGCGCCAAGGTCGGCTGGATGGCCGAGACCCCGCACTACATCACCTTTGGCGAAGTCGGCAAGGACCTGGACGGCAATGCCAACGTCCAGCAGTTCAACAAGAACGGCCAGAACGAGTACAGCCCGGTGTTCCTGTGGTCCGTCGACCAGCCCGGCCAGCGCCTGCGCGCCACCGACATCAGCGGCATGACGCTCATGTTCTCTGCCAGCGGCAAGTTCTAATACCCAAGACCGCTAGCTCGATCCAGGCGGCAGCCGCTTGCTGTTCACAGGTCTTGGACGCTCCGGCTTGGCTCGTCTCCGCAGGCCTGTTCCCGGCAGAATTCTAGCAGCTTTGCCCTCTTTCGCAGCCAGGCCGCGCGCCCAAGCAACCCCAGGGCCAGTGGCGCCGACAGCGGCGTTTTGCCAGCATGCGCAGCCTTTGCCGCCAGGTGGGTCTGTCGGCCCTATTTACCCTGCCAGAATCAGCGGCCTTAGGCAGAATTGGGTTGCCGCAGCGCGCGGGCTGCCCTATGCTGAAGGGCTTGCGCTGGCTTGTGGGCAGCGCGAGTGGCCGATCGAAGAAAAGTTGGGCTGTTGAGCAAGAGCGGGTTGACCACCCCCATCCGGCGGAAACCATGTTGAGATTCCTGAAAGTCAAGTCGTCTGCCGTGTTTGTGGCTGCTGTGTCAGCGGTGTGGCTGGCAAGCGCTTGCGGCTCAGGGGGCGCCACGGCCGGCTCAACCGTCGCTACGCCGTGCGCGGTCGAAGACGACTGCCCTGGCGGGATGACCTGCGCCTTCAACACCTGCCGCGCCAAGACCTGCACCTCGACGGCCGACTGCAAAGGCGCGCCCTGCGTTGCCGGCAACTGCGTCATCAACCGCGCCAATTTTGGCGATGCCAGCTCAGACAGCGCCCAGGGCGCCGACGCGGGCGGCACGGGTCTCAAAGACGGATCCTCTGGCCAGGCCTCTGATGCCGTCAAAGACAGCGCGACTGGCGGACAACCATGTAAACTCAATAGCGAATGCGATGACGGACTGCCCTGCACCGCCGACAAGTGTGTGGCCGGCAGCTGTGTCCATCCCAAGCAGCCGGGCCCCAACTGTAATTGCACCGGCACCAAAGACTGCAAGGATGACAATGCCTGCTCGGCCGACATCTGCTTGAACGGCACCTGCGGCTACAGCAAGTTCAACGATCCCAACAAGCCCGACCCAAGCTGCTGCGCGGCCGATGGCGACTGCAGCGCGGGCCCCGGCGGAGCCTGTGTCGAGTTCCGCTGCGTCTACCCCAAGAGCCTGCCGTGCGCCGACGGCAAACCCGGCTGCTGCGCCGCCGACAGCGACTGCGACGACGGCCTGGGCTGCAGCACCGACAAGTGCCTGCAGGGCAAATGCAGCTTCGCCGCCAGCGGCGCGGGCTGCTGCGCCGACAACAAGGGCTGCGATGACGCCATTGCCTGCACCGTAGATTCCTGCAGCCATTTTGAGTGCCTCCACACCCCTTCGGGCAGCGGCTGCTGCGTCAATGACGGCCAGTGCAATGACAAGAATGACTGCACCACCGACCAGTGCGTCTCGGGCAAGTGCCTGAACAGCGTCAAGGAAGGCGGCTGCTGCAAGACCAGCGCCGACTGCGACGACGGCAGCGCCTGCACCACGGACAGCTGCAGCAACGGCATTTGCACCAACACCGCCAAGCCCGATTGCTGCGCCACCGACGCGCAGTGCGACGACGGCAGCGATACGACCACCGACGCCTGCGTCAACGGCAAGTGCCAGCACACCACCACAGGCACCGGCAAGCAGTGCTTTATCGGCCTGGAGTGCGACGACGCCGACGAGTGCACCATGGACAGCTGCGTCAAAGGCTTTTGCCAAAACAGCGCCATCTCAGGATGCTCTGGCGGCGGTGGTGGCGGCGGCGGAGGCGGTGGTGGCTCAGACTCCTGCGTCGGCTCCTGCGGCGATGCGGCCCCTAGCGGCAATTGCTTCTGCGACGACCTGTGCTCCAGCTCGGGCGACTGCTGCAGCGACTATGCGCAGGTCTGCGGCGGCGGCGGCGGTGGCGGCGGTGGCGGCGGTGGTATCTGTGGCGACAAGACCTGCGACAAGACCAAAGAAACCTGCACCAACTGCCCCACCGACTGCTGCCCAACCGCGGCCAAATGCGGTGACTTCAGCTGCAACGCAGCGACCGAGAACTGCATGACCTGCCCCGCGGACTGCGGTCCCTGCGGCGGTGGTGGCGGCGGGGCAGACAGCTGCAAAGGCGTCTGCGGCAGCCAGCCCGCTTCGGGCAACTGCTACTGCGACGCGGCCTGCACCGGTGCCGGCGATTGCTGCAGCGACTATGCGGCGGTCTGCGGTGGCGGCGGCGGCGGTGGCGGCGCTACCAAAGAGACCTGCGCCGGCAGCTGCGGCGGCAAGTCGGCGACTGGCACGTGCTATTGCGACGCCGCCTGCACCGGCGCCGGCGACTGTTGCGCTGACTACGGCGCGCTGTGCGGCGGTGGTGGCGGCGGCGGCGGCGGATCGCTGTGCGGCAAGAACCCCGCGTCTACGTGCAAGAACAAGTGCGGCGGCCCCGGGGCCGGCGGCTGCTTCTGCGATGACGCGTGCCAGCAGTTTGGCGATTGCTGCCAGGACTACGTGCCCTGCGGCTGCTGAGCGGTGACCCACCTGCAAAGGCAGAGACAGCGCGCGCTGGCCTGGCAGAGCGCGGCAGCTCTGGGCCTTGCGCGACCGGTACAGCCCAGCTTTATGGAAGGCAACACCGCAACGGCGGGTGCCATAGGTTTGACTACTTCGCAGATTTCGATTCATCGCCCGCTGGAGTTACGATGCTGAACAGGCTCAAAGACATGGCCGCCAAGCAGGTGGGCAAGGTGCTGGCTTCTGAGGCCACCATGAAGGTGCTCAGCAGCGCCGAGCTGCGCCAAGTGGTGGTAGCCGCCATCAACCTGCGGGCAGGGGCGCGCGAAGCCCTGGAAGCGCGGGTCAAAGAACTGGCCGCCGCCCTGGAGCTGGCGACCCGCGAAGACATGGCCACCCTGCGCCGCTCTATGCGCGACATGGAGGATCACCTAGCTGATCTGCATGAGCAATTGGACCAGGCCCAGCAGGAGCTGGCGGCAAGCAAGGCAGCCGAAGAAGCCACCAAGGCCGCCGCCGCCGAGATGCTGGCAGCCAAAGGCCGGGAGGGTCCACCAGAGGGGCCGGCTGCTGAATCTGCGGCAGCGCCTGAGGCTCCAAAGGTAGCAGAGAAGAAGCCGCGCAAGGCCAAGCAGGCCTGAGTCCAGGGTGCCAACGGGCTCGGGGTGGCTGCCAGAGTTGCGAAGATAGTAGGGACCCGACAAAATCAAATCGGCGGAGTCTTGGTCGGCGAGTCGCCGCGTGTCCGCAAGGGTGAGGCTGGCGGCCCACGTGGCAGGGCAAGGGCAACCAGCAAGGGATTGTTGGTGGAGCTTAACTAGGTTGGGGGATCGATGGCTGTCTTGGAAATCCGCACTTACCCAGATCCGGTGCTGAAAGAGCGGGGCCGAGAGGTGACCGAGTTCGGCGAAGAGCTGCACCGGCTGCTAGATGACATGGCCGACACCATGGCCAAGGCAGAGGGCTTGGGCTTGGCCGCCAACCAAGTCGGCGAGACGCTGCGGCTGTTCTTGATGGACGTGCCCGACGGCGAGGGCCAGCGCACCGGCATCGTAGAGGTGATCAACCCGCGGATCCTGGCGCGCCGCGGCGAGATCAAGTACGAGGAGGGCTGCCTGTCCTTCCCCGAGCTCTACGAGCCAGTGATTCGCGCCAATGAGGTCGAGCTGGCCTACCAGGATCGCCACGGCCAAGAGCAGCGCATCAAGGCCAAGGGCCTGGCCGCCATCTGCATCCAGCACGAATTTGACCACTTAGAGGGGATCACCTTCTTGGACCGGCTGAGCCCGCTGAAGCGCAAAGTGGCCCTGCGGGACTACATGCGCAACAACCGCGACGACATTGAGGAAAAGCAGTTCCGCACCAAAGCCCGCGCCAAGCGCGCTGAGCCGCAGGTGGTCTCGCCGGGCTAGCGTCGCTGGGGCCCATGACCGACTGATGCGGGAACAGCCCGGGTAGTCGGTGGGCGACCCACCAAGCTTTGATGTGATTTCAGCGGATTTCTTTGCCTGGCCCCACGCGAAAAGAACGCCTCAAGAGCCCGCAGACAAATGGCGGGTTCTCTCTGCCGCGCCGCCATTCTTGGCCCGCAGAACACCCAGGGCGTGCGCGTCCTGCCCGGAGACCCGATGTCCGTTGTGTTCTTTGGCTCGCCGCCGCTGGCCGCCACGGTGCTGCAGGCGCTGCTGGATGCCCACATCCCGGTCACGGCGGTAGTTACCCAGCCAGACAAGCCCGCCGGGCGCGGCAATCAGCTCAAAGCTCCAGCGGTGAAGGTCCTGGCCTTGGCCCGCGGTCTGCAGGTCTATCAGCCGGTCAAGGTGCGCGACGGCGCGCTGGCTGAGTGGCTGCGCCAGCAGCACGCAGAGCTGGCGGTGGTGGTTGCCTATGGGCGCATTCTGACCCAAGAAGTGCTGGATGCGCCGCGCCTTGGCTGCGTCAATCTCCACGCGTCTCTGCTGCCGCGCTGGCGGGGGGCTTCGCCGATCGCCCGTGCCATCGCCGCCGGAGACAGCGCGTCTGGCATGTGCCTGATGAGGATGGACGCAGGGCTGGACACTGGCGCGGTGCTGGCCCGTGCTGAATTGCCAATTGGGCCAGGTGACACCACGCCGATGCTGGAGGCCAAGCTCGCTGACGCTGGCGCGGCACTGCTGCTGGACAACTGGTCTGCCCTGATGGCCAATCGCCTGGTGGCGCAGCCGCAGCCGCTGCAGGGCATTACCTGGGCGCCACCGCTGGACAAGGGCGAGGGCCGGCTGGACTGGCAGCGCAAAGCCACGCAATTGCACTGTCAGATCAGAGCGATGCAGCCTTGGCCCGGCGCCTTCTTTGCCAGCGCTGCCGCGCCCGCAGAGGACTGGAAGGTCTTTGCCGAAGGGCTGCAGCTCTCTGAGCGCAGCGGCCCCCCCGGGCAGGTCTTGGCCGTTGAAGGGCCGCTGGTGTGGATCGGCTGCGGCGACGGCGCCCTTGGGGTGGCTGAGCTGCAGCGACCAGGCAAAGGCCGCGCGGCGGCAGCGGATGTCCTGCGCGGGCTGCGGCTGGGCGTGGGCGGGCAACTGGGGGTGGTCTCTTGAAGCTGGCGATGATCGGCTGCGGCAACATGGGTGGTGCTCTGCTGGCGCGCTGGCTCGACGCGGGTGTGGTGCAGCGCAGCGCTGTCAGCGTGTGCGTGGTGCAAGAGGACGTGGCAGAGCAAGTGCGCAGCAGCCATGGGGTTGTCTGCGGCACCGATGTTGCCACGGCGCTGCACGGAGCGGACGTCGTGGTGATCGCCGTCAAGCCCCAGCAGCGCGGCGCTGTCTTGCAGGCGGCGGCGCAGGCTCGACCGGGACCTGACGGGCCTCTGTGGATCTCGATCCTGGCCGCCGTGACCGTACCGCAGCTGCAGCAAGGCCTGGGCGATCAAGCGCGGGTGCTTCGCTGGATGCCCAACACGCCGGTGGCCGTCGGCCGCGGAGTGGTGGCGTGGAGCGCAGGCCCCGGCCTCACCCAGCTGGACCTGGACCGCCAGCAGCAGCTGCTAGGGCCCCTGGGGCTGACCATGCCCCTGCCAGAGCCGCAGATCGACGCCTTTACCGCGGTGGCAGGTTGCGGCCCCGCCTACGTTTTTGCGCTGTGCGAGGCCTTGGAGCAAGCGGCTCAAGCGGTAGGCCTGCAAGGGCCACAGGCCGCCGCGCTGGCGCGTCAGACGATTGTCGGCGCCGCCCACCTGCTGGACGGCGATGTCCGATCGGCCCAGCAGCTGCGCGAGGCGGTCACCAGCAAGGGTGGCATGACCGAAGCAGCGCTTGCGCAGCTGCAGCAGCAGGGGTGGGGCGATGCCATGACGGTGGCCGTGCAGGCGGCAGTCAAGCGGGCCGACCAGCTCTCTGGCGGCGGCTAGGGGTATTTGGCCACGGGGAAGGCGCTGGCAGCAAGGAACCGCAGCGTCCATGCCGGTGGCGGACGGCCAGCCATTGGGTCGTCTAGATCTTGAGGACGCCCAAGAAGCCCAGCAGGCGCTCAGAAATACCGCGCAGCGCCGGGGTGATCGAAGGGTCGCTAAGGCTGCGCGCCACTTCCGTCGCCTCGCCCAGGGCATCCAGTGCTTCAAGGGCGCGGTCATCGGCCAGGTAAAAGGCTACCATCGCCGAAGTCGCCATCAGAAACCCTGCGGGATCACCCAGGTCCTGCGCCGTCAGCACCGCTTCGGCCGTGGCCTGAACTGCCGCTGCAGAAGTCTTGGCCAGGCAGATGTCCAGCGGCAGCCCCAACCAGGGATCAGGCTGGGGGTGCTGGGTGCCGCTGCGCTGGGCGTGGAGCAAGGCCGTGCGGGCGTGCTGCAGGGCGTCCGGAACTTTGCCTTGCAGCAGGGCAATCGCCGCCAAGGTGGTCTGCAGATTGGCGGCTTCTGTCCACGCACCGGACTGTTCGCACAGGCGCACCGCGTCCGTCAGCGGCGAGACGGCAGCGGCGTGCTGTCCGCAGCGCAGAAAGTACTGCCCGAGCAGAGCAAAACTGGCAAAGGCGACAAAGCTCAGGGCCTCACAGCGCGGCAGCTGCAGCCGACCCAGCTCAGAAATTTCGGCACGCAGCTTCTCTAAGTGGCCGGTGGAGCCGTGGTAGGCAGCCCGGGCCAGCAGCACTTCAGCCAGCAGCAGCTTAAGGCTGTCATCCAGCTCTGTGTCTTCGGTGAGCATGCCCCAGGCCGCGTCCATCTTGCGCAGATCGCGGTTGGCGTCCACAGGCGCCCTGTGGGACAGATAAGGCAAACGTCCCGCAAGAATGAGCACTTGAGCGGCAAGCTCGCCCGTTTCTTCGGCCCAGACCAGGGCATGGTCAGAGGCGGCCAAGCCGGCACTGGTCTCGTGGGCGGCCAAAGCGGTGCGCGAAATGCTGGCCAGCAGCCGAACTTCGACATCCTCTGGGCAGTGGTCGCCAAGTTCTACAACCAGGCTGCGAACATACCCAAGCCAGGCCGAGCGTTCGTGCAGCGCGGAGGTCATCGCCGGCAGCGACTCGACCAGCGTCAAGGCGGCACGCGCGGATTCTACCGCGTCAGCGGACAGCACCGCCTGGCCGGCGGGCCCCAGATGGTCTAGCAGGTGCTTGGGCAGGGCGGGTCGGACGGGTGCCTGCATGTTTGACCTCCCATCGCGCCGGGCACCTGAAGCTACTGCAGCGCAGCCAATTGACGCCTCGCCGCGTGAGCATGGCACGGTCGCGGCGAAAGCGCGAATTCGCCGCCACCGACGCCAGAAGCTGACCAGCGCAGGCGCTGCGGTTGAGCGCAGAGCCCGATCCGCGGTACAATGCCGCCGGCCACGGCCAAGCTTGGCAAGGTTTGGCAAGGTCTCTCGCCGGGCGGCCAAGCGCCAAAGTGCCCACTTGCCGCGCGGCGAGGTCGAAGAGGACAGCATGAACAGCGAATCGGCCCGCAAACCAACAAGCTCGGCGTCGCCACTGACCGTCGAGGCCAACCACGCCGACGAGCACAGCTTGGCGTTCCGCGCCACCCACACCGCGGCCATTGGAGCTGCAGAGCTCAAGCCCAAGGGGGAGAGCGGCCTGCCGCGACCGCTCATCATTGGCATCGCCGGAGGCACGGGCGCTGGCAAGACCACGATTGCCCGCACGGTGGTGGCGGAATTGGCCGGCGAGTCGGTGACGCTCATTGAGCACGACCACTACTACCGCGAGCACCCCGAGCTGGACGGCGACCAGCGGGCCCAGCTCAACTACGATCACCCCGACAGCCTGGAAAGCGAGCTGCTGGCGGCCCATTTGGACGCCCTGGCCCGCGGCGAAGCGGTCGACCGGCCCAACTATGACTTTGTGTCGCACCGCCGCCGCGAAGAGACGACCCGCCTGCAGCCTACCCGGGTCATCGTGGTCGAAGGCATCCTGATCTTTGCCGAGCCGGCCTTGCGCGAGCGCTTTGACGTCAAGGTCTTTGTAGAGACCCCTTCGGACATCCGCCTGTTGCGACGGATCCGCCGCGACATGGAGCGCCGCGGCCGCAGCTTTGAGGAGGTTCGCCGGCAGTACCTCAAGACGGTGCGGCCAATGCACGAGGCGTTTGTCGAGCCGTCTCGCCGCTATGCCGATGTGATCATCCCAGAAGGCGGCAACAACTTGGTTGCCATTGAGATGCTGGTCGAGCGCCTGCGCAAGCCTCTTCGCAGCAGCCCTTGATCCGAACCACGGCGACTGCCTGAGCGGCGCAGCCGGCCTGCTTGCGATGGCCTGCGAGAATGGCCATGCTCGAGGGATGAAGCCACCTCAGCCCAGTGCTCTTGCCGCCACCGCCCTGCTCCACTGCTATGGCTACCAGATTCGCTACCGCTTTGAGCAGTGGTGGACCTGCGCGCTGCTGGGCCCTGGCACGGCAGTGCTGGGCCACGGCGTCGATGCAGGCGCCGCGCTGGACAACGCCCTGGCGCAGCTGCTGCCCAATGATCTGGCGCGGGCGCTGTGGACAGAGCGGTTGGCCCAGCAAGAGCAGAGCTCGCCCGCAGCGGTGCCCGGCGATGCGCTAGCGACGCCAGAACCTCCGGCTCAGCAAGCACCGCCACAAGACGCCCCCCTCCCGGCTGCCCACGCGGTGGAGCCACCGGCTGAGCAAGAGGTTCTAGTGGCGGCCGCCGAGGTTGCAGAGCCAGCGACTGCGACACCGCAGGCCAAAGCTGCTGCTATGGTCAAGGCCAAGCCAGTCGCAGCACCGCCCGCCATGGCCGATCTGGCGGGGATTGACCGCGCCATGGCTGCGCTGGAAGATCTGGAGCGCGAAGTCGATGAAACCGATGACTTTCCGCTGCTGTCAGCCGAGATGATGCAGCTACAGCTGGTCGCCTGGATCGCTGTGGCGCGCGACTGGCAGGATCGCAAAAACGACGAGCTGGTGACCCAGCGCGTCACCGGCTTTGCGGCGCGGATGGGCCGACTGGCGCGGCGCTATTGGCCCGGCCAGGTGGCGGCGCTGCGGCTGGACGCGCGCCCGGAAGAGTGCGCCGTGCTGGTGGGCGGGCAGCCGCACTCCTGGGGAGATGTCGCCGATCTGGCCACCCAGGCGATGGCCGAAGCTACTGGTCAAGACGAATACGGCTGGGCTGACGGTGCCAAGCTGGGCCCCCAGCCTAGGGATCCGCGCAGCCGCTTGGGCGAGGCGCAGGCGGCCCTGCGCAAGCTGCTGCCTGGCGCTGATGAGCCCGACGCGCCAGCCGCACGGCGCTGCCTGATTGAGCTGAAGGCAAAGCCGCCTCTGGACGAAATGGCAGCCATCGCCCGCAAGCTGCGGTGGCTGCGGCTGAGCGCCGATCCCGAGCCTTGGGGTCGGGCGATGGGCTGGCTGCGCTGGCTGGCCCAGCGGCTGGCCCCGGCCGTGCCGCCCACCGTGGTCGCCCTGCTGCAGCCAGAGACGCTGCCGGCCAAAGACTGGGCCAAGGACAACGGCTTTCAGCGCCAGCGCGGTGAAGTGCGCAAGCTGCTGGCCGAATTGCCGCCGGCGCCGGCGCCAAGCGATGCGGTGCTGGAGTGGTTCAAGCGCGCCGTCAGCCTGATGGACGCGACCGAGCTGACCGAGCGCCTGCGCGGCCACAGCGCCACTGTGCTGGCCATGGATGCCCACGAGTTGCTGCCCGGCAAGGACAACGGCACTGCCCGCGATCGGCTGCGCAAGGTGCAAAAACGCCTGGCGGGGCCCGCAGAGGCGGTGCCGCTGCCACCCGCCAACGCCGTTGAGGACGAAATCGTGCGCGACCCCGCCGAGGCCAGTCCGGTAGACCGGGCGCGGGCGCGGGTAGAGGGCTACAAGGCCCTGGTGCTAGGCAACCGCGCCGACCCGCACCTGGACCGCCACCTCAAAGAAGGCCTGGGCCTGGCTCACCTGGACTGGTGCCACACCGACTACAGCTCAGGACTGGACGCGGCCGCCGACCGGGTGCGCAACCACGGCTACGACATTGTTTTGGGATTGACCGGGTTTATCAGCCATGCTGCCGAAGGAGTGCTGCGCCAAGCCTGCGCGACCGGCGCGGTGCCGTTTATCCGCGCTGGCAAAGGCAGGTTGGTAGGCTGCGCGGTGGCCATCTTGCGCGACCTGGGCGAGCCACCGTCAGCCGCCCCGGCGCCAAGGCCACAGTAGCCGCCCTCGCATCGCTTGGTTACAGACTACGCAGCAGCGCAATCGCATGACCGCGGGGCCCTGGCACATCGCGCACGGCCACCAATTGCCCCAGGCCAGCCAGTGACTCGCGCAGCTCGGCGCTGGGGCCGCGGCCGTGAACCGCCGCCGCTCCACCTTTGGCCAACAGCGGGTAGGCCTTGGGCAGCCATTCTTCGGCTGGCCACACCGCGCGGGCAACGGCGAGGTCGGCAGGCTGTAGCTGGGCACTGTGCAGCGAGCGCTTCTGAACCGTCAGGTTGGCCAGATTGAGCGCCCTTGCGGTCTCGTCAATGAATTCCACCCGCAGCCGCCTCGGCTCCAGGGCCACGATCTGCGCGTCAGGCCACAGCAGGGCAAAGGCGATCGACGCCAGCCCAGCCCCGGCACCGACGTCGACCACGTAGCGCGGCTGGATGCCAGCGCGGGCGGTCAGATCGGCCACGCACAAGGCCTGCAGGATGTGGTCGGCCAGACCTGCCGGGCTGGCATCGCCAACCAAGTTGGTGCGCGCCTGCCCCAGCAGCAGCAGACCGGCCAGCTTGGCCAGGGGTGCCGTCCAGCTGTCCTGCCACTGCAACCCGCTGTCGCGCGCCACCTCTTCCAGGTGTTGCAGAGAGCTGGTCATGGGTGTGCTCCAGGGGCTGCCGCGCCGGGACCGGCAGGCTTTGGGCCCGGGCCGGGCTGACCTGGCTGGGCGGCGGCGTCCATCATCGCCTTGGCTTCGGATTCTGCAGCGGCAATGCCTTGATCCACGGCCTTCTTGAACTCTTCGGCGCGGTCGCCCATGGTGGCGGCCACCTTGTCTCGCAGGGCAATCGCCTTGTCCTTGGCGCCGCTTGCGGTGTAGAGAGCGGCCAGCGTCGCCGCCATCTCGGGGTCTGGCTTGGGCACATCAACGGCCTGCTCCAGCAGCTTCTGGGCGCGCGGCAGGTCGTTGGCTTGCAGCCACAGCTCGACCACTTCCATGGGCTTGAGCACTTTGTCGGCAATGGCCTGGGCGGCCACTTTGTCTGCCTGGTCGCGCTTGTTGTCCATGGCCAGCGCAACCAAGTGCAGCATCGCCGGCTCGCGCTCGCCGGGCTTCTTGGCGCGGAGGGCTTCGACCAGCGCCAGGGCCTTGGCCAGTTGGTTGTCCTGGATCAGCAGCTGGGCTTGCAGCATGGAGATGCGCTCGCCGTCCGCACCAGCCCGCAGCGGCTCCAGTGCGGCAATGGCCTCTTTGATCTTGCCGTTCTGCCTCAACAAGTCCGCGCGCATCAGGCCGATGGTGGGATGGGTGGGATGGAGGGCGTAGGCTTTTTCTGCCAGTTCCAAGGCTTTGTCCAGCTGTTTGGCGCCGATGTGCGCCTGTACCATCGCCATCACCACCCGCTCGTCTTCCAGCGAGGCGCCTACCGACTCCACCGCCTGCACGGCTTCATCAAAGCGACCTTTGTCGCGCAGCAGCGCCGACAGCATGAGCGCCGACTCCACGTCGCGATGGTCCTTGACCGCGGCGCGCAAGTGGTTCTCTGCCGCCTGGTCTTCCTTCTTGAGCGTCAGCAGCTGGGCCTTGGCGGCGCGGGCCCCGGTAGGCGGCTCCGCTGCCTTCAAGGCCTCGTCTAGCAGCTTGGCCGCGTCGGCCAACACAGCCTCGCGTTGGTCGGCGGGCACGGCTGGCGCGCGCCGCAGCAGCACCACGGCTTTGGCCACCAAGGCCTCGGGCAGTCCGGGGGCGATCTTCAGGGCATCGTCGCAGTGCTGCAGCGCCTTGACCGGCTGCTCGCTTGACAGCAGCGCCTCGGTCAGAAACAGGTGGGCCAGCGGATCGGCGGCGGCGGTCAGCGCGGCTTCGCAGGCCGCCAGCCCCGGCTCTTCTAGCCGCTGCTCAAGCTGCACAATGCCCTTGGCGAATTGCACGGCTGGCACGCCCGGCGCCACCGCTTCGGCGGCCGTCAGGTCCAAGTTGGCGGCCTTGAAGTCGGCGTTGAGGCGGGAGCTGTGCGCGCGCAGCACCAGCCACCACGCCACAGCCTGGGCCTCGGCCAGGGGCTTGGGCTTGACCATGGCGTCTTTGGCCAGTGGTTCTATGGTCTTGCCGTTAGCGAGCTGCACCGCCACCCGCGTGCGGCTCAGCAGCAGCGGCGTCTGGATTCCCGCCGACTCGACGACCAGTGCCACCTTCTCGCCGTGCGCCTCGAACAACGCCTTGGCCAAGAAGGCGACTTCCAAGCTGTGCACGGCCAGCGCCTTGCCGGACTGCACACTGGCAAACAGCGCGGCGCTGTCCAGCACGCGGTGCTTGCGCCGCACCTGCGCCGACAGGCCCTGCAGGCCCCCAGGGGCGACCATGGCCTGAAGGCGCGAGGCCAGCTCATCGGTAGACGCAAGGCCAGTAGCAAATTTGCGCAGGCCGTCATCGGCCCCCCCCGGCGGCTTGGCCAGCGCGGCAGAGAGCCCCGCAGCGGCCATCTTGGCAGCCGCGCCGCTGACCGCCTCGCCCGCAGCGGCTGTGGCGCCCACGGTCTTGGAATCCCGGGCGCCGCGGCTGTACCACACGCCAGCGCCGGCGGCGGCGACCACTGCAAGCGCGGCGCCGGTGACCAGCCAGCGCGACGAGCCGCTGGCAGCAGAGGTCGATGCCGCGGTCGCGCCCTGATCCGCCAGGGCTTTGTGGCAATTGGGGCAGCGGCTGGGCTCGGCAGCGTCTGGTTGGACCAAGGCATCGCAAGTTGGGCAGAACTTCTTCATTCTCATAGGTCCTTGCAGCGGCTGCTGCAGTGGCAGAAACGGACGCTCTGGCCCGGGTCAGGGCCCCGATAGGGCCCCGAAAGGAACAACTCGGCGGTTCGTGGTCGGGGCGTCACCGCGAATCCGCAGGGGTGCGGCTGGCGAGCCGCCTAGCAGCGCAGCGGATGCCAAGAGGTCGGGGCTGCTGGTGCCCCCAGCTCCATGGCGTGCAGGTCGCAGAATTGGCGCAACCCCTTGGGATCGTCAGTAATCACCGCATGAAGCTGGCCGGCGGCTACCATCGGCGCCACCTCCTCCCAGGCCTGCGGGCCGTTCACCGTCCACGCCCACACCGGCCAGCCGCGCTGAGCAAAGGCCTGGCGGCGCTCGGCGGTCAGCAAGCCGTGGTGGGGATGCACTTGGGCAAACGGCCCCGAAGCCTGGGCTGGCTGCTCGGCAAGGGGCCAGAAATCACCTGGGCGTTCACCGGCGGCCGCCGGCTCGACCAGGGCGCCAAGACGCCACTGCGGCTGCAGCTGCGCCAGCTCGGCAAGCGCCCGCCCGTTGAAACTGGACACTACCAGGCGCTCAGCCGGCAGCGCGACCAGCCTGCGCGCCACCACCTGCACCAGCCGCTCGATGGCTTTGCGGGGCAGGTCTGCAGCCACTTTCAGCTCAACATTGAGCCACGCCGGCCCGCCGCGCCACCACTCCAGGACCTGATCCAAGTGGGCTATCGGCTGGCGCTGTAGCTCGCCGTCGCGCTGATCCAGACGCCGCAGCTCCCGCCAGGGCCACCGCTGGACCAGCCCAGGCACGGCGGTCAGGCGCTGCAGGTCATCGTCGTGAAATACAATTGGCTCGCCGTCGCTGCTGAGCTGTACGTCCAGCTCGACTCCATCGGCGCCGCCGTCCAGCGCTGCGCGCAAGGCCTCAAGGCTGTTCTCTACGGCCTGTCTGCGCGCACCGCGGTGGCCGATGATCTGCAGCATGGTTCTAGGCCCGATCCGGATCGAAGGTCAGCAGATCCGTTTGCAGCAGCAGCAGCAGCACATGCAACAGCGCCAGCCGCTGCTGCCGATTGGCATAGCACTCCAGGTACGCTGGGCGCGCGGTCTCGGCGGTCAGCAGCAGAGACAGGGCCTTGGACTCGCGCGAATGCAGCTTGAGCGCCGACACGGATAACTGCGGATTGCGCACCTGATAGAGGCGCCGGTCCAGCTTGTCGGCCAGCATCGGCTCGACCACGGCCAGGGTAACGCGGTCGCGCACCCCCTCCGCCAGCAGAGGCACTGGGTCCACGTCAAGGGGCACAATCTCTGGAGGCGGGTCCACGGCGTCGTAAAAGGAGAAAGTGCCGCTGTCCCAGCCAAAGGCGTCGATAAACTTGGCGCGCATCTGCTGCTCAAGGACCTGGAACAGCTGAAATGGCTTGATCTTGTTCATGCTGATCAGCAGATCGCCCAGCTTGCCACCGGTCTGCTTGGCCCGCATGGCGGCCTGGTCGACGTCGGCCTGGCTGACGTAGCCGTTGCTGACCATGAAGGGCCCCAGCAGCTCGTCCATCTGGTTGGAGGCGATGTACTGCACGCGACCGCGCCGAAAGAAAATCGACTTGAGTGCGTCTGCGCGTTGCAGTTCCAGGCAGCCGGTAGAGCGATCGGCGCACAGCCGGTAGATCAGCCGAACCAGGATCCACTGCGACAGCGGCCCGCTCAGCACCGCCTGCTTGCCGCGGACGCCCGTCTCTGCCAGCACGGTGCGCAGAGCCGGCACGGCGGTGATCGGCTCAAAGCTGCCGTCGCCCAGCGCCACCATCGCCGCCGCCGTCAGCGTGCGCGCCCGCAGTAGCGACTCGAGGTTGGCAAGGCTCAGCGGGCCCATCGCCGTGCCGTCGGCCAGCTTGACCCGGTACATGTTGTCAGCGGGCTGGCCAGCCAAGCCGTAGGCGTGACTCCCCAGCGAGTTGGGCACGCCAAGGCCGGGATTTTGCGACAGTTCGTCCAGGAAGTCGGCGATGGGCGAATGAAGCCCGCTGACCTCACTCAGCGAATCCAAGAGATCCTGCGTCACCTCGGGCTCCAGCGGCACCCAAGAGCCACCGGGCCCCGTCGAGCCCGCCTTGACAGCCCCGCGGCCAGGCGCCTGAGCGTCCGCCGGCCCCGTCGCCCCCAGCCCAGTTGTGCCAAGAGCGTTGATGGAGGGAGCTGTCACGGGGCCGCCGGTCGGCAAGGTCGCAGCCACGGCTTCTACGTCGTGGGGCGCCGTCTGAAGCTCTGGGCGCATGGCCCGCAGGCGCGCCGCAGAGGCCGCGGGGTCCGTGGACTCAGGAGCGGCGACGGCAAACTCCGCCGGGCGGCCGCGCAGCCCAGAGACGGGGGTCGGTGCCCCTGGCTGAAAGCCGGGCGTCGAGCCGGGCTTGGCTGCCGCCATCCAGTCGTGGCGAAAGGGCGCCGGCTGGGTGGCCCCCAAGTGGACACGCCGGTCATCGCCCAAGTGCCGCTGAACCGCTGGCGTCTGCTGCGATGGGGCCAACCGCACCGCTTCGCCTGACGGCGACTGCGCAGGCGGCACCTGCGGCCGCTGGGCGGACGGTGCCTCGGCTGGCGGCGCCACCGGAACAGTCGCGCGCTGCGCGTCGATCTCCGGTATCGGCTGGCTGCCGACCAGCACCCCTTGCTGGCTGCGTTTTTCGGCGATTCGCTCGCGGATCTTCTGCATCTCTCCGGGCGAGAAAGACAGAGAATTCGAGCCCGGTAGCGCCGCAAGGCCGGCCTGGCTGACCGCTACGGCTGCAGCAACTGGCCCCGCTGCCGCGTCGGTCGGCCCTGGCTGATTGACCAGCAAGTGTCCGGGAATGGGCGGAGGCTCGTCGCCGCCGGGCTCAAAGGCGCCGGCAGAGCCGTGCCCAGAGGCTTGGCGATCGCCGTGACCGGGCAACGGCGAGCCTTGCGCGACAAGCGCGGGTCCCGTCGGGCGATTTGCGGCGCGGGCCGGGGCGGAGTCCGGGCCAAGCACGGCTTCGATGGCCTGGGCGCGGACTTCGTTCAGCGCCAACCCGGCAATGGCCATAGCGCCGGCCGAGCCAGGTCTGGGAGCGGCAGGGGCGTCAGGGCGCGTCGGCGGGCCCTGGGGAGTTGGCTGAGGCGGCGTCTGCGGCGCGCGGCTGGGATCAAACAACTCAGTCATGAAATTGACCAAGTGGCCGGCCGACACGTGCTGCCGCCGGGCAAACAGCACCTTCATGATGTCGTCGTGCATCGCCAGCGCGGTCGGGTACCGCTCGTCAGGGTCGCGAGCCAGGGCCCGGCGCAGGATCTCGCGAATATCCTCTTCGATGTAGGCGTGCTTCTTGAACTTGTGCTCAATCCGCGCGTCGCGGATGTTGACCAGAGTTTCCAGGTCGGTCTTGGCCAGGAACAGCCGCTTGAGCGTCAGCGACTCGTACAAGATGATGCCCAGGCTGAAGATGTCTGACCGGTGATCAAAGGGGCGGCCCGTCACCTGCTCTGGGCTCATGTAGCCGAGCTTGCCTTTGAGCACCCCGGATCGCGTGGCGTTTTCCCGCTCTCCACCCGGTGTCGCCTTGGCCACGCCAAAGTCCATGACCTTGACTTCGCCCGACTCGCTGATGATGACGTTGGACGGCGAGACGTCGCGGTGGATGATGTTCAGCGACCGACCGTAGTGATCCTTGGCGTTGTGGGCGTAGTGCAGGCCCTTGGCCACTTCAGCCGTCAACAGCAGGCAAATTTCGGGCGGTATGCGGAACTGGGTCTGGGTGGCGCGAGACAGGACCTTGAAAAGGTCGTGGCCTGGCACGTACTCCATGGCGATGTAAAAGATTCCGTCGATTTCGCCGTTTTCGTAGGTTTGCACCACGTTGGCGTGCTGTAGCACGGCGCACAGTCTGGCTTCAGCCAGCAGCATGTCGATGAACGTGCGGTTGGAGGCAAAGCTCGGCAGGATCTTCTTGATGACGACGATCTTCTCAAAACCACCTACGCCGCCGACGCGAGCGCGCCAGACCTCGGCCATGCCGCCAAGGCCAATGCGATCAAGCAGTTCGTAGCGACCGAACATCGTGGTCAAACTCACCCCTCGCGGACCGTCAACTCGCAGCCACCAGTGCGCCCCCAAAAACGCCCGATTGCACAGCGAGCCTGTGGTGCAATCCTACATTTGCCCCAAAAAGGCAAGCCCAAACGCCTCTGCCTTAACGCCTCTCCATCTCGTCAATGAAAGCGTGCCCGGCGCGGCAGGCCTTCAGGTCCTGTTCAGTGGGCTGTGCGGCCACAGCCCTCAGCCGCTGACAAGTGGGATCCGCCTCGCCCGCCTTCTGGCAGCTGCGATCCGCAAGATCGGCGCACGCCGAGTTACAGCCCGCCAGTGCCATCGCAGCCCCCACGGCCAACGCCATCCAGCAAACGGTTGCAGCTTGGGCTGCCAGCCAGCGGGTCATCGCTGCGCCTCCTCTGGCACGATCGGCTCCCACGAGACGATCTCCAGGCCGTAGCCGGACACCCCGCGCAGCCGCCGCGGCTGGTTGGTCATCACCCGCAGGCGCCGCAGGCCCAGGTTGCGCAGGATCTGGGCACCGATGCCAAATTCCTGAAAGTCCATCTGGCCTTTGCTGGCGTCGCTTGGCTGAGCGGGCAGGCCGGCAGAGCGCTCGATGTGGTACTGTAGCACGTCGGCCAGCTCGCCAGTGTCGCGCTCGGCGTCTAGGTACAGCAGCACGCCCTTGCCCTCGGCGGCGATCCGCTCCATGGCAAAGGCCAATTTGCGCTGAGCCCGCGACAAGGCAAAACCAAAGGCATCGGCCAGCAAGTTGGCGCGGTGGACCCGCACCAGCACCGGCTCTTCGGGCGAGACCTCGCCAAAGACCAGCGCCGCGTGCAGCCCGCCGTCGACCAGCGAGCGGTAGATAATCAAGCGGAATTCGCCGAACTCGGTGGCCATCCGGCTCTCGGCTTCGCGCACCACCAGCGGCTCGCGCTGCAAGCGGTACTCAATCAGGTCGGCCACCGTCACCACCCGGATGCCGTACTGAGCGCCAAACTCCAGCAGGGCCGGCAGCCGGCTCATCGTGCCGTCGGGCGCCATGACTTCGCAGATGACGCCGGCGGGCACCAGGCCGGCCAGCCGCGCCAGATCGACCGAGCCCTCGGTCTGACCGCTGCGCACCAGGACCCCGCCTTGGCGCGCCCGCAGCGGAAAAACGTGACCGGGGACGCGGAAATCTTTGACGCTGGCATCGGCCGCAATCGCCCGGCGAATGGTGTGGGCGCGGGCGCGGGCAGAGACACCGCTTCCCGGAGCGTCCACAGCGTCCAAGCTGACGGTGAACGCCGTGCCCAGCCGCGCCTCGTTTTGCGGCGCCATCGGACCAAGCTCCAAGCGATCGACCAGCGCACCTTGCATCGCCAAGCAAATCAGACCGCGGCCGTGTTCGGCCATAAACAGGATGGCTTCGGGGGTCACTCGCTCGGCAGCGATTACAAGATCACCTTCATTTTCGCGGTCTTCATCGTCAACCAGGATCACCATCCGCCCAGCCGCAATGTCGGCAATGGCCTGCTCGATCGGTGCGATGTGCGGTCCGACGTGTGACGAAAGGGAGCCCAAATTCAGCGAGGGCGGGCTGACAGGTACGGTCGTTTCAGCAAAATGCGTCACAAAGAGCTCCCAAGGGACCCGTCACGCCAGGTGCGGCGCGAACGAATAAGCGCAAGGAGTTCAGGTCTCCCGTGCGTGCTGCGCTCCAGAGCGGTCACGGCTCCAAAGCGGAAAGGGCGCGCTGGCCAGATCGCCGTTGCGCGGCAGCCAGATACACTTCCGCGGCCGGCCGGGCAATCCGCCGGGCCAGCACCACCACGCCGGGGGCGGCGCCGTCGGCAGCGGCCTGCAGACTGGCCTCAATGTCGTGCTGGTCGCCACTTAGCACTGCGTGGCCCTGGCCGCCCAGCTCGGTGGCAAAGCGCAGTCGCATCAGCTGGGTCTCGGCGGCCTTGAGGGCGCGGTCCACGGCGGCAATCGTGGCGATCGGCGTGTGGCACTGCAAAATCCCCAACGCATCCTGGCGATCGGCTGCTGCGGCCGCCGTGGCCAGCTGACCGTGCAGGGCGTTGCGCAACAATTCGTGGGCCTGAGGCAGCAGCAGCGTCTCGGTCACTTCGCCGGGGACTTCTTCCACCGCGCGCTTGAGCGATGCCTCGCAGCTGGCCACGTCGCCGCCAAAGATCACCAAGAAGCGGCTGGGATCGATGTCGCCGGCAAACACCAGCTCTACCGCAGCCTCTTTGACCAGCGCATCAAGCGCGACCAACCCAGCCGGTACAGAAACCAGCTCGATGGCGGCCAAAGTGTCATGGGCGGTAGCTAGGGCCAATGGGATCCTCAGACGATGCGGAAGTAGCCGTGCAGCGTGCAGCGGCGCTGCTTGGTCCAGGTGCGGGCGGTGGTCAGGCCCTCGCCGGTGGTGCCGGCGATCGTCCAGGCGGTGTAGCCCTCTCCGCCCAGACCAAGACCGGCGTAAGACGGCGCATTCTTGACAAAGATCGAGGTATTGACGGCCTTGGCCATCCGATCGAGCCGGTCAATCGCCATAGAGTGCATGGTGGCGGTGTGGAGAAACCCGTGCTCTACCCGCACGGCCGCCTCGACCGCCGCTTCCCAATCGGGCACGCGGAAGAAGCCAAGGACCGGCAGCAGGCCTTCAAGCTGAACAAAGGGATGGTTCTCATCGACTTCGGCGTAGGCGATCCGCGTCTCGTCGCTGACGGTCACGCCAATTTCGCGCAGGATCACGCTGGCGTTCTTGCCCACAAAGCGGCGGTTGATGTGGCCGTCTTCGATCAGCACCTTCTCCAGGGCGGCCAGCTCGCGGTCTTTGACCTCGTAGGCGCCGTTGGCATTCATCTCTCTCTTGAGCTGGTCGGCGATCGAGGCCACCGCGATGATCTCTTTCTCCACGATGCAGACGATGTTGTTGTCCAACGATGCGCCAGCAATGATGTTTTTGGCGGCAAGGTTGAGGTTGGCCGTCTCATCGACCACGGCCGGCGGGTTGCCTGGGCCGGCGCACACGGCGCGCTTGCCCGAGTTGAGCGCCGCCTTGACCACCGGTCCACCGCCGGTCACCGCAATCAAGCGGATGCCTGGGTGCTTCATCACCGCGTTGGCCGACTCGATCGACGGCTCGGTGACCATGGTCATCAGGTTGTCAGGCATACCCGCTTCTACGCACGCCTGGTTGAGCATCTGCACGTACCATGCCAGCGTCCGCTTGGCGCTGGGGTGCACGTTGAAGACCACCGTGTTGCCACCGGCGATCATAGAGATGCCGTTGTTCAGAATGGTTTCGGTCGCGTTGGTGGTCGGCGTGATCGAGCCAATGACGCCAAGCGGACCGTATTCGTCAATGGTCAGACCGTGGTCGCCGGTGTGGGCGGCAGGCTGCAGGATCTCCATGCCCGGTGTCTTGAGAGCCACCAAGCGGTTCTTGTTGATCTTGTCAGCCACGCGGCCCAGGCCGGTCTCTTCGACGGCTCGGCGCGACATCTCTTCCAGGTTCTTCAGCGTCACCTGGCGCATGTTGTCGATGGCGCGGGCACGCATGTGCACGGGGCACTTGTGCATCTGCTGGTAGGCGTCGCGGGCGGCTTGGACCGCTTGGTCCACCGTGTCAAAAAGACCATTCTTACCCGCAGCATATCGCGGAGCCGTAACGGTTGGACCGCCACCGCCGGCACCCAGGCGCTTGACCACCTCTGCCACGATCGCTTGGATGCGTGCGTCGTCCATCCACCCCTCCTGCCGCTGCGTCGCTCCGGATCAGCGCCGGACCTTGCCGCTGGCACGCCCCGCTAGGCAGGGCTGATTCGCAAACAGAGTCAGCAGCTAGTCTTCAGAGTGGCTCTGATACTTCTCGTAGACTGGGTTGCCCTCTACGTGGACGCTGTCGACGATGGCCATGATCACATGGTCCACCGGGCGGTCTTTGGTCGCCGCCGTCAGCCGGGCCGACGAACCAGCAGCAAACAGCACCACTTCGCCCTCGCCCGCGCCTACCGCGTCGACCGCGACAATGACTTTGCCGTTGGCGGCCCACTGCTGGTCGAGCTCTCGCACCAACAACAGCCGCAGCCCGCTTAGCTCAGGCTCTTTGCGCGTGGCGACAACAGTCCCGACGATCTTGCCGAGCAACATGGCGACCTCCAACTCAACACAACTCGCGACCAAGCTCGCGATTCAGCTGGCGATTCTAATCCACGCGGCCCACCAGCAGTCGCTGGCAGACGGCGCGAACAGGCGCTTGCCCGCACGCCCGCTGTGGACGCGACCCAAGGCAAAACGCCGCAGCGCATTGGCAAGGCCCCGGCGGCCACAGAAGGTGGTGCGGCGGGCGCAGGCTCGCAGGTCCGCGGGCCGCCGATCTAGCGAAAGGCAGCCCTGGCCCAGCTTCTGCCCCAACCTGCCGCCGGGGGTCACCTTGGCGCGCTAGACCAGCTTGTTGTCGCTCTTGGCGGCGCCACGGCCCAGGGGCAGCACTGCGTCGACATTGGCGTGCGGGCGCGGAATCACGTGGACCGAAACCAGCTCGCCCAGGCGCTCGGCCTGGCGCTGCCCGGCTTCGACTGCGGCCTTGACCGCCGCCACATCGCCGCGAACGATCGCCGTGACGTAGCCGCCGCCGATCTTCTCAAACCCAACCAACTCTACCTTGGCCGCCTTGACCATGGCATCGGAGGCCTCTACCAGGGCAACAAAGCCGCGGGTCTCGATCATTCCCAGAGCATCCGACATGACAACTCCTCTCGCATCTCAAGCAAAGCGGCGCCAAGGGCCGCGGGTCTTTCCGTCCAAGACGACTAACAGATCTCTCGGTCCGAATTCAGGTCGTACCTCATTCCGTTCGCCAAGCGCACCGGTCGAATTGACCGGTCCGGGCTGTGCGCAGCGGTCCGATCAACGCGACGGCGTCTGGCCGTCGATGCCTTCCAGCGCTGCGATGGCCGCCGCGCGAGCAGAGTCGATCTCGCTCTCTGTGCCGGACATCCACAAGCGGCCAAACGCGCCAAAGGGCCGCACTTCCACCAGCTTGACGTTGGCAGCCTTCTCCGCTTCGTTGGCGGCGTAGGCGACGTAGCCCGCTGGCTCGGTCTCTAGGATAAACAGGCTGTCGCCCGGCAGGATCATCATCCCAAAAGAATCGCGGTTGATGATCTGGGCTTGGTAGGGCTCGATGGCGCGGATGACCTGGTTGGTGGCAATGCGCGGCTTGATCCGCTGCCCTTCTTCCAGGCCAAGGTCGGCAAGAATGGCCTGACCGGCACTGCGGACGGCTCCTTGATCGGCGTCGTGAACTTCCAGCAGGCCGAAGGCACGCTCAACCACCTGGATGGCCGGGGCCACAGTCGTGGCCTTGAGGGCCACGTCGGTCACGCGGTTGACGGCGATGCCGGGCGCGATCTCGACAAATAGACTTGCCATACCCGGCAACGGCAGAAAGCCGCGAGCGGTCTTGCCAATGAAGGACGCCAGCTGCGGCTGCAGGCTGTCCAAGATCACAAAGGTGCGCAGCGCAATGGCCATGAGCTCTCCCCAGTGCGGCGCCGGATCGCATCGGCGCAAAGTACTAACGGCGCGAACGGGCCTTGCTTCTGTCGGCACCTCCGCCGCGGCCAAGGCGCGACACAGAGACCCCATCGACAGAATGGACCACAGCCGCCACAGCAAGCAGCCGCCGGCGACCCCCGATCTTGTACCCCAAGATCGACGGCAGCGCCAGCCCCACCCGGGCGCCAATTAGCGACCCGCGGCAGCCAGGCGCCACCGCAGGCTACAGCGGCCCCGCCAGCGCCGGTCAGGGGGCAGGCCGGCCGCCGGCAGCGCCCGGAATTGTGTGGCGATGCACGCTGCGCCTTGACGGCGCCGCCGGAGCGCGATACCACGTCAACCCAAAGTTGCCGGCGCGCCGCTGTAGGTTGCCCGGAACCCCCATCCAGTCAGTGCGTCTGACCCCGACCCGCGCGGGTCGGACCGCAGCAAAAAGGAGCGGGCATGGTCATGTGTCCGCGATGCGGCAGAGCAAATGAGGGCAAGTATCGGTTCTGCCTGGGTTGCGGCGCGGCTCTGCCCGCCCACGACTTGGCGCAGGGCGGCGGCGGAGCCCCTGCGGCGCCGGCGGCTGCACCCGCTGGGCCGGCCTTGCGCTCGGGGGCGGGCGCGGCGCCGCTGAGCCGCGCTGCTCCTGCGAGCCCGGCCGTGCCCGTGGCTCCGCCAGCGGCCAGTGTGCCTCCGCCGGTGCCAGCCCAAGCTCCGCCTGCCGGCGCCCCGCCAGCAGCAGTGCCTGCCCACTTGGCCGCCCTAGAGGGATTCAAGGCGGGTCCAGCGCCGGCCCTGCCGCCCAAGCCCGCCTCAGCGGCCACAGCCCAGCCCTTTGTGCCCGCTGGCGGTGCCGCCCCCAAGCCCGGTGCGCGGGTGACCGCCCCAGGCGATGACCTGCCAACCGAAGCAGTGAGCAGCCTGATCAGCCAATTGGCTGGCCTCGGCGCGGCCACGGCCAACAGCAAGCCGCGGATCGCCACCGGCCCCAACCACAATCCCGCCGAGGTGGCCGCCCTGGCTGGCCCCAGCTCGTTTGCCGGCGGCTTGGATGGGGGGACCCGCCGCCAAGTGCCACGGCCGCTCACCAGCTCAGAGGCCAAGACCGTGCCCCCCGGCTCGACCCTGCCCGGCTTTCAGCTGTCGCCCTCTGCCGCCGCCGAGCCTTCGCCGCGCGGCTCCGCAACCCCAGGCTCTCTGCGCTCGCCGGTGTCGCGCTATGCTCCACCGCCGCCGCCTGCATCGGTGCGCGCACCAGGGCCGATCTACACCACCCCCGCCGCCACCCCAATGGTCAGCGATACGCCGGGGGCGCCCGGAATCCCGGCAGCGGCCAGCGCCCATGCCGCGCCGCCGCCCACAGCCAGAGCCGCAGCGACCGGCACAGCGGCTTCGCAGCGCTGCAACCACTGCGGCACCGACGTCCCCTTCGGCAACGCCTTTTGCGGCTCTTGCGGAACTCCAATGCCGCGCCAAGCGCCCGCAGCCGCAGCGCCCGTGCCCCAGTCGCGACCCAACAAGGTAGGCTACGTCGCCTTGATTGACGACAACGGCACCGAGTCTTTGCAGTTCCCCTTGGTTCAAGGCGAAAACCGCATCGGCAGCGGCGAGACTTGCCAGCTGCGCTTCCCCGACGACGGCTTTCTGGCGTCGATTCACTGCGCGGTCGATGCGGAGCCCGGCCAGTGCAGCCTGCGGCCGATTGACCAGGCCAATGGCGTCTTTGTGCGCATCACCGCCCCGGTTGAGCTGCACCACGGCGACGTCCTGCGCATTGGCCAGGAAGTACTGCGCTTTGAGCGGCTTGACAAGCTGAGCGCCGAAAGCAATGCCGACGGCCATCCCGAAACCGTAGGCTGGCCACTGCCCAAAGGGGTGTGGGGTCGGCTGTGCCAAATGGGCCTTGGCCGCCAGGTGGCCAACGCCTACCTGCTGGCCAGCCCCGACGTGTTCCTGGGCCGCGAGCGCGGCGACATTCTGTTTCCGCGCGACGGCTTTGTCTCTGGGTCCCACGCCGTGCTCTCTGATCGCAACGGCCGAGGATTTCTAAAAGATCTGGTAAGTTCTAACGGCACCTTTGTCAAGGCCAAGCATGAGACGCCGCTGCGCAACGGCGACCTGTTCTTGCTGGGCCGCAATTTGCTGCGCCTCCACCTGGGCGCGCCGGCCTGACCGTGCTACAGTCGATTTCAAAGCGTCGCCCATCCGCGGCAGGCGCGACCTTTCAAAGTGGGGCCCCATGAGCAAGACCTCGACGGTCACCGGCAAGACCCAGCAGGCAGACGACCGCCGCGACGCTTCGCGCCGGATGTTTGACGTCCAGGTTGGCGTGGCAACCGATCACCGGCTATTTGTGGGCCTGGTCCACAACATCTCCGCCGGTGGCCTGTTTATCGCCAGCGACGCTACGGTGCGCAAGGGAGACAAGGTCGAGGTGCGCTTCTCCATTCCTGGCAGCAGCCACATCTTTGACAAGCAGGCCACCGTCTGCTGGACCCGCCCCGTCGATCCCGATGGCTCGCACCGCACCCGCGCCGGCTTTGGCGTGCGCTTCGAGTCGCTGTCTGACGAAGAAACCAAGCTGCTCAACGCATTCTTGCAGGTTCACGACCCGATCTTCTTTGACCTGTAGGGCGGATCGGGACCGATCAGGGTCGCAGCCAGCGCTGTTACACGCCGAGCTAGCCTTGTCTCACCCCGAACTGGCCCCGTCTGAGCCCGAACCGGCGCCGAATAGCGGCTGGGGTGCTAGAGCAGGTCCAGCCCGTGGCGGCGGCTCCACAATTCCAGGCGCAGTGCAATCAAATCGGGCAGTTCCAGAGGGGCGGTGTGAGATCCGCCCGGAATCTCTAGCAATTCTGCACCCTTGAGCAGCTGGGCCAGTTCGTGCTGCAGCCGCCCCGGGGTAAAGTTGTCGCGCTGCCCGGCCACCACCAAGGCCGGCATGGTCAAATCGGCCAGGCAGTGGCGAGCCGAGTGATGGGCCGCGCTCTGCAAAAAAGCAAGAAATACCAACGGATTTAACCGAGCCATGTGGTTGAGGTAGGGCAGAAAGTCGTCTCGGCGGATCATCTTGGCGTTGATTTCTGTAGCGACCGACAGCTGATAGGCCAGCTCGGTTGGTAGCCAGCGCTGCCACAGCTTGCGCAGCCCGGCCTGATAGCGCAGCGCCGCGCCGGTCAGAAACGGCAGCAGCCGCGAGCCCAGGTCGTTGCCCTGAAACGTGTCGAGCGGCCGCTCAAACGCGCCGCACATCGGCACCAGCGCCACGGTGCGCTGCGGCTCCAAGTGGGCCGCCTGCAAGATCACCTGCACGCCCATCGAGTGGCCCATCAAAGTGGCTTTCTCAAGCCCCAGGTGGTCCAGCACGGTCCAGGCGTCGCGGGCAGATTGTTCAATAGTTAGCGTGCGCTGGTCGTCGGGCTCTTCCGATTGGCCGTGGCCGCGGTAGTGGAAGTGGACCACACGGCAGCGCCGCTCTAGCGCCGGGCGGAGGTAGCGCCAGATGTAGCCGTCGCAGCCAACGCCATCGCACAACAGCACGGCGGGACCGGATGGCTGGCCAGTGACCCGCACCGAGAGGAGCGAACCGTCAGGAGTTTCAACAAAGATAGCAGGCATGGTGGATAGGCCGCGTGGATAGAGGATGCAGAGCGCCTTCCAACCCTTGCCGGGGGCGCGTCAGCCGTGGACTTCCTGCAGGTCAGTGCGCTGTGCGTGCATGCGCGGGCCAAGCCAGCCAAAGCCAAGAACCAAGTAACCAAGCACCAGCGCAAACAACACTGGCATGCCCACCCGCAGGGGCACGGCGATAAAGACCCCCGTCGCCAGGATCAGCTGGACGACCTTGATCACGGGATGGCTGCTGGTCTTGAGCTTGGGCAACGGCAAATTACACACCATCAGGGCGGCGTTGGCTACCGCCAGCCACGGGAACCAGCCAATGATCTGAGGGTTTGACTTGTCCAGCCCGAGCTCGCCCAGGGCCAAAAAGCCAGAGGCAATCATGGCGCCAGACAGGGTCGAGGGCAGGCCAAGGAACAGGGACGGGCCGATCGCGGCGGTGGTCACGTTGAAGCGCGCCAGCCGCACCGCGGTCATCACGCCGTAGGTCATGCAGATGCCCGCCAACACGCTGGTAGCCGGCAGCCCGCCCAGGGTGGCAGCAGGGCCCCAAGTCTGCGGGGCAAAAGACTGAGCTGCGCCATAGATCAGCGCCGCCGGTGCCAGGCCAAAGGCGGTGGCATCAGAGAACGAGTCAAACTGCACGCCGAATTCGCTGCTGCCGTTGACGAAGCGGGCAACGCTGCCGTCCAGCTTGTCCAACAGCACACTGAGCAGGATAAACCAGGCGGCGGTGGCGTAGTTTTGGTCGGCCAAAGAGGCGTAGATCGAAGCCAGAGCCAACGCCATCGACGCCGCGGTGATGGCGTTGGGCGGAATGGTTCTTAGCGGAATGGGGTCAAACAGTCTCACGGGCGACCTGTCGCGGGCCAAAAGGAAGCGGTGCGGACGGGCCCGATTGCCACACAACCCGTCAAGTGTAGCGCGACCGGGCCGGCGCTCCAAGGGGCTGGCGGCTGGCGGGTCGCAGCTCTCGACGATTCGTTCGCGGCTGGCCTACCATCGCCGCAAAGGAGGGAGCGTGGCCGACTTGAGCACAGGGACAAGATTGGGGGCGTCGCTGGTGCTGGAGCGGCTGATTGGCCAAGGCGGCATGGGTGAAGTGTGGTTGGCGACTGACGAACTGCTAGGGCGGCGCGTGGCCGTCAAGTGGTGGTCAGCGGCAGGCGACCCCGAAAAGACGGCGCTGCGGCTGCTGTTGGAGGCGCGGGCGGTCGCTCGGGTGGTGCACCCAGCAGTCGTGGCGATCCACAGCATCGGCGATCACCGCGGACGGCCGTACATGGAGATGGAGTGGGTAGATGGCCCCAGCATGCGCGCTTGGTGGCAAGCAGAGCAGCCTTCTGTAGCCGAGCGGCTGGCGCTGCTGGCGCAGGTCGGGCAGGCGCTGGATGCGGCCCACGATCAGGGGGTGGTCCACTGCGACATCAAGCCGGAGAATGTGCTGGTGCGCCGCGAGGGCAACGGCACTTGGCTGGCCAAGCTGGCTGACTTTGGCCTGGCGCAGTCCCGCGCCGATGGGACCCCGGGGACACCGCTGAGCCACGGCACCCTGGCCTACTTGGCGCCAGAGCTGGCCGAATTGCCTCCCAGTGCAGCAAGCGACACCTTTGCCCTGGGTGCTATGGCGTGGGAGGCGGTGACCGGCAGTCCGCCGCAGCGCCCCAGCTGGAAGGTCGCCCCGGTTTTGCCGGCGCACCGCGCAGTGGCCGGGCCGGCGCTGGCGGTCCTGCAGCGCGCCATGGCTGCCGAGCCGGGCGAGCGCTGGCCTTCGGCAGGGGCGTTTGTGGATGCACTGCACCGCGGCATGGACCTGCCGGCGTGGGCCGGCCGCGGCCCTGGGCTGGCCGCCCTGGCACCGGCGGCCACCAGTGTGGAGGTGGCGCTGCCCGTGCCAAGCTGGCCGGCAGACAACGCTGTAGACGTCCTGGGAGCTCTGCTGGCGGCCCTGGCCAACTTCCCAGAATTGCTGCCCAAGGCCTATGGCGGGATCCCGCGGGCCCAGGACGTCCTGGCGCTGGTCGAGCGCGGCCAGGGTCAGTGGGAGAGCGCCACGCTGACGTGGGCGCCGGCAGCTGACCGCGAGGCTTGCCTGCAGCGCCTGCCCGGGCGCCTGCAGCGGCTGGTGCTGGGCCGGGCGGCGGCGGCCATAGAGACGGCGCTGCCCCGCGGCAATTCCAGCCGCGAAGAGGCCACTCAGCTGTACATTGCGGCACGCCGCCTGGGCGATGCTGCCCGGCTGGCCCTGCAGAGCGCTGACGCCACGGTCAACGCGCGGCGGCGGCGCCATCATCTGGCCCGCGCGGTGGCCTATTCTAGCTCGCCGGCACGGCCGCGGGCGTGGCTGGAGACCCTGCTGTTGCTCTTGGAGTGGGATGTGCGCTGCGGGGCTGCCGAGTGGGCCCGCGGACCTCTGGCGGAAGCTCAGGGACTGGTGGTGGAGGCGCGCCTGCCCGCCGAAGATCCGCTGCGACTGCGGGTCGCGCTGGCCGACGCCGCCCTGCGCCTTGCTCAGGGCGCGCCGCAAGCGGCGCTGGCGCGCCTGCAGACCATGGTCGGCGGCGCGCTACCAAACAGCGAGATCATGCTGCAACGCAAAGTGTTGTTGCAGCTTTGCGCCAACGAAGGGTGGGGCGCGCCGCCTGAGCCGCGCCAACCGTCCGGCGGGCAGACGACGGCCGACGGCAGCGCCGCCAGCGGGCTGTGGCAGATAGCTTTGGGCAGACGCGCCCAGAGAGAAGGCGACTTTGCTGCGGCTGAGAGGCACGCGGCGCGGGCGCTGGCTGCGGCTGAGGAGCGCGGCGATGCGCTGGATGCCGGGCACGCCCTGGTCTTGATGGCAGATCTGGCCATGGCCAGAGACCAGCACCAGATCGCTTGGCACACCGCCAGCGACGCTTTGGCCGTGCTGGCGCCCATCGGCACGGTGCAGGCGACCGCCCAAGCTTGGCTACAGCGCGGTAGAGCGGCCCTGGCCCAGGGGCGCAATTGGCAAGCCCACCACTCCTTTGCCCACGCCCAGGCTGCGGCCGACGAACTGGGCATCGCCGCCCTGCAGACCGCCGTCCTGCCGCAGCTGATCCAGCTGGCCCTGGGCGATGGCGAGGTAGAGCAGGCGCGGCGCTGGCAGGAGAAGCTGGCTCGCTATGCCGGAAAAGAGCCGGCCTCTCACCGCAATACCCCTTAGTGAATCAAGGAACTGGGGAAAGGAAGGTGATCTTGACCCAGCCATGGCTGCCAGGCGCCTGAGGCCCGCCGCCGCCAGCCCCGCCGCCAGCCGCCGGAGTTCCGGCAATGCCCGCGCCCGCGCCACAAGTGCCGCCCTGCCCGCCGGTTGCGCCGCAGTCGCAGCCAGCGACCGCTCCGCCGGCACCGCCTGCCAGGCCGCCGCCGCCGCCGCCGCCGCCACCGCCGTCGCCTTTCTTGGCCCCGCCGGCACCGCCGCTGGGAAAACCCGCGCCACCGGCGCCGCAGCCGGCGGCGCCCTTGGCACCGCCCGACAAACAGCCGGCGCCAGCCGCCCCGCCACCGCCAACCAGCACCGACAAGGCTTGCCCGGCGCTGACCTTCACCTTGGTCAGGGTGATCTTGCCGCCCGCAGCCCCACTGCCGCCGGCTGCACA
>CAIXGW010000194.1 GCA_903919145.1 uncultured Myxococcales bacterium
CCAGAGTCGGCCTCGCAGGTCATCATCAACGACATCGCCCGGAACGCCGGCCTGTGGCTGCCCCAGGAACTGCGCCCGCCGCCGCCCGAGTCCGTGCAAGTCGGCGGCGATAAGCTGGCGAGCTACCTCAACTCGTGGTGCGAGCGCTGCCCGCGCCCGGTGGTGCTGCTGCTCGATGAGATCGACGCCCTGCAGAACGACGCGCTGATTTCGGTGTTGCGCCAGCTGCGCGGGCTGTTCCCCAACCGGCCGCGGGGCGCGCCGTCGACCGTGGCGCTGATTGGCCTGCGCGACGTGCGCGATTACAAAGTCGCCGCAGGGGGTTCGCCACACCTCGGCACCGCCTCGCCGTTTAACGTCAAGGCCAAGTCGATGACGATGGCGGGCTTCACGGCCTCTGACGTGGCCGCTTTGTACGGCCAGCACACGGCGGAAACGGGGCAGGAATTCGCTCCCGAAGCGCTCGAACTCGCCTTTGAGGTCACCCAGGGCCAGCCTTGGCTGGTCAATGCGCTGGCCGACCAAGTGGTCAACGAGATCAAGGTCACCGGCCGCATTGAGGCCGCCCACATCGCCCGGGCCAAGGAATTGCTGATCCTCAGCCGCAGCACTCACTTGGACAGCTTGGCAGACAAGCTCAACGAGCCGCGGGTGCGCAGTGTCATTGCTCCCATGCTCAGCGGTGAGGCGGCGGAGGCGGCGAATCCGCGCGACGTGGACTACTGCGTGGACCTGGGGTTGCTGCGCAAAGGCCGCGGAGGCATGGAGATCGCCAACCCCATCTACCGCGAGGTGCTGCCGCGCGAATTGGCCGTCGCCACCGACTACAGCATGCCGCACACCGATCGCATGGCCGCCCGGCGCAAGTGGGGGCTGCCAGACGGGCGGCTCGACATGCGCGGCCTGCTGGAAACTTTTGTGGATTTCTGGCGGCAGCACGGCGAGTGGATGGTCCGCCAGCAGCAGTGGCCTGAGTTCGCCCATCAACTCGTGGTCATGGCCTTTTTGCAGCGGCTGGTCAACGGCGGCGGCTACATCGACCGCGAGTACGGCCTGGGTCGCAAGCGCCTGGACCTGATGGTCCGCTGGTTTACCGGCGTCGATGCGGCGGGGCTGCCGACCGGCGAAGACCGCCACGCCCTGGAGCTCAAGGTCTGGCGCGACGGTCAGAAAGACCCGCTGGTGCTGGGCCTGACCCAGATCGACGGCTACTTGCAGCGCCTGGGCCTGGCGACCGGGACGCTGTTGCTGTTCGATGCGCGCTCGGCAGCGCCCAGCGGCGACGACTGGGAAACGCGCGGCGAGTTTGCCGAGGTTCAGACGCCGAGCGGGCGGACGGTAACGGTTTTGCGGCTGTAGGTGCAGGCCAATCGGTCCAGCCGGGGTGGCCAATTCGGCGGATTGGTCTGGCAAAAGTCCCGTTGGTCGCAGGCCAACGGCCTGCCCCGGCCGGGACGGGCGGCAAATCCAAGGGATTTGCCTACCTGCACGGGCGTCAACCGGGCGGGCCAGAGACCCGCCCCAACCCGGGCCAGCGGATCCGGCCCACCACCAGCCGCAAGCCAGCCTCACGAAGGCGAGGCCTTTCTGTTGTCGCCCGTGGCTTTAGCCGGCGGGCCCCCTCCGCGCGCAGGATGCGAACCCGAAGGGCGGCGTGCGACGCCGCCGGCGCCTCGCCGGTCGCAGCCTGGTCGCCGCATCGGCCGTCTGGACAGTGCCCGGCCCCGCTGCCAGAATAGAATGGCGCGGCAAAGTCGCCTCGGGCAAGCACCTATGAACCAGAGTATCTTCGATGCTATCCAGCGAATCTTGCCAGAATTGCGCGAGCTTGGTGTAGAGCACCTGGATGTGTTTGGCTCTGTGGCGCGCGGGTCCGAAACACCCCAGAGCGACTTGGATGTCGTTGTCCACCTGGGCAGCGCGCCAGAACTGCGCCGACTGGTGGCCATTGCAGACGCGCTTGAGCTCGCGGTCGGGCGCAAGGTTGACGTGACCACGCCAGGCGCGCTCTCGCAACGGCCGCGCTTGCAGCGGCGGGTTGAACACGAGGCTATTCGTGTGGCGTAATCAGCGCGATGCGGTCTTGGACATGCGACAAGCGTGTTCAGAGGCGCTGGCGTTTGCAGCGGTCTACCGCGCGGACGATCCCAACCTGGAGAAGATGCGCCTCCGCGCTATTGAGCGGTGCTTGGCGGTGCTTGGCGAGGCTGCCAAACGCGTGCCGGATGAGCTGCGAGGGCGCTATTCGCACATCCCGTGGCGAGCAATGGCCGGGTTGCGCGATGTGTTGGTGCACGACTACTTTGGGGTCGATCCAGCGGTGTTGGCGCAGGTGCTAACTGAAGAACTGCCGAAGTTGAGCCGGGAGCTAGATGACCTTTGCGCCGCAGAAGGTTGGTTTGGCGACGACGCCTGACCCGCCGCGCGAAGGATGCGAACCCGAAGGGCGGCGTGCGACGCCGCCGGCGCCTCGCCGGTCGCAGCCTGGTCGCCGCTTCGGCGACGCGCCCACCGCCCCCAACCCGCTGGTCACACAGCCCTACACTTGGCCCTACACCTGGGTCGCAGTCTGCGCGGTAGTCCGCCCTGCCGTTGCCACTTCGTGCCCCACTAGACATTTCGCCAAGCGAAAGACAACAAGCTGCCCAGTCAGCGCAGCTGACCGATGGCGGTTTTAGCCCAAGCCGGAACGTCGCCGTACGTCTTGACAACGCGCCCCTCGACGACACGCAGTACCAGCCGCGGTTGCTCGTCGTCCACCGAGTTGTCGTACAGGTAGAGCCGGTCTACCTCGCCCGCAACTGCGGCGCATTGCGCCAGGGAATTGGCGTACCGCGAAACGATTTTGGCAATCGGCACGTCGTGGCCGCCCTCCATGACGCGGCGGGCGACACGCGCGGCGTTGATGGTTGGCGAAGCGGTCCCCACGTAGAATAGGCGGCAGAAATAGCCCCGGCGCTTGGCTTCACGCAGGTATTCTGGCTTATCCGGCGCCGAAAACACGCTTTCCAAGGCAACGCTGCGGCCCGCGTCGAGGCAGGCCCACCGTCGCCGCTCGGCCAACTGCGCCGCTTTCAGCACTGCCGCTGGATCATTCCAACTGCCAAACTCATCACGGGCGATGAGGTCTGGGTTGATGTACTCGCATCCCGCGAACCACGTGTGGGCAAGGCCGCGCTCGGTGACGGTTGTTTTGCCCGCGCCATTTGGGCCGGCGACCATGAGGAGTCTCGGCTGTTCGGACGCGGTCACGAGCGGACTGCGCGCTGCAGGGCCGCAGCCAGAGCTAACTCAATTTGGCTGGCTAACCACGCCTCGCCCTGGCGCTTTCTCTCGCGGGTCAACTCGGCGGCTTCGCGCATGACCTCGGCAAGTTCAGCATCTGTGGGCTCGGTGTCGGGGGCCATGCAATCACGGCCGGGCGAAGGGGGCAATGGGCGTTTAGGCATGGCAATCTCTTTGCGCAACGAGCGAACAACACAGCCAGCATAGGCCGACCGGGCGTTGCGGGCAAGCTGTACCCAGCGGATCCGCGGCCTGGCCGCGGCGGCCATGACTGCTGTGATGATGGAAACGCTCTCGGCTAGGTCAGCGCCTCGCCCCTGCCCCAACCCGCGCGAAGGATGCGAATCCGAAGGACGGCGTGCGACGCCGCCGGCGCCTCGCCGGTCGCAGCCTGGTCGCCGCTTCGGCGATGCGCCCAAACAAGGCAGTAGATTCTAGCGGCGGCCCTGCGCCACCATCACCGTATGCCCCGGCGACACCGGAAAGCCGTCGCGAATCGCAAACGCCAGCGCATTCTCAGCAACCACCCGGTCGACAGGCATGGGCAGAAACGGCGACTCCATCGCGGGCACCCTGAGCCAAAGTTCGTGGCAAGCCTGCACGCTCGCCGCCCCACCGTCAACGGGCCAGGCGCAGGCCAGCGCCCGTCAACCCCTGCGCCAAGCCCCGCTTGCCTTCCCTCCAACCCAGCTTTACGCTAAAGCCCGCGCAATCCTGCGCGGCCGTCCGCCACGGCTGCGAGCTTTCTGACAGTTGACACGTGCCAACTGTCAAAGAGCCTGCAGCCCCACCCAGAGGCCCCA
>CAIXGW010000195.1 GCA_903919145.1 uncultured Myxococcales bacterium
AGCGGAGTAGTACGAAGCCGAGCCCTTCTTGACCAGGTCGAGCATCTCGTTGGCTTCGGCAGCCTTGGCCGAGCGCATGTACTTGGTGAACTGGGGGACGGCCACCACGGCCAGAATCGCGATGATCGCGACCACGATCATCAGCTCGATCAGGGTGAAACCCTTGGTATTGCGGAAATTCTTGAGCATCTCTTCCTCCGTGGCCGCGAGCAGCGCTCCAGCCGACTTTCTCCAGTCTGTCTTTCAGCCGTCACTGGAAGCCACCACGGCCCTTGCCGCCGGCCCCTGCTGGCACCTTCTGCACTTTTCCAACCCGCCCAGCCCTGTCCTTTCGCAACTGCCCGGCCCAGTCTTTTCCAAACTGCTCAGGACTGTTGAATCTTGACGCTTTGAGCCCTCTGGCCTGCGGCGACAAACGGGAAGGTAGGTGCCGGGTGGGAGACCAGCAGTCGGCCACCTCCCAAGCACGTACTCTGCTATTGCATGGACAATGCCAACTGCCTCAGACCGGCCACCGATTCTTGCAACTAGCTAGAATGATTTGAATGAGCCGGTTATTGTCGCCTGGCATCCCACCGCTCGCTGCGACACGAAACGTCACCGGCTGACACTAATTGTCACCTCGGGCCGCGCCGGACCCTTTTGGGTCGCAAAGGCTCCAAAACTGGCAGAACAGCTGGCGGGCGATGTTGCCACGCGGCGGAGGGCTTGAGCGATGATTGGCAAAAACATTCTTGTGATTGGCGGTGTTGCAGGTGGCGCGACGGCAGCAGCCCGGGCGCGGCGCTTGAGCGAGGCGGCGCAGATCACCATTGTCGAGCGAGGCCCCTACGTCAGCTATGCCAACTGCGGGCTGCCCTATTTTGTCAGTGGCGACATCACCAATCGTTCTAAGCTGTTGCTCCAAACTCCAGAGGGCTTCGACCAGCGTTATCGCATTGACGTTCAGCTGCACACCGAAGCACTGCAGATCGACCGCGCCGGCCACCAAGTGCTGGTGCAGAGTCCGGCGGGCCAGCGCTGGCTGCCCTATGACAAGCTGATCCTCGCCCAGGGCGGCTCGCCGATCATGCCGCCCCTGCCAGGGATGGATGCGCCGCACGTGTTCAAGCTGTGGACGGTGCCCGACATGGACCGGCTGGACGACTTCATCCGCGAGCACCAGCCCAAGCAGGCGGTGGTAGCCGGCGGCGGATTTATTGGCCTGGAAATGGCCGAAGCTTTTGCCAAGCGAGGGATTGCCACAACCGTGGTGGAGCTACAGCCCCAGGTCATGGCGTTGATGGACCCGGAGTTCGGCCAGCAGGTCGCGGCTGAGCTGCGGCACCACAGCGTGAACGTGCTGACCGGCGTGGGGGTCAAGGCCATTGACGCAGCCACCCGCAGCGTAGAACTCAGCGACGGCACGGTGTTGCCCGCCGAATTGGTGCTGTTTTCGGTGGGTGTGCGCCCAGAGCTGGCGCTGGTCAAGCAGGCGGGGCTACAGCTTGGGCCTTCGGGAGGCCTACAGGTTGATGATTTTCTGCAGACCTCCGATGCCGACATCTATGCGGCCGGAGACATGATCGAGGTGCTGCAGCGCGTTTCTGGGCGCAAGGTCCGGGTGCCCTTGGCGGGGCCGGCCAACCGCCAGGGCCGCATCGCCGCCACCAACGCGCTGGGCGGGGCGATGAGCTACCGCGGCGCCCTGGGCACCAGTGTGGTCAAGGTCTTTGAGGCCACAGCGGCCATGACCGGCCTGTCTGAGAAGCAGGCGCGCGACAGCGGGTTTGACGTGGGCGTCGCCGTCCTTCACAAGGAGCACCACGCCGGCTACTACCCGGGCGGCAAAGAGCTGACGCTCAAGCTGGTGTACGAGCGTGGCAGCGGCAGGCTGCTGGGAGGCCAGGCTTTTGGCCATGCCGGCGTCGAAAAGCGCATCGATGTGCTTGCCACCGCCCTGCACGGCCAGATGACGGTGGACGACCTGGCAGAGCTCGATCTGGCCTACGCGCCGCCCTACTCTTCGGCCAACGATCCGGTCAACCTGGCGGCTTTCATCGCAGGTAACGACTTGCGCGGCTTCGCGCCCCTGATCACCGGCACCGACCTGGGCACGGCGCTGCGCGGTGACCATCCGCCGCTGGTGCTGGATGTGCGCAGCACGCGCGAACGCCAACATGGCCACCTGCAGGGGGATCTTCACATCCCGGTGGACGACTTGCGGGCCCGCCTGGACGAGCTGCCGCGCGATCGGCCCGTCGCCGTCTATTGCCGCAGCGGCTTTCGCGGCCACTTGGCGACGCGCACGCTCAAAGAGAGCGGCTTTGCCGAGGTGGTCAACGTCACCGGTGGCTGGGTGAGCTTACAGCTGACGCCCGGACTGCCTCTGGTGCAAGGGTAAAGCTGCCCCCACAAGCGCGGCTACGGCCTGGCGCGCAAGGCTGCCGAGCCTGGCCCTGCGGGCTGTTGGTTGCCTTGATTGCGCTTCGAGCGCATCCTTGCAAGTTGCCATGCGCCGCTTTCCCCTGCCATTGCTGCTTCTGACCGGCCTGTTGGGCTGCCCTGCGGCGCCGCCCGCAGCCAGTCAATTCGCCAGCGATCTGGTCAAGACAGACCCCAATGGCCAGGACGGGGTGGGCCAGGACGGGGGGGGGGCCGGACGGGGCGGGCCAGGATCAAGCTGGGGCCGACTTGCCAGCCGCCGATCAAGCCAGCGGTGACAGCACCAGCACGGATGTCGCCAGCACCGATGTCGCCAGCACCGATGGGGCCGCCGCCGATACCACAGCTGCCAAGAAGCCGTGTTCTAGCGGCCTGGAATTGTTTGCCAAGGACCACGACAACGGCGGCGATGAGGGCGCCTATGCGATGGTTGCTACAGCCGACGGCGGAGTGCTGCTGCTCGGCGGCAACGGCAACGGCGGCAGCAGCTCCAATGCACTGGCGGTGCGCGTCAGCCCCGCAGGCGGCGTGGTGTGGGCCAAAGAGCTGGGCGGCGCCGACATGGACCGCTTCCGCGGCGGCGCGGCGGCGGCGAACGGCGCGGTCGCGGTGGGCAGCACCCGCAGCCCGACCAACGGCCTGGACGATGGCTGGCTGGTCCACCTCGACAGCAGCGGCAAAGCCGGCCTGGACCAGCACTACGGTGGCGCAAGCAATGACGAATTCTTGGGCATTGCCGCGGCCCCGGGGGGGTGGGTGATGGCCGGAAGCACCCGCTCGCTGGGCAATGGCCAGGAAGAGGGCTGGCTGGTGCGGGTGGATGCAAAGGGCCAATTGCTGTGGCAACAGAACTACGGCGGCACGTCGATCGACACGCTGGCTGCCGTCATCGCCCTGCCCAACGGCAACTTCGCCGCCGTGGGAGAGAACAGCTCAAGCGCCAAGCAGGGCAGCGATGCTTGGCTGCTGATCGTCCAGGGAGATGGCAAGCCGCTCATCAGCAAGACCTATCACATGGGCGAGCACGACTATGCTACCGCCGTGGCAGCGCTGCCAGACGGCGGCTTGATCTTGACGGGCGAGGCCAGCGCCAACGGCAATCCAGAGCTGTGGGTCGCGCGGACCGACGCCGAGGGCAACCAGCTGTGGAAAGACGTGGTCACCGGCAACCAGGCAGAGACGGGTCGCGCCGTCAGCGTCCTGGCCGACGGCGGCTGGGCAGTGGCCGGAGACAGCTCGTCGTCCAACCCCGGCTCTTTGGGAGGCATCGACGGCTGGCTGCTGCGCTACGACGCCTGGGGCAACCGCATGTGGAACAAACACTTTGGCAGCAACGGCAATGAGTGGTTCAGTGCCATCGCCGCCCCAGCAGACGGCGGGCTGTGGCTCGGCGGCCGGCGCTGGGCCTCTGGCGGCCTCAATACCTGGTACTTGCGCGTCAATGCGTGGGGCCACAGCTCTTGCGCCGCTGCCGGCCTGTGCAAAGACAAGCTCGCCAGCGACTGCCAGGACGCCTTGCCCTGCACCCTGGATGACTGCGACCCCAGCGCCGGCTGCAGCCACCCAGCTCTGCAAGCGGGCAGCGCCTGCGGTGCCGGGCAACTGTGCACAGCAAGCGGGTGCCAATGAGGGGCGACCAGGTGTCAACGAAGCTTTGCTCAGGGATGCGCCAGCCAGGGCGGGGCTGCGGCAGGCCCGCGCTGCTGGCCGGCGGTTTGGCCCTGGCGCTGCTGCAGCCCGTGGCTGTGCGACCCGTGTGGGCCGAACAACTGAATGAATCGCCAGCCGATTCCGACCCGCGCCGCGCCGCCCTTGAGCTTTCCAAGCGCGCACTGGACGCCTACCTGGCGGGGCGCTATGCCGAGGCAGAGCGGCTCTACGCCGACGCGTGGCGGCTGTGGCCCGCCGAGGCCCTGTACCTGTACAACGCCGCGCGCGCCGCCGAGCGAGCTGCCCACCTTGAGGCGGCCGAGAGGATGTACTCTCTGTACCTGGACAAAGCGCCGCCAGATCAAGCGGAAATCGCCAAAGCGCGCTTGCATCTGGCAGAGATCCGCAGCCTGCGCAAACCAGCGCCAGCCGCCAAGGCAGCGCCGCCGTCGACCGGCCCTTCCAGTGCGCTGGGGCTGGGGATTTTGTTGACGGGCGGCGTGGTGGCCGTGGGCGGCGGCCTGCTGCTGGGCAGCGCTGCGGCGGATCAAACCGAGCTGGACACCCGCCTGGGTCAGCGCGACGCCAGCGGCGCCATTGTCGGCATCAGCCACGCCGACGCCCTGGCCAGGCAAAATGCGATCAACACGGGCAAGTACATCGGCTGGGGCCTGGTGGGTGGCGGCGCCTTGGCCGGCATCGCCGGGGCAGTGCTGCTGGCCAAGGCGCCAGCCAGCAAAGTGGCGGTGCTGCCCGATGTCCAGGGCCGCGGCGTGCTGCTGACCCTGCGGTTCTGACCGGCAGGCGCCGCGTCAGTCCAGCGCCATCGGCTTCTCTGGCGCTTTCTCGGGGGCCGGCTTGGCTGGCTTGGGCGCCGGAGCCTGGCTTTCCTCTGGATTTTGACGGTTCTTGTCAGCTGGCTTGTCGGCCGCTGGCTCCGCTGGCTTGGGCGGCGCCGGGGCGCGGATCGGCGCCTCCGGCGGCATGGCGAATTCTGAGGGCTGGGGCGCCGCAGCGGCCGCCGGCCGGACCCTGGCTGCCGGCGCGGCGGCGGGG
>CAIXGW010000196.1 GCA_903919145.1 uncultured Myxococcales bacterium
ACAACAGCAAAGCCTCGCCTTCGCGAGGCTGGGTTGCGGCTGGTGGTGGGCGAGGTCCGCTGGCCCGGGTTGGGGCGGGTCTCTGGCCCGCCCGGTTCACGCCCGTGCAGGTAAGCAAATCCCTTGGATTTGCCGCCCGTCCCCCGCCCCTTCTCATCGCCCCGGCGATGGGCTACTGTCGCGGCCTGCTTCCGCTCAGAGGGTCCCATGTCGGTGTTTCTGCAGCGCCCCGAGGCTGACCATGTGGCGGCAAACGCGCTGGCGTTTGCGATTCGCGATGGGTTTGCCGTGTCGCCGGGGCATACGCTGGTGATTACCAAGCGGTTGGTGCCGACGTGGTTTGACGCCACGCGCGAGGAGCAACTGGCGATTCTGGAGCTGGTTGATGAGGTGAAGGCCCGGCTCGACGCCGAGCTGCGGCCTGACGGGTACAACATCGGTATCAATGCGGGAGTGGCGGCCGGGCAGACGGTGATGCACTTGCACGTGCACCTGATTCCGCGGTACAGCGGCGATGTGGCGGACCCTCGCGGCGGGGTGCGGCACCTGATGCCGGGGAAGGGGAATTACCTGGCCAAGGAGTTCAAGCCTGCTGGCGCGCGGGCAGAGGCGCTGGCGACCGGGGGCGCCGAGGACCCCTTCTATCAGCACCTGCTGCCGCTGTTCGCCAAGGCCACGGACGTGGCGATTCTGGCCGCCTTCTCGCAGCACCGCGGCGTCGAGGAGCTGGAGCCGCTGGTCCTGGCCGCCGCCGACCGGGGCGCGCGGGTGCGGCTGATGACCGGCGACTACCTGAACATCACCCAGCGGACGGCGCTGGAAGCCCTGCTGGCGTGGACGGCGCGCGAGCATCCGGCCCCAAATGCGCTGACGCCAGAGGTGCGCATCGTCGAGACGGCCAGGCTGACCACGGCGTCGCGGTCCTTTCACCCCAAGGCGTGGTGCTTTGAAGGCCGCGATTTTGCGGTGGCCTTTGTCGGCTCCAGCAACGTCTCGCGCGCGGCCCTGTTTGACGGCGTGGAGTGGAACCTGCGCATCGACCGCGAGCGCGACCGCGACGGCCATGCCCGGGTGGCCGAGGCCTTTGAGCACTGGTGGCAGTGGGCCCGGCCGCTGGACCAGGCGTTTTTGGACGGCTACCGCGACCGGCCGGCGCCCTACCTGGCGGAGCCCGCGGAGCTGCCTGACGAACCGCTGGAATCGCCACCGCACCCGCACCCGATCCAGACCCAGGCGCTGGCCGAGCTGGCAGAGGCCCGGCAGAGAGGCCGCGGGCGCACGCTGGTGGTGATGGCCACGGGCCTGGGCAAGACCTGGCTGGCGGCGTTTGATGCCCTGCAGCTGGCCGCTGAGCTGGGTCGGGCGCCGCGCATCCTGTTTCTGGCCCACCGAGACGAGCTGCTGCGCCAGGCCGCCCGGACCCTGCGGCGGGCTTTTCCCGAGGCGAGCCAAGGCTTCTATGCGGGGTCCCAGAACAACCTGGGCGCGCAGATGGTGTTTGCCTCGGTGCAAAAGCTCTGCCGGCCCAGCTCGCTGGCGCTGCTCCAGGCCGAGCGCTTTGACTACGCCGTGGTCGATGAAGTCCACCACGCCACGGCCGACAGCTATCGGCGCGTCCTGGCCGAGCTGCGCGCGGCGTTTGTCCTCGGCCTCACCGCTACGCCCGACCGCACCGACCAGGCCGACGTCCAGGCCCTGTTTGACGACCACGTGGCCTTTCGCGCCGACATCGGCGTGGGCATCGCCTCTGGGCGTCTGGCGCCCTTTCGCTACTTTGGCCTGCAGGACGACACCAACTACCAGAA
>CAIXGW010000197.1 GCA_903919145.1 uncultured Myxococcales bacterium
GGCTGTGTCCGTGGCTGTGACTGTGTCTGTCGCTTCGGCGACCGCGCTGTCGCCATCTTCGCCTTGAATATCCTGACCTTGTGCGCCATCGGCAGTGGCCACCTCTTCTGGCACGTCAGCCACCTCTGGCCCCCTCGCCAGATCTTCAGCTGTCGCTTGGTCGCCGCCAGTGTCAACCGATGTGTCGGCAGTATCGGCGGCCGTCACGTCTGCCGTTGCCAGCTTGGCCTTGGGCTGCGCCTCATCGCAAGCACTCAGAACCGCTGATGCTGCCAATGTAAACGCGATCCAGCGGCTGATGGTCATGGGTTGCCCTTTCGTTGTGCTTGCCTGCACTCTACCGGTTCACAGGACTGCGGTCCACCGGCGCGACCAGCGGGCAGTCAGGGGCGACTGCGGCGGCTCATCCAACAGAGAGCGTACCCACCAAGAACTGCTCAGCTGCGGATCTTGGCCATCTCCGGGTCATACAGAGGCCGCAGCGACACCCGGACCGGATAGCGCCGCTCTGAAATCTCGACCTCCCAGGTCTGGCCGTTGATCCACTTCTGGTCCAGCGCCCCACCCTGGGCGGGCTCCACGCCTTCGACCATCGCCAGCCCGACCGCGCCGCCCAGCGTCCAGCCGTAAGACGCCGAGCGCACGTACCCCGCCCGCTGGCCGTTGCACCACAGCACCTCGGCGTGAAACAGCAGCGGCTCGGGGTCCAGCACCTGCACCTGCACCAACCGCCGCTTGGGTACGCCCAGCTGCTTCTTGGCCAGGATGGCCTCTCGCCCCAAGAACCCGCCGGCCTTGGCGAAATCCAAGCAGAACCCCAGGCCGGTCTCCAGCGAATCGTCGGTGTTGTCCAAGTCGTGGCCGTAGTCGCGATAGCCCTTCTCCATCCGCAGGCTGCCCAGAGCCTTGAGACCTGCATGGCGCAAGCCAAATTGCGGGCCAATCGCCAGCAGCTGGTCGTAGACGTGGACCGCCTGCTCGGCCGGCACGTACAGCTCAAAGCCCAGCTCGCCCAGGTAGGTGATGCGCACGCACAGCGCTCGGGCAAACCCCAGGTCGATCTCGCGGGCGGTGCGGAAGGGAAACGCCTCGTTCGAGAGATCGGCGGTCGTAAGCTTCTGCAAGAGCTGCCGTGACTTGGGGCCCTGGACATTGATCTGCGCATAGGCGCCGGTCACGTCTTGGACAAAAACGTGCTGGTCGCCTATGTGGCGCTTCATCCAGGTCTCTGTGTGGCGGTGCATCGTGTCGGTGGCGACCACCAGGAATTGCTCGTCTCCCAGCTTGGTGACGGTCAGGTCGGCCTCCAGCTTGCCGCGCTCGTTCAGCCACTGGGTGTAGGTGATCTGGTCCGTCGCGCCATCTACATCGTTGGTAGACAGCCAGTTGAGCAGCTTGCCGGCGCCGCGGCCTTCGACCTTGAACTTGCTCATGAAAGACATGTCCATCAGGATCACGTCGTTGCGCGCGGCGTTGTGTTCTGCCTGCCAGGTGGCAAACCACGGCTCGCGACCCCAAGACTGGCGGTCGACCTTGGCCTGGACGCCCGGGCCCGCATACCAATCCGCGCTCTCCCAGCCGCTGACATCCTTGAAGTAGGCGCCCTGGCTGGCCAAGCGGCTGTGCAGTGGCGACTGCTTGCAGCCCCGGGCCGTCTGCGGCGACTGGTAGGGGTAGTGGCAGCGGTAGACCATCCCCAGCATTTCTACCGTGCGGGTGCGGCGATAGGCGGGGTTGGCTTGGTAGCGGTGCAGGCGGTCGATGTTCATGCCGGTGATGTCGGCCTCTGGGTCGCCGCGCAGGATCCAGTTGGCCAGCAGCCGCCCCATGCCGCCGCCGGTCAGGATGCCAATCGAGTTCAACCCCGCCGCAACAAAGTAGTTTTTGAGCTCGGGTGCCTCGCCGACAATCGGCCGCAAGTCGGGGGTAAAGCTCTCTGGACCGCAGAAGAACTTCTTGATGCCGGCGTTGAGCGAGGCCGGCACCCGCGCCATCGCCTTCTCCAGGTAGGGGCCCATGCGGTCCCAATCGGGGGTAATCTCGCCAAAACTGAAGTTCTGCGGCACGCCTTCGATCTTCCACGGCGCGCACTTGGGCTCAAACAGGCCGACCATCAGGCCGCCGACTTCCTCGCGGTAGTAGCCGTAGCTCGAGGGATCTTCCAGGATCGGCCATTGGTTAGAGATGCCGGCCATCTTCTCTGTGATCAGGTAGTAGTGCTCGGCCGACTGCAACGGGATGTTGACCCCGGCCAAGTCGCCAAACTGGCGGGCCCACATGCCGCAGCAGTTGACCACCACCTCGCACTGGATGTCGCCGTGGGCGGTCTGGACGCCGGTCACGCGGCCCTTGGCCTGGGTCACTCCGGTGGCGGCAACCCCTTCAAAGATGCGGACACCCTGCAGTTTCGCACCCTTGCCCAGGGCCATGGTCACGTCGACCGGGTTGACCCGCCCGTCTTCTTTGACGTAGAAGCCGGCGAGGATGTCGCTCACCTTGGCCAGGGGAAACAGCTGCTTGACTTCGGCGGGAGAGATTTCTTGAACGTCGACGCCACAGTAGCGGTTAAAGGCGCTGACGCGGCGGTACTCTTCCAAGCGGTCGGCGTCGCCAGCAACCTCAATGAACCCCACGGGCTTAAAACCGGTGGCCTGGCCCGTCTCGGCCTCGAGGCGCGCATACAAGTCCCTGGTGTACTTGCGCATCTCTGTCGAGGTCTCTGACGTGGAGCCAAAAGTGACCATCAGCCCGGCGGCGTGCCAGGTCGTGCCCGAGGTCAGCTGATCGCGCTCTAGCAGCACCACGTCTTTGCAGCCCATGTGGGCCAGGTGATAGGCGACCGAAGTGCCGATGATGCCGCCGCCCACCACGACCACCCGCGCGTGGCTGGGCAGCTTGGGGCCGGAGGCAGGGGCGGCCACAGGGCCGGAATCGGGGGTGAGCTGCGAGTCTGCTGGCGCCATGGGCTGCTCCAAAGGAAGCTGGGGGATCAGCAGCGACCGCAGCCACAGGGGCAGGGCCGCCGCGGCGGTAGTCTACGGCAGACAGGCCAAAGCGAAAACAGCAGGCAGCGCAATGTTCTCTTGCCCCTTGCCTTGACGGCAGGCGCCGGGCACCTCACCTTGTGCCTCCTCAACGACCTCTGCAGGCCTGCCTGCCAGGAGACCCAGTGACCCTCCACCCGCCGACCCCACCCCTGGACGCCCGCGCCCTGGACCAACTGTTTCTGACCGCCCGCACCCAGCAGGGCTGGCAGGACCGCCCCGTGCCCACCGAGCTGCTGCACCAGCTGTACGATCTGGCCAAGATGGCACCCACCGCGGCCAATTCGCAGCCGATGCGCGTGGTGTTTGTGCAGTCGGCAGAAGCCAAGGCGCGCCTCAAGCCAGCGCTGGCCCCCGGCAATGTCGCCAAGACCATGGCGGCCCCGGTGACCGCCATTGTGGCGTTTGACACTGCTTTCTATGAGTATTTTCCAAGGCTGTTTCCGGCTGTTCCCGCCATGCGAGACGTCACCGCCGCCAAGCCCGAGGCCGAGCGGCACGCCACTGCGCTGCAAAGCGCCACCCTGCAAGGCGCCTACCTGATTGTCGCTGCCCGCGCTGTTGGGCTAGACTGCGGCCCGATGGGCGGCTTCAACAATGCTGCTGTAGACGCTGAGTTTTTTGGCGACGGTGCCTGGAAGTCGTGCTTCCTGGTCAACCTGGGCTACGGCGATCCCGCCAAAGTTTACCCGCGCGGCGACCGTCTGCGTTTTGACGAGGCCTGCCGAATCGTCTGAACTACCTGTGCCAACAGTCCTACTTGCTTGCCAACTCTGGGAGAAATTACCTATGCGCTTGAACTTGTTTTCGACCCTCACCGCGTTGCCCATGCTGCTTGCCGGCGTCGCGGCCGCCGCCCCTGCCTTTGCCCAGCAGGCCCTGGAGCTGCCGTCGCCCAGCCCCGCCGCCAAGGTGGCCCAGCGCGTCGGCGTGACCGATATCAGCCTGGAGTACTCGAGTCCGTCGGCCAAAGGCCGCAAGATCTGGGGAGATCTGGTGCCCTGGGACCAGGTGTGGCGCGCCGGTGCCAACGCCGCTACCAAGATCACCTTTGGCAAAGACGCCACCTTTGGCGGCCAGGCGGTCAAGGCGGGCACCTATGCGCTGGTGGCCTTGCCGACCCAGAAGGGCTGGACGCTGATTCTCAACACCGACCTGGCGATGTGGTCGGGCGCCAAGCCCTACGACGCCAAGAACGATGTCCTGCGCGCCGCAGCCAAGACCGAGGCAATTGCCCCGCGCGAGCGCCTGACCTACCTGTTCTCTGACACCACCGACGACGGGACGCGCCTGGACCTGGAGTGGGAGAAGCTGCGTATTTCCGTGGCAATTTCAGTAGACACCGCCGCTCACGCCAAGGCCAACATCGAGGCCGCCTCCAAGAATGCCTGGCGGCCCCTGGCCAGCGCGGCCCGCTACCTGAGCGAGACGGCCAAAGACCAGCCCGGCGCGCTGGCGCTGGTCGACAAGTCGCTGCTGCTAGAGGCCGCCTGGCTCAACACCTGGATCAAGGCCCAGATTTTGCAGCGGATGGGCAAGCTGGCTGAGGCGACCGATCTGGCCCAGAAAGCGTTTGACCTGGGCGCCAAGGATCCCAACTTCTACTACAAGGACACCATCGAGAAGGCCTTGAAAGAGTGGAAGAAGAAGTAACAGCTGTAGCCCCACGCCCAGGTCAGCGCAGCAGCGGCAGCCGCGCATAGACCGCCAGCCACCGCTGCAGCCCGGCCTCGCGGCCAAACCGCCGCACGGCGTCCTCGCGGCCAGCCTGGCCCATCGCCAGAGCCTGCGCGGGGTTGAGCAGCAGCTGCAGCACGGCGCGGCGCAGCGCCTCGGCGTCGTCCAGCGGCACCAGCAGCCCGGTCTGCTGGTGGCGCAGGACCTCTGGCAGGCCGCCCACGGCCGTCGCCACCACCGGTGTCGCACAGGCCATCGCCTCCAAGGCCGCCAGACCAAAGCCCTCGTGGCTGCTGGGCAGCAAGAAGACATCGGCGTTTTGCAACAGCTCCAGGCAGTTGGCCCGCGGCGCCACCAC
>CAIXGW010000198.1 GCA_903919145.1 uncultured Myxococcales bacterium
CTGCGCCTCGGCAATCGTGGGAACACCCTGATCTGGAATGGGAAGCAGCGCATAGTCGATCGCCTGCGCGCGCGCCTGCTCGGCGATCGTACTGACACCGACGGCAGCCAGTTCAGGCTCGGTGATAAAGCCGTAGAGCGCACTTACCCCTTGCGTCCCAAGCACTTCGAGATCCGTCTGCAAGTCGCGCCCGCGATCCTTGCGCCCCGGACACAGCACGACGGCCAGCCCCGCGCTTGCTGGCAGGCCCGTCCCAGCCAGATCGACCCAGCTCGGCTGCAGCGGCCGTTCGCGGTCCAAGTGGCGCACCACCGCCTCCGCGTGCCGCCCCGCAGCCGCCAGCGCCCAGTGCTTCTGCAGCGCGCTCGATTCGTCGAAACTCAGCGTATGCACAGCGTAACGCAGCAGCCCGAGCGAGACCTGCCAGGGGTGGCGATCCTCTGCCGTGACCCGCGCACCGATCCCACGCAAGGTCCGCAACACCGTCCACGCACGGAGCAATTGCGGCCGCGTCAACCCATCCAGCACCTCGGGCAACGGCGCGCGCAGATCGGCGACCGCGTCAAGCGCCGCCGTGATGCGCAGGGCCTCGCGCAGATCGTCCTCATCGTCGAGCGGGGTCAAGATGTAGAGCAGGTCATTCTCGAGCTTGATCAAGTCCTTCCACACGTGCCCCTGCCCGGTGTGAAAGAAATCGATCAGCCACACATTGTCGCGCGGATCGACCAACACGTTCGCGGCATTCAGGTCGCCGTGCACCGTCGCCACGTAGTGCGCATCCGACTGCGGAAACTGCCCAAGTGGCAGAAACTCCTCATAAAACCGCGCAGGATTGTAGACGTTCGTCCCGTCTGCGAGCGGCAACCGCGGCCCCGCGGGGCCACCGATCAGTTGTTCAATCCGCTGGCGCACTTGCGACGCATAGCGCAGCTCAGGCACCAGCCGCGGCCCCGACGCTGTCACCTCCGTTCGCGCAAAACCATAATGGCCAAACAGGGGTAGCCGCTCGTAACGCGCCGCGGCGAAGAACGGCGCGAGGATTTCGTCCATCACCGTCGTCAACACGTCGACGATTTGTGCGACGGACGCGCCCGCCTCGAAAAGCGACTTGAGCGTGCGGATTTTGCCGCGCCCCATCGCCGCATAGCTGTACTGCAAGCCTGCCCGCGCGCCCAGATCGACAAAACCGCGCACCCGCGGCGCCGCATTGCCGAGCACCGACTCGACGCGCTCGAACGCCGCTCTCTCTTTGCCGATCAAGGCGTTCGGCCCCAGCTTGACGACGGACGGCGCCTGCTCATGCCCAAACGCGTCCTGCGAAGTCGCCCGAAATACCCGCGCACCCGAAAATCCGCCGCCCAGCGCGTGCAATTCGACCGACAGGCTGCCGCGGAACAGGTGCTGCACGATCGCTTCATCATCATCACTCAGCGATTCCCCTTCAACGACAAGCACTTTCGCACCACCACCCTTGCGCGGCGACACGAGCACAGGCAGCGCGGCACCGTCTTGCGCCAGCCATCGCGCAAACTGCCCCACCGAGTCAAAAACCGTCACGTTGAGCAGGCGTTGCAGCTGTTCGAGCGCATTGAAGTGCTGCAGGCGCGAGCTACTCGCGGTCAGCGCCGAGCACGTCGCCAACTCTACCCGCACGCTCGGGAATTGCGCCCCCAGCCGCGTCTTGAGGTCGTAGAGCAGAAAGCTGACCTTGGCGTCCGTCCACACGCCGACCACACCGATACGCAGCGGACGATCGCCCAACTGCGCCTGAATCCTGGCCAATTCGGCAGGCAGCCGCGTCCCTTCGAAGTCGCTGAGCCCCGTGGCATCGACAAACCGTTCGTTGTCGCCCACATGGCCTTCGGCATCGAGGCCAAGCACCAGCGCCGCGCCCGGCTGGCCGGCCAGACAGTGGTAGCCGAACGTCCGCAGATGCTCGGCCTGCGCGGGGTCCTGCGGATCATGCGTATCGCGGATGTGCAGAATATCCAAAGCATCTTGCGGCTGACTGCGCGCCCACCGCAACAGTTGCGCGACCGGGCCGTCTTCCGCCACCGCACCGACCAGCCGCAGCGACTCCTCGGCGCCCACGTGCAGCGCGTTGGGTAGCGGGTCGTGCAGGCCCAGTGGCTCGACGAAATCGCGCTGTAAACATTGGGTAATCAACACGGCATGGTGCCTCGACATCTCGCCCCCATTCGGCATCCCATGCATAGGGTCCGCAAACCGGGTACCCGCCCATTGAACCACCCCGCCAGCGCCATGCCGCCCCCGACCAAGACCACCCCAGCCGTCAGCGGCCAGCCTACGCCAGCTGATCACCCCCGTCAATCGCCAAATTTCACGTC
>CAIXGW010000199.1 GCA_903919145.1 uncultured Myxococcales bacterium
GCCGTAGATCACGTCTTTCCACATGTCTTCGCGGTCGCAGTCATGGCAGAAGACGTTTTCCACCTTAGCCTCGCGGCACTTGCAGCCTTCACAGATCATTGGCCACCCCGCATTGCATCCAGCCGCGCCCGCATCTCTGCGAACAGAACGCCGACTGGTTCGGCGAACTCGTCGACCACCGCCACCGATTCGGCCTCGGTCAGTTCGGCCAGCAGCAACGGGCTGCTGAAACTGACCATCGACTGGCCGGTGGCTTTGTCGTGAATGGCCATCAGTTGTCCGCCGTGGTCGTCGCGGTGCGTCACCACGCGGAATTCGTCGCTTTCCAAGGTGCTTCGTTCCATCTCTGCCTCCTTGCCCATCGCCGGGCTAAATTGTCCCGCCAGCCAGCCTACTTCGGCGTCCATGCGCCCCAGCGAACTGCTGGACCATGGCCCTTCTTGCCCCTTGCCGGCACCACATCTCCGAGCCGGTAAATTCGCGCCCTCTGCGCCGCGCACGCTCCAGAGATTCCACACAAGGCGCCGACTGCTGCCCAGCAATCTGCTTTCAGAATCGGCCTATTGGCGTCTGCGTTGACGGTGGCGATTGCTCGCAACAGGTCAACCGTCTTGTCTGCGGCCATCGGCGGGCGGCTCACGGCTCGCCCTCGTCGCAAATCCCGGTCGCCAGGTCTAGGTCCATTTGGCGCAGCACTTCTTTCGCGACCGTCGCGAAGGTCGGCCCACTTTCGCAGTAGCCGCGCCCCTTGTAGGTCACGGACAGGTGCCAGTGCAGGTTGTCCCACTCGGCATTGACCCAAGTGCATTTGCTTTGCAGTTTCAACAGGCTGTTCATTACCTTCTCCGTCCCCCGTCTCCGGGCTAAATGGTCCCGCCAGCCGCCGCGACTCGATACGCCGGGAGCCGGAGCGCTCTGCCCGGCTTAGGCGTTCTGCGGCTGCCAACCTGGGCGGCTGGCGGTAGCGACACCGGCAGGGGTTGCGCCTGCCTCCGGGCTCGGTCCCGTGTCGTCTTGCGCGTTGGAGTCGCGCCCCTCTGGGGTTGTTAGAAGCCTTGAACCTCTTTGGATGCGCAGTCCTTGCACCAATAGTTAGGATGGGCTGGACTCGTCATCTCGCCGGGTCCAGCCTCGGCGTAGACGTGCAAGATGCCGCACTTGGGGCAGTGGCAGGAGTAAGCCATTTTGCCGTTGGGCATCTTTTTGGCAAACATCTTCATCTTCTCTTCTCCCATCCCCGTCGCCGGGGCTCTGTTCGGGGCCGCTCTCTGCCGCCCATGTACACAGTGTACGCGCACCGCTGGCCTTGTCAACAACTTTCTTTGCCGTGGTCAATCTTTCTCACATGGGCAATGATTGCAACCACTTATCACCAAGCACCTTGCCGAGCGACCAAGCCACAGCAAGCGCAGCCCGTTCGTGGGCTCTGACGCCGTGCAGGGGGCCACCCTTTTTTGCCGCCTGCTCCCCGCCGTGCAGGGTCACAAGCGCAGCCCACACCCCGGCGTCCTTTCGCACGTCCGAGCCGATTGCGTCAGAAAGGGCCTTGAGAGCCCCGCGCCGCTCGCAGGTATACACACGGTCGCCCCAGCACAGGAACGCTCCTCTTGCCCCGTCCAGCGTCGCAGCAACTGGCATCCCGCCGCAGCGACGAATCAGCCACCCGCATTGCTCGATGGTGTCCGCCATCTCGTTGCCGCCCATGCCGTAGACGCGGGGCCGCTCGATGCAAACGAGGTCGCAGGCGGGCAGCAACCGGTGCAGCGCGTCGTTCACGGTCGCAGCTTCCGCAGACTGCGCGACCACAACCCGCCTCGCGTCGGTGTCGTACAGGCAGAGGCCGATCGCCTTGCCGGGGTCAATTCCGAGGATTATCACTTTGACCTCCTATCCTTACCCGCAAGCTCGACCTGGTGCCCCGCCCCGATGCGGCTCGCCGTTCGCGGGTCTATCCCGCTCTGCACCAAAACCATCGGCGCGAGGTTGCTTGTCCACACCGTAGCCAAGGCGCTGTTATACCTAGCATCTGCGATCCGGTAGACGAGTTCCGCCACGTCCTTGCCGCCAATCTCCGCGCCCAAGTCGTCGCAGACAAGGAA
>CAIXGW010000200.1 GCA_903919145.1 uncultured Myxococcales bacterium
ATATACATGGCCTGACATGTAAACAAGCATGCGGTTTATGCAATCAAATTCCGCATTATTACATGGGTACACAATTACCCGCCGCTTGAGTCCGGCCAGTAGTTTACAGCTTTATTGGGATACGGACACATGTCCGCCCCGAGTGTAGTGCCCCTATAGTCGCCAGCCGAACAACGGAGATCCTCTCGGGTGTAAACCCCAGGCGGCGACACGCCGCCCAGTCCACGAGAGGATCCCCATGATCAGCCTGAACGAATTCCGCGGCGCGCAATGCGATGTCCGCCTCACTCTGAAAACCCAAAACCAAACGCTCATCCGGCAGGCCATGGAGGGTGCCGGTTTGACGCGGTGGGAGGCCGAGGTGCTCCCCCGCGTAGTTGATGACATTTTCTTCCAGGGCGGGTCCCACCGACCGTGCAAAGACGGACAGGTCCGCTACCAGTGCGTGGACATCACCGCCGGTCCCGGCCGTAAGCTGAGCGAGTGCCCGCTGGTGTCGACCACGCTGAGCGTGATTGAGGTCGAGCACGACCGGGAGGTGCTCCGCGAGCACGGCGCGGTTGCGCTGCGTCAGTCCAAGGTGATGCGGATCACTGAAGAAGCCCGCGAGCAGGGCGGGGTTCTGACCCAAGAGGACCTGGGCGTGCTGCTGTGCTGCGATGAGCGCACGATCCGCCGAGACATCAAAGCGCTGCGCGCCAAGGGCATTCATGTGCCAACGCGCGGGTATGTGCAGGACATCGGACCAACGCTGAGCCACAAAGGCTTGGCGATCCGGCACTGGCTCGACGGCAAAGAACCGGTCGCGGTCGCCCGCGCCATCAACCACAGCCTGAGCGCGGTTGAGCGCTACCTGGAGGACTTCAAACGCGTTGCGCTGCTGGTCATGAAAGGCTTGGACGAGGTCGCCATCGCGAGGGCCGCCAACCTCTCACCGGCCTTGGTGAAGACCTATCAAACGATGTACCAGGAGGCCAAGGAACGACCGGCGTACGCCTACCGCTTCACGGAACTGGCCCAACTCATCGCCGGGGAACCCGCCGACAGCGCGTCGGACGGGAAAAAGGGGGCGCTGTGAACGATCCCCTCGCCGTCCAGCGCTGCCTGCCCAACGAGCAGGCGTCCAAGGAATACCTGGTCACCACCTACGGCCCGGCAGCGCAGAAGACGTTCACTGGTGCCTTGGAGGCCTTCTTCTCCAGCGAGTTTCCCCAACTCGCCGGCGACCGCGCGCGCCGCGCAGTCGTGCAGGGCATCGTCGACATGGTCCATCGGTTCTTCCCCGCCACCACCAACCTCCGCCAAGGCCAGACCACCTGGATCAGCGTCGCCAAAAACGAAGTCTCCTCCTACGGTAAGAGCATCACCGAAACCCGCATGGTCCCGGTCATCGTCTCCCTGCTGGCCGAGGACGAAGCGCAGCAGCGCCGCGACGGCACGCGCCTGCGCGACATCAAACGCCAAGCCGTTGCCCGCGTCTGCCAGGAAATCGACGCCCAAGGCGGCTGCGTCACCGCCTCCGAATTGGC
>CAIXGW010000201.1 GCA_903919145.1 uncultured Myxococcales bacterium
GTTGGTCAGTGCCGAGTTGGTCAGTGCCGAGTTGGTCAGTGCCGGGATGGTCAGCGCTGAGCCCTGTCTATCGAACTTCACCGGAGCCAGAGGGCGGGCGGACCCGCTTTGTCTCACCGGTGTCCTGATGGTATGCACGATGCGTGCCAGTTGCGCGGTCTATTTTCTCAGCCAACCATTTGGATGGCTGAGGTGAGGTTTCTAGGCCCCACCCTCTTGGGTCATGGTGTCCACTTCTTGCACGACGCGGACGCCAATGAACTCGGCGGGTCGGTGCGGCGCCAACCACACATCGACCAGAACCTGGCCATTGGTCACGTTTTCGCCGCCATTCAGCTCTTCATCGCAGCGAACGATGTAGGCTTCTTCGGCGGTGGAGCCGTTCAGATAGCCCTTGCGCCACAGCTGATCGAGGAAGAACTTTACGTCGCGCTGGATGATGTGCCACAGGCCCTCGTCGTTGGGCTCAAACACCACCCACTGCAGCCCGTAGTTCAGCGCGCGGCCAATCGCCAGGATCGTGCGGCGCACGCTGATGTGCTTGAGCTGGGTGTCGCCGGTGGCGGTGCGCGCCCCCCACACGCGGATGCCGCGCTGCGCAAACACCTGCAGGCAGTTGATGCCCTCTGAGTTCAAGGTGGCCAGATCGCCCTGCTGCAGGATCAGAGACAAGTCCACCACGCCTTCAAAGGGCTCATTGGCGGGGGCGCGGTACACGCCAAATTCGTGGTCGCAGCGGGCAAAGACGCCAGCGACGTGGCCGCAGGGCGGGACTTCGCGGTGACCGCCCATGGGCACGAGGTAGGGGTAGTAAAACGCAGCGTAGGAGGTGTCGAACAGGCGTCGCCAGACCATGGCGCCCGTGGGGGTGGTCTCTGGAGGCAGGTCGAGAATGCAGAAGCGATCCTGCTTGGTCTCGCAGATCGCCACCGCCATCTGCTGGACGGTCTCCATGTCTTTGGAGGTCCACAGGCCGCGCTGGACAAACCACGGCAGGTCGGGCAGGCAAATGAGGTCCGTTTCTTCGATCTCGGCTACGCCCAGCAGGCCGTAGCGCTGGCCCGGGCCGTTGTCCATGCCGACAAAGTCTTCCGGGCGAGTGGTGAACAGACCGTCGGCGCCGCTCTCTAGCTCGGCCAGAGCGATCTCTGCCGGAAAGCGCAGCGGCATGGCCGAGGGCGAGCCCAGGTCGGTGACGGTGATCAGCTGCGACGAGCCGTTGATGACCCGCTCGGCGTAGCGCGGCGACTGACGGGCCAGGTTGAGATCGCGAAAGACCTCTTTGGCGTTGTGCGTCTCTGCGGTCAGGTCAAAGTGCACCGGCTCGACGATGGTCGGTGCCGAGGACGAGAACGTAGTCTCTAGGGGCTCTTTCTCTGACCAGTACAGCAGCCGACCTTCAACGGCGGTCAAGACGCGGTAGGCCTCTTGCTTGCCATCGCTAAGGCGCACATGGGTGCCGCGCGAGAACCCGTAGGTCGACTTGACCATGGCGGACACATCGCCCGGTTGGCCGTCGATGGTGATGAAGGTCTGCACCGGCGAGGGGCGGTGGCTGATCGACACGCGGATGGCGTTGCCCCACACGCCTTCAGAGACGGCCTGGACCTGCAGCGTGTTGAGCTTGGCGGCGTCTCTGAGGCGCACGGACGACTTGATCGCAAAGTCCATGCGGTCGGTGTCGCGGAACTGCGGACGGTCGTCTTGGGGGTTGCGCTCAAACAGGTGGGCAATGCGGGCGACGTAGCACTCACGGCCACCGTTGAGGAAGTAGCCCTCTATGGCGACGGCGAGGTAGGTGCCCAGCTCGGCCGGCAGGCGGCCAAAGACCTGATGAAACTGGGTAATGCTGGTGATGCGGGCGGCGGAGGCCGTCGGCCCCCGCTCGGCCAGGCCCAAGAACACCGGCACGCCGCTCGGCAAAAGCCCGAGTTGAGAGGGCTGGCCGGGGCCGCGCTCCATGAAAACGCCCGGCGGTCGCATCATCACCATGCGTGTGCCCCTTTGCTGGCCGAGTGCAGGCCCCTGTGGGGCGGTGTCGGCTCAGTAGTGGTTTGGCCTGTCAGCCGTGCGCCCCCACGGGCAGGCGCGGCTCTGATCACTTGCGCGATTTGTTGATCTCCTTATTGATTTCGGAGATCTCCTTGACCCAAAGCTGGCGCTCTTTGTGCTCCATCTCCAGGACTTCGTCCAGCGACCAATGAAAGTGGTAAGCGATATACGCTACCTCCTGGTAGAGCCGTTCCAGGGGGTAGCTTACGATTCCCCCAGATCACCTCCGGTGTCCACTTCGAACTGGTGACCGCACTCTGGGCACTTGGCCTTGAGCATGGCCGTGCCTTCTTCGTTGATCCGGCGGTAGAAGTCCTGAAGGTACGCCAAGTCGACCGAGAACAGCGACTCGATGATCGACGGGTTGATCGACTTGAGCGAGCCGAGCTGCTCGATCACGCGCGACAACAGAATGATGACCAAGTAAGCGCGGTTGTTCTGCACGCGGTAGTCCTGCAGCGGCAGGATCTCGTCTTTGGCGGTGGCCAGGCGCATCACGCCCTTCTTGTGGACGACGCCGTCTTTGTCGACGTAGCCGCGCGGAAGGGTGAACTCGAATTGGGTCATGAACGACATGGACTTTCTCCGATAGGTCGTCGAGGGAGCACGGCCGGGGGCACGTTGCTTGGGGCCGCTCGTCTCCGCGAACCCGGCGAAGATCACACAAGCCGGGCGGGCTGGCAAGGGGGCGGGGCTGCGGTTGCGCAAAGCCGCGAATTCGGTCCGGGCTGCACGCGGTGCGCGGGCATGGGCCTTGGGGTAGGGCTGCTGGGTCTTTGGACGTGCCTGAGCCAAAAAGCGCTGCGCCCGGAGTCCAGGGGACTCCGGGCGCAGCGGGGAGAGGCAGTCGCCCAGCGGTGGGAGGAGAGGTCGGCGGGGCGGGCAGTCGCCTGCCCTACACGCTTTCCCTCTCGCTCCTGGCTAGACTACTCGCTGACGTCGCCACCGGCCGGCATCTGGCCGATGCGGAAGATGACAAATTCCGCGGGCTTCACCGGGCACATGCCGATTTCGCAGATCATCTGGCCGGCGTCGATGACTTCCGGGGGATTGGTCTCGTCGTCGCACTTGACGAAGAAGGCCTCTTCCGGGGTCTTGCCGAACAGGGCGCCCTGGCGCCACAGGCGGAGCAGGAAGGCGCCGAGGTCGCGGGTGACGCGCTTCCACAGGCGGTGATCATTCGGCTCGAACACGACCCACTGGGTGCCAAGCTCGATCGACTGCTCGACCATGTTGAACAGACGGCGCACGTTGACGTAACGCCAGGAGGCGTCCGACGAGATGGTGCGCGCGCCCCACACGCGGATGCCGCGGTTGGGGAAGGTGCGGATGCAGTTGATGCCCTTGGGGTTCAGGAGGTCCTGCTCGCCGCGGGTGATGTTGTACTTCAGGCCAATGGCGCCGCGCACGATCTCGTTGGCGGGGGCCTTGTGCACGCCGCGCTCGCTGTCCGAGCGGGCGTAAACGCCGCACATGTAGCCTGACGGCGGCTGGAAGATGTTGCCCTTGAAGGGGTCGTAAACTTCAACCCACGGGAAGTAGTAGGCGCCGTACTTGGAGTCGCGCGGCTTGGGAAGCTTGTCAACGCCGCCCTTCTCGATGACTTCCGGGGAGTCCAGAACCGCGAAGCGGTAACGCATGTTCTCGCAGTGCGAGAGGACGGCGTCCTGGATGACCGGGTCGGTCTGGCCGGGAGCGGCGACGATGTTGACGTCGTCCACGTCCTCTAGCGCCTTGAGACCGGTGCGGGTGCCGGGGCCATTGTCGGTGCCGATGTAGAGAGCGGCCTTGCTGGCGAGCTTGGGCTTGCCGTCGGCCGGCGGGGCCTTGGCGATTTCTTCCCAGTTGCCAACGTTGAGCACGTAGGCGCGAGCGCCACCGTTGTTGAAGAAGCCGTAGACGGCATGGGCGAGGTACTCTGAGTTCTGGAAGTCACCAAAGTGCTTGGTGAACTGCGACCAGTTGGTGCAGAAGATCGGCTCATTGACGGGGCCGACCGAGCACTCGCCAAGGAACGCCACCGTGCTGGTGCCGACCATCTCGAGGGGCTTTGTTCCGCGATCCACTTCTTCAACGTAGACACCGGGCGACAGATAAGTCGTTGCCATAGAACACACCTCTTCAAAGGCGCCACCCGCTTCACCGATCCGACCGCTGCAAATGCGCGGCCCCTTCGTGCGACAGTGGCAAGCCTGCGAACCCCCTGGACCCTATGCCCAGAGCAGCGCGACAGGTAGTGGACGGACCCGCAAGGGCCCGCGTTGGGTGACTGAGAGCCCGCAGGCTCGCAGTCTCGTCTGGTAGGGGCCGGTCGATCGCGCAGATCGCCCAGGGCCCGGTCGCTGGCGCAACGGCTAGCGGTTAACTGCGATTTCGCGGCCTATGACCCGCCGGACTTCAGAGGAGCGGCGATCGGATTCGACGCGAAAGCGTATGTAGTAGAACAGAGCCGGGCGCATCTCTTCGTTCATCGAACGCCAAAACGACATAGTGTCATTGTGGTCGGCCGTCAAGTTTGGATAGATGTTGAGCTTGTCGTCCGGGTAGAATGAGTCGCCCTTGAGCACCTCTCCGGTGATGATGGTGTTCTCTAGAAACGTCTTGACCACCAGCCCTAGCAGCAGGTTTTCTTCGCCGGGGGAGTTGCCCCACACCGACACGCAGAAGTGCGCGTTGAGGTAGACCGGCGCGTCGCGAAAGAACTCAACGATGTTGCCGCTCTTGTCGTGGGTCGAGACCAGCGACTCGGTGCGCTCGCGGTAGTTGCCGTGAAAACCGATGTGGAACAGAAACGCGTTGACCATCGGCAGGTTCTTGATGTTGTCTTTCTTGGGCCGATCGGTAGACACCGACACGGTCGTAAAACCGTTGGACTTGAAGGACTCCTTGAGAAGTTCCTTCAGCGTCTCGCCGACATCGCGAATGACCTCGAACTGGCTCATCGACCCCTGGTGCTGCGATGGATTCGGTTGCAGTGCGCTGTGGAGGTGTAGCCCGGCTGGCCAGCGCTGTCAACAGGGGGGCAACGTCACTGGCAGAGCGTCACCGGGACTGCGTCACTGGCAGAGCGTCAATTGCGGAACGTCAATTGCAGATGGTGCAGGTGCTGCCAGCGCACGAGTAGGCTTTGATGCCTGGAATGGTGGTGCAGCAGTCGCCAATGGTCTTGCAGGCCGAGTCGCACCAGCAGCCCTGTGGGGACGAACTGCCGCAGGCACTGTTGCACGGGTGCGTCGAGGTGCAGAGGTCGGAGCCAGAGCAGTCTTCATCGACGCCGTTGCACTGGATCTCGGTGGCTCCGGGGCGAATGGCCGAGGAATTGTCGTTGCAGTCCCCGCCTTTGGTGGCCGTATAGGGCGCTGAGGCGACACAGAACGACAGCGGAGAGCCGGTGCCGAAGCCATCGCCGTCGGCATCCTTGTAGTAGGAAGTGCCGCTGGCGGCCCCGTCATCGGTCAGGCCATTGCAGTTGTCGTCTAGCGAGTTGCAGGACTCTTTGGCAGCCGGGTTGATACCGGAGGCCTGGTCGTTGCAGTCGCCGGCCTTGGTGGCGCTAAAAGGCGCCTCTGCGCTGCACTGGCAGACCGAGATCGAGCTGATGCCAAAGCCGTCGGCATCGAGATCGACGTAGTAGGCCACGCAGCCCTTGGCATTCTTGGGGTCGACAATGCCGTCGCAATCGGTGTCCTTGCCGTCGCAGAACTCTGGCGCCTTGGGGTAGCTGGCGGCATCGCCGTCGTTGCAGTCGCCGGGCACGGAGGCGAGATGCGGGGCGGCAGCGCTGCACAGGCACTTGGCAGGGGCCAGCGAGGTGCCATAGCCGTCTTTGTCGGAGTCGATGTAGTACATGGAACAACCGTCTGAAAACGCTGGATCTGCCAGGCCATCGCAGTTGTTGTCGATGCCGTCGCAGACTTCGCTCGCCTTGGGATTGACGCTGGCGACCTGATCGCTGCAGTCGCCGTCGTTCTGGGCGGTGTAGGGATAGGTTGGTTTACACAGGCATTTCTTGTCCAAGCCGTTGCCAAACCCGTCTTTGTCGAGGTCGGCGCTGTAGCTGTTGCAGCCAAGAGCCTGCTCCTCATCTATGGCGCTGTTGCAGTTGTTGTCCTGGCCGTCGCAGAATTCCGTCGCCTGGGGGTAGATGCCGGCGTCGCTGTCGTTGCAGTCGCCGCCCTTCTGAGAGTTGTAGCCGGGCAGTGCGGCGCACAGGCACGTCTGCGTCGAGGTGGCGCCAAACTTGTCGCCGTCGTTGTCGATGAACCAGTTCTTGCAGCCGCTTGCGCCCTGCTCATCCGTCTGGCCGTTGCAGTTGTTGTCGACACCGTCGCAGATCTCGGCGGCACCGGGCTTGGCTTGGGGCTTGGTATCGTCGCAGTCACCTGATACCGAAGTCACATAGATGTCTTCAGGTGCGCACAAGCACTTGGACAGGTTGGCGTCGCCGATGCCATCCATGTCTTTGTCGGCGTAGTAGTTGGTGCAGCCCTTGGCGCCGGCTTCGTCAATGCCGTTCTTGCAGTTGTCATCCTTGCCGTTGCAAACCTCCATAGCCGCGGGGTGGATATCTGGGGTCTTGATCTGGCAGTCGCCGCCCTTGCTGGTCACGTAGTCACCGCTTGGGCCGCACAAGCACACCGAGTCGCCGCTGCCGTAGCCATCGCCGTCCAGATCTTCAAAGTAGGGGATGCAGCCAACGGCGTCTTCTTCGTCTTGGCTGCCATTGCAGTTGTCGTCGATGCCGTTGCCGCACGCCTCTGACTTGCTGGGGTTGACCAGGGCCTTCTGGTCGTCGCAGTCCTTGTTGCTTTTGGCCGTGAAGGCGCCTTTGGCCTCGCACAGGCACTGAAAGTCGCCGGCGCCAAACCCGTCTTTGTCGTTGTCGGCAAACAGGTTGATGCAACCCTGGGCATCGGCGCCGCTGTCGGTCGCGCCGTCGCAGTTCTCATCCAGGCCGGTGCCGCACAGCTCTTTGGCGGCGGGTGAGATCGCTGGGTTGGTGTCATTGCAGTCATTGCCGCCCTGGGGACACACCAGGGGCTGGCCGACCGTGGACAGCTTGCTGTCGCAGAAGCCATCTTGATCGTCATCGCAGCCCTGGTCGGTTGTGCCGCTGCAGTCGTCGTCCTTGTTGTTGCAAACTTCAAGGGCGTTGGGGTGGATGGCCGGGTCGCCGTCGTCGCAGTCGCCAAACGCTGTGGCCTTCAGGTTGCCTGTCGGCGCGCAGACGCACTGCTCAAAGCCGCCCTGGGCCGCGCTCTTGCCAAAGCCATCGCCGTCGCCGTCAGCGTAGAGCAGCTGACAGCCCTGGGCGCCGGCCTCGTCGATCGCGCCGTCGCAGTCGTCGTCAATGCCGTTGCAGGCCTCGACCGCTGTGGGGCTGACGGCCGGATTGGCCGGAGCGCAGTCGGCTTGGTTGGCCGTGCCGTCGCCGTCAATGTCAGAATCGATGCAGTCGGCCGTGCCGTTGCCGTCGCTGTCTGGGAAGCCTTCGTCGGTGGTGCCGCTGCAATTGTCGTCTTTGCCGTTGCACGCCTCCTTGGTCCCCGGCTTGATCTGGCTGTCGCTGTCATCGCAGTCGCCATGGGTCGTCGCAGAATTGGCAGTGCTGGCGGCGCATAGACACAGTCCGGCGCCAGGTACGGCAGAGCCCGAACCATCGCCGTCGCCATCTGGGTAGTAGGTGGTGCAGCCGGCGGCGCCTACTTCGTCGGTCTGGCCGTTGCAGTTGTCATCCGCACCATTGCAGGTCTCGGCCGCCGGTGTGGGGGCATCGCAGTCCGACAGGCCTTGCGCTGTGCACTTGCGCGCGCCGCTGCAGCTGCCGATGTCGTTGGCCACCAAGCAGGTGGTCTTGGCGCCGTCGGAGATCGACTTGGGCGAGCAGCCGCAGGTCCCCTCTGTGCGGATGCACTGCTTGGCCGCGCCCGCCGTGCCCGTGGCGGCCTTGCAGGCAAACCCGGCCACGCAGCCGGCGTCGCTCTCGCAGGCGCCGCCGCAGAAGCGACCCTCTGGACCGCCGACGCACAGCGCGCCCTGGTTCAAGGCGGCGCACTCGCCGTCGCTTTGGCAGGGGCGGCACAGGGCGTTGAGCGTGGGCACGCAGATGAACACCGTGTCGCCCGCGGCCGCCGCCTGACAGGCAAAGCCGCCCGGGCAGCAGCCATTGCAGCTCTTGGTGCAGATCTTGCCGGCGGGGCCTTCGACGCACCAGCCGCTGTCGCAGTCACCGTTGGCGGCGCAGGTGGCCCCGGCCTGACCGGCCTGGGGCGAGGCCGGAAACTCACAACCACCTGAGCCAGTGTAGGCATCAGTGGCGCCGACGTCGGCCAGGGGCTTGGCGGCATCTTCGCCACTGCCGGTGTCAACCCCAAAATTGCTGAGGGTGTCTGTACTGTTTTGGCCAGATGCCGGTCCGTCGGGGACCGCGCTGCTGGAGTCGGCTTGCCCGCAAGCCGCTGCCAGGGCTGTGCATAGCAACCACAAGGCTCCGCCAGCCTTCCATGCGCGCAAAAAACCTGCTTTCCGCCCCATCTGCAGCCCCGCACGGCCAGCACTCCGTGCCCGCCATCGCCCCGTCACCTGCCCGTCGACCCCTCACCTACATTGCCGAGGTCCGCCCCTGGACCTGCGACCGTACATGGATCCCAGCGTCGCCCTTTCACCATAGCAAAGGGCGGCGCGATGACAAGTTGACTGTGAATCCTGGCGACATTTGCCGAGGCGCGGGTCGGGGGAGGCCAGACCGCCGCGATGCGCAACCCGCTAGTAATGCAGCAAGGATCGCACCGGAGCGTCCGCCAAACGCTGCTGGCCGGCCAGGAAATCCAGTTCGATCAAGAAAGCATAGCCAACGACCACGCCGCCGATCTGCTGCACCAAGTCCGCCGCGGCGCGGGCGGTGCCGCCAGTGGCGAGCACGTCGTCCATGATCAGCACGCGCTGCCCCGGCTTGACGGCGTCGGTGTGGATCTCCAGTGCGTCCTGGCCGTATTCCAGCCCATAGTGCACACGCACCTTGTCGGCCGGAAGCTTGCCGGGCTTGCGCACCAGAGCCACGCCCGTCCCGGTGGCATAGGCGAGCGCCGACGCAAACAAGAAACCACGCGACTCAACGCCAAGCATCAGATCCGCCTGCAGATCGGCGGTGAGGTCGGCAAGGGCGTCAATGGCGGCCTTGAGCGCCGGTCCATGCTGAAGCATCGGGGTGATGTCTTTGAACAGGATGCCCGGCTTGGGGAAATCGGCGACATCGCGAATCAGGTGAAGGTGGGGTTGCAGCGGCATGGTCACTCCTCAAGGGTGCTACGGATGGGCGCGGTCAGATCACGACAGCTCTGTTCCCAGGGGGATGAGGCTCTCCAGGTCCGCGGTGACCGGCAGGGTCAACAGCGACGCCGTCTCCAGCTGCTCGGCGATGTGGGCGATGTCTGAAGTGCGGGTCAGGTCGTCGCCAAGCGGCGTCACGCTGACCAGCCCATCGCGGATGGCATTGCAGTCGCTACCCGCGATGTCCGGCATGGTCACTTCAGCGCCGCCGATCCAGAAGTAGTGGCGCCCGCGCGGGTCGTTGCGCGCAATGACTTCGTTGGAGTAGTAGCGCTGACCCAGGCGGGTGGCGACCACGCCCTTCCACGGCTGGCGGTCGATCGGCGGCAGGTTGACGTTGATGGTGCCCTGGCTCTTGCGCGCAATCGCAAACAACGCCGGGAGCAGCTCGGCGATCGGCAGCTCCAGGCGAGGCATCTCTGCTTCTTTGCTGGAACAGTGCGAGATCGCAATGCTCGGCACGCCCCAATGAGCGCCTTCTAGGGCTCCTGCCACCGTGCCCGAGTAGAGCACGTCATGGCCCAGGTTGGGGCCGGGGTTGATGCCCGACAGGACCAGGTCGGGCTTGATGCCCAGGTGGTGCAGCGCCAGATACACGCAGTCGGTCGGAGTGCCGTCGCACGCGGTCCATCCAGGACGAATCTCTCGCAGTCTCAATGGTTTGTATAACGTGATGGCGTGCGAGACGCCACTGCGCTCGGTGTCGGGCGCGACCACCAGCACGTCTCCATAGCGCTGAGCCGCGCGGGCCAGTATCTCAAGTCCTGGGGCGTGGATTCCGTCGTCGTTTGTCAGCAGCAGCAGCATGGTGGTGACCTCCTGGCACCGGGGGATGTAGTGCAAACAGCGTTCGCTGTCAAAGCGAATTCGCCGGCCGGTTGCGGACTGCCGGGCGGTGGCGGCCCCGGGTGATCGAATTTTTTGCGCTTTCTCGGCACCGCATTACTGTCTGTCTAAAGGCAAACGGCTCAGTTGGATGCCGGCGAGCCAAGACGACATGAAGAACACGCACCTCCAGCCGGACCTGTTGTTCTGTCGCCAATGTCGACGGCATTTCCGCGGCAAGCGGCGACAGTGCCCCACCGATGGCCACACTCTTGAACTCGTTTCGGCCTTTCCGGGCCAAGCGGGCGACGTGCTCGACGAGCGCTACCTGCTGACCAGCCTGATCGGCGTGGGCGGCATGGGCTCGGTCTTCCGGGCGCGCGACCAGGAAGCCAACCGCGAAGTGGCGCTCAAGCTGCTGCGCTCTGACTATGCCTCCAACGCTTCTTCGGCGCAGCGCTTCTTCCAAGAGGCGCGCTTGCTGCGGCAGATCCGCCACCCAGCCGTTGTGGGTCTGCACCGCTTCAGCCGCACCGCCGACGGGCATCTGCTCATCGACATGGAACTCGTCGATGGCGAATCCGTGCGCGACCGCGTCCTGAACCAGGGCCATGGTCTGGATTTCGCCTCTGGGATGGCGGTATTGGACCAGCTTCTGGCGGCGTTGGCGGCTTGCCATGACGCCGGTGTCATCCACTGCGACGTCAAGCCTGAGAATCTGATGCTGCCGCACAATGGCGGGCTAGCGCCGATGAAGCTGGTGGACTTTGGCGTGGCCCAGGCCCCAGGCCCCGTTCAGCAATCCGACGACATTGGCATTATTGGCACTCCGGCCTACATGAGCCCCGAGCAAGTGCGCGGTGCCAGCGTCGATGGGCGGACCGACCTCTACCTGGTGGGCTGTGTCGCCTATGAGCTGCTGACCGGCGAGCCACCCTTCCTGGGTGCTACGGCGCTAGAGCTGTGCCATTCGCAATTGTTGGACGCGCCGCCGCCCTTGAGCTCGCGCCTGCCGGCGGATCAAATTCCTGTGGGATTTGAGGCTTGGCTGATGCCGCTGTTGGCCAAGGATCCGGCCATGAGGCCCGCCGCAGCGCGGCAAGTGCGCGAGCACCTACGGACGGTCCGGCACGCCCACCGCGACGCCATGGCGGCCCTGCGCAAGCCGGCGATGGTGGCTGCCCCGGGATCGGTGCGGCCGCCAAGCGCCGCCCTACTGCGCCGGCCCAGCAGCCCCGGCCAGCGCCCTGCCCCGCCAGAGGGGCGGCCGACCTGGACGGTGAACATGGTCCGGGCTTTGGTAGAAGTGCGGCAGTCTCACTCCAACACCGGGATTGTCTACGGCTCTGAAGCCATCGAGCAGATCGCCCGCCACGTGCTGGCCGGCCCCATTCAAGAACTGCGGGAAATGGGCGCCGAAGTGCGGGGACCCGCGGGGCCGCACCTGGAGATTCGGGTCAGCTGCGCTGGCGACGAGCGCGGCATCATCGCCCACCTGCTGGACACCATGGCCAGCATGAATGCCCACCTGGCACGCATCCCCGAGCCGCGCCTTGAGCTGCGCGCGGCAGTCGTCGCCGAGCTGCCGGGGGCAGGAATTGCCTCGCCAATGGGCGTCGATCCCCTGGAGTTGTTGGCTCTCAGCCCGGCCACCCAGGTGCGCGTCGACGAGTACGTGGCCCGCTGGGCCGGGCGCCGCGCGCTGGTCAAGCTCACCAGCGTGCCCAGCCTGGGATCGCCCAAGCCGACGGACATCTACGCCACCAGCCTTCATCCGGTCTAGCCAGCTAAGCTCGACGGTCCACAGCGTCGCCGCTGCCGCGCCGGTTCCAGGTCGGCAGCGATAGGCTGGCGCGGGGTCAAGGCAACGGCTGCGGAGCCCAAAAACGACAAAGGCCGCAGCCTGAAAGGGCTGCGGCCTTGCGTTTCTGGCGGAGCGGACGGGACTTGAACCCGCGACCTCTGGCTTGACAGGCCAGCGTTCTAACCAACTGAACTACCACTCCATAAACGTGTGCATCGGATGCACCTGTCGACAATCGGCCTTGATGGGCAGCGGCAGCGCTGGGTGGGCGAAGCAGGATTTGAACCTGCGACCCACGGCGTGTAAAGCCGTAGCTCTAACCCCTGAGCTATTCGCCCGATGGTGGAGCACCGGCGCAGACCGCATTCGATTGTCGCTGAGCCACGGTGGATACCCTGGCCAAAGACAAGCCCGCGCAGGGCTTGCTGCCGATGTCGCTCTCAACCGCGGCGGGGGGCAGTGTACGCGCGACAGCGGCAGGTGTCAACACTGCAGAGCGCCCTCAGCGAAAAAAATTCTCCCGTAGCCTGTGAGCGCCGCCTGGTCCTCAATTAGGGTTGTCTTTTCACCAGCTGGCCACCCAGCTGGAAGGCACCGCCGCCGGGGGCCTGACAAGCCAAAGGCCCACGAGCCCAGCGCGCCCCAAGGGAAGCACAGCCGCCCCAGGGCGGTCTCAGCGCCGTCGCCTGACAGCACCTCAGCGCCCGCGCCCAGGCGGGTCCAAGCTGGTGCCAGCGGTCAGTACTGAGGTAGCGGTGGCGCGAAATCGCAGACGCGTCAGAAGCAACGCCCCGCGGGCGGCGGCTGACCCAAAACGAGAGACGGCGCGGCGGCTGAGCTCCTAAGAGACCCAGCCACCGCGCCGCCTAATTGCGCTCAAAGAATCGCTGAGGACGCTTTGATTACTTCTTCAGGCCGGAGATCTGACCCTTGACGGTCTCGAAGTCGATGGCCACGGAAACGGATTCCTTCTTGCCGTCGCCGTCGACGTCCATGTCGGGCTTGAGCATGGAGGAAACCAGCGGAGCGAAGTCCTTGAGGGCTTCGATGTTCTGGATGGCGGTGGTGATGTCGGCGAGCGCGATGACGCCGCAGATCAGGCCTTCCTTGGTGCTGTCCCAGGAAGTGGTGCCGGCAACTTTGCCCTGCAGGGTGGCCTTGCTGACCTTGAGCTGCAGCGCGACGCCCTGGATCGGCAGGGTCAGCGCGAAAGTCTGCTTGTCGCCGCCGGCGGCCAGCTTGCCGTCCTTGACCTTCATGTTGGGGAACGCGATGAGCGCCGGGCAGACGCCCGAAGCGGCCTTGGGATCGTAGCTGTTCGGGTCGATCGAGTACTTGCAATTGGCAGAGTCCGACATGACGTCGCACTTGTCATTGCTGGCGTCGAGCTCGCCCAGCAGCATGCTGCCCGGGAATTCGCTGCCGTCGGTCTTGAAGCCGTCGGTTTCGACCACCAGGGTGATGGTGCCGTCGGCCACGGACTTGGTCATCTGGTCATTGGCCTGCTTGAGCAACGAGGACAGGCCGGCGGCCAGCGCGTTGTTGGGCTTGCCGTCGGCGTCGAGATCGCAGCCCACGGTGGCGGCCGGCAGATTGAGCTTGCTGACCTTCTGGACGTCCTTGCCCCACTTGTCTGGGAAGGTGCAGGTCGCGGCCTTGCAGACCGGCGGCTTGGCCAGCAGGTCGCAGTACTCGCTGCTCTTGCAGGCCGGCTCGCACTTGGTCGGCGCGACCGCGGTGTCGGCCGCGGTGTCGGGCTTGGCCACGTCGGCGGTCGCATCGGTCGCGGTGGCGTCAGTGCCGGCCGTGTCGCCGCCGACCGTGTCGGTCGCGGTGATGTCAGCGGCGTCCGAGCCGCCCGACGTGGTGTCGGCAGCGGGGGTCGACGAGGCAGCAGGCTCAGAGTCGCAGCCAGAGACGGCCAGCGCAACACAGAGACCAAAGGCAGCAAGGGTCGGATTGAACAGACGATTCATGGATGAACTACTCCAAGGTCCCGCGCGCTGGGGACCGCGATGACCTGGTACTGACCCTGCTCTTCCCGCCCTTGGGGGTCGCGAGGGATAAGGCGGCGCCGGCCCTGCGGGTGCTTGGGGCTGGCGCACAACAATGGAGAAGCTTATAGGAGTCAGCGCGCACGTGTCAATGAATCTCCGCCCATGGGCAGACCCGAATCCACCTTGTGGGCTTTGACGGTTCGCCGAGTGGCGATGCACACCGTCTGTCGTGCGCCGTCGATGGGTAGACAGGAAAGGGGACTGGACCGGGGAGGCCTGGCCAGCAGACTCGTCCTGCGATCGATTCTCCTGGGGTGTCTCAACGCGGAACGCCACCCACGGCGGCGATTCCGGAAGGTCTGCTGCCGTTGCAGAGCCCAGGGACCGCAGGTACGATGCGGCCCTCACCGCCGGTGACGGACATCCCAACACACGCCGCAGGAGCGACATGGCCACCTACAAATGCGAAGTCAAGCAGCGTTATGGCAAGTTTTCAGGTTGGGTCTGGAAGGCCGCAGACCGCCAAGGCGATCCGGTCTGCACCGACGAAGCCACTGCAGCCGTGGCGGTAGACAAGGTCTTGGATGCGTTGCGCAAAGCTGACTTGTCCACGGGAGATGAGATCATCTTTCGCGACACCGCATTCAGCTCCCTGCCCGAGCTGAGGACTGTGATGGCGCGCGCGCCGTACTAGAGCGGGCAGGCAGCCGGCGCTGGTAGCTACTGCGGCACGACCCGCACCAGGGCGCCGGGTAGCTGGGCCGCAGAGCCCGCCGGGCGAATCGCCAGCCAGGAACCGCGGGCAAAGGCTGGCAGATCGGCTGAGCCGCGGTTGGCCAGCAGCTGCACCTGGCCCTGACTCGTCAGTACACAGGCCGACACTTCGTCGCGCGGCCCCACGGCCGGCAGCGCAGCCGCGGTGGGCAGCAGCAGCTGCGGCCAAGGGTCGGCGAGGTCGCCCTGCAGCCGCGCCAGAGCCGGGCGCACGAACAGTGCTGCACA
>CAIXGW010000202.1 GCA_903919145.1 uncultured Myxococcales bacterium
CGTGGGCGTGTCCCAGGGATTCTCATGGTGGGCGCGATGCTTGCGGGCAAGGTACGTGTCCCAGGTGCGCCCCAGGATCCGCCGCGGCCGCGCGTGCAGCACATAATTGTGGATCAGCCACTCGTTGACCGGCTGCCAAGCAACCAGGCTGGCAAGAATCACGGCGTCCCACAGCTGCCAGTCACCGATGGCGATGCGCGCGGCCAAGGTGACCAGCAGGCCAGCCGTCAGCAGACGGGGGCTGGCGAACTGGTAGAACAGCCGCACGGTGGCCGCCAGGGTGGGACTGCCGGTCGGGGCCCGCGCAATGCTGGGCGTGGACGTCTCAGTGGTCGGCATCGTGCTGATATTGCCTTGAAATGCTGCTGTAGACATGTTCGGCTCCTTCGGTCTGCGGATCTGGCAGTTGGGGATCGCATATAACGGGGTCGCCACCGCTGCAGCGCTGGTTCAGGCGCGCTGGGCAGCCTCGGCCTCTGGCTGTAGGGCATCGATGGCGGCGAGCAGCGCAGTCAATCCTCTGCCAATCAACACTTTTGCGTGCTCTTCGGCACCGGCGGCCTGCCCGCTTAGCACCGCATCGATGAGCGCGCAGCATCCGCTGACGTCGCGTAGCTCTTCGGCCAGCAGCAGATCGGTGGCCGGGCGCACAGGGTCGTAGACTTGGCGCAAGCTGTTGAAAGCCAGGCGATAGGCGATGTTACCAGAGGCGTCGACCAGGACATCCCACAGCTCCAGTCCCAGCCGGCCAAGCTCATCTAGCACTTCTTGGCTGTCCAGCTCGCCCATCGAGTGCAAGGCCAGCTGCAGGTCTCGCAGCAGCTGACAGTGCGTCGCGGTCCTGCGCTGTGCCGCCAGCCGCGCCGCATCCGGGGCCAGGGCGCTGCGCAGCTCCATCACACTGCGCACCACCGCCAAGTCGATCTGCCCATCGGCGCCCAGCAGCAGCGCCGGCAGCAAGTCCAGGCCACCCGACCGCCGGTAGTCCAGCACTCGGCTCTGCGCGCCTTGCTGGGTCGCCACCAGCCCTGCCTGCTCCAGCCGGCGCACGGCTTCGCGCACTGCGGTTCGAGACACTTGCAGCAGCTCGCACAGCTCCCGTTCCGCTGGCAATGGGCCACCGGCCGCCAACCCCCCGGCCATGATCTGCCCGGCGAGCTGGTCAAAAACGTGATCTGTCAATGATTTTCGCTGTACTGGCAACAGCTGCACCAACCCTACCGCCATCCGCACTCCCGCGGCGGGCCATCCCGGCCGCCTGCCATGCAGCTTAGCAGGTTATCTACTTGTATGACAAGTCGCCCGGGACGGCGACGACAGGTTCCGGCTCGCGACGGCTGCGCCTGACCGTCCCTGGCACATCTTCCAGTTGCGCCGACGCCTGCCCCCGGCCGACCAGTTGACCGGCACCCAGAGCGAACATCGGCTCCCGACCAGTAGGGGTTTCTACCTACCCCATGCGCAGAATCTTCCCAATTGCACCCTGCCCTGGCTGGCGCCATCATCCCGACCGGCCTGCCCCCAAAGGCCTGCGGAGTCCCATGCAGCCAGCCCAGAACCAACAGCCCCCCTACCACGCGCTGCCACCCAATGCGGCGTGGTGGGCTGCGGCCGTGTTGGCAATGGCACCCGCGTCGGCGTTTGCGGCCGAATTGCCTCAGGATGCCACCCCAGCGCAGGTCTATGGCGCTGACGAGGCGAGCGGGGCGGCGCAGCCCGAAGGTCAGGCGGTCGAGCTGGTCATCGAAGGCCGCCGCTCTTCGCAGACCAAGGTTTTTCGCCTGGACCGCAGCATCCACTCCACCGACCAGCGGCGCACGGCCGAGACGCAGCCAGAGTCCACGGCGGCGGCCACGGTCCAACTGCCCGGCGCTGTAGGGCAAATGACCAACCGCGGTGCGGGATCACCGCTGTTGCGCGGCCTGATAGGGCCGCAGAATCTGATCATGATCGATGGCCTGCGGTTCAACAACGCTACCTTTCGCACCGGCCCCAACCAGTACCTCGCTGTGATCGACCTGTCTGCCGTAGATCGAATGGAGCTGCTGCTGGGCCCAGGTGGCGTGATGTACGGGTCGGACGCAATGGGCGGGGTGATCGGCCTGCACCTGCCGCCGCTGCCGCGCTTTGGCGGTGCCGACCCGCCAGCGCTGCGCCTGTGGACCCAGTACGGCAGCGCCGACAGTACCGGCGCTGTGGGAGGCCAGGCCAGCTGGTCGCGTGGCCCGTTGGCGCTGGAAGCCGGCGGTGCTTGGCGCGACCACGGCACCCTGCAAACGGGAGAGGGAAGCACCGCACGGGCCTCCGACTACCGCCAGTGGGGCTGGCACGCGCGGGCGGCGCTGCAGCTGTCAGACCAGTGGACCCTGCAGGGCACGGTGCTGCAAAACGCCATCGAAGGGGCCGGGCGGACCGATGACCTTGGCAAAGGCCTGCTGCGAACCTATGACAACGGCGACGTCTTTGGCTGGCTGGAGGCGCGCAGAGAGTCCAGTGAGGGGATCCTGCGCTACTTGCGGGTGGCGGCCGTTGCGCACCGGATGACCGAGACCGGCAACAACGTCCGGTGCACCCTGCAGAACAAGGTGGTGCCAAGCTTGGACACCTGCGCTGCCCAGGCCCTGGAGGTCGCCAGAGAGACGCCTGCCGAATTGCCGGCGGCGGTCACGCGCCAAGACGAGCTGCAAGACGCAGTCACCACGGTGGGCGCGCTGGCGACGGCCCGCTTGTCTCTCTTGGACAACGACCTGCAGCTGACCACCGGCGCCGAGGCGTGGTTTGACCGGGTGGAGTCGTCGGCACGGCAGCGGCTGCACACAGCGAGCCCAACGAGTTGGAAGCCCCTTGGCCGCGGCAACTACAGCGACGGCAGCACCTATGCGCAGCTGGGCCTCTACGGCCACGCCGACTATACCGCGTGGCGGGGCGCCAATTGGCTGGCGGTTCTTAACGGCGGTGCGCGCGCGGGCTGGGTACAGGCGGCGGCAGACGCGGTGCCATCGGTCGGTGACGCCCGCTTCAGCCTGCCCATCCTGGCGGCCACCGCCGGAGCTGTGCTCAACCGTCAGGACCAGCTGGCGATTTTTGCCAACTTCTCTACGGGACTGCGTGCGCCCAACCTGCAGGAGACCACGGTGCTGGGCAACACCGGCGACCAGTTTGAGGTTCCCAACGCCACGCTGCAGGCCGAACGGATCGCCGCAGTCGAGCTGGGCGTAAGGGTCCGCGCCCTGGGCTTCAGCGGTCAGGTCGCCGGATTTTACAGCGCAGTCAGTGACTTCATCGACCGCGAGACCGTCAAAGCCGCCGACTACCCGAGCTATGCCATCGACGCTGCCAAGCTCGGCTGTGCAGCGCTCGGCGACGCCAAGTGCCAGGGCGTGTCGCGGCGGGTCAACCTGGGCACCGCCACCATTGCCGGCACCGAAGTGACGCTGCGCACGCCCAGCGTTGCCGGCGTTCAGGCTTGGCTGGCGGGCACTTACCTACAAGGCGAGAGCACGGCCAATGACCTGACCCAGCCGCTGCGGCGCCTGCCCCCGGCCAATGGCTCGGCTGGGCTGCGCTGGGCCAGCGCCGACAAAGCCTTGTACGCCGAGCCGTGGATCCGCGCTGCCGCCACCCAGAGCGAGCTGAACAGCGGCGATACCAAGGACTTGCGCATCTGCGAGAACCCCGCCGTTCCAGGCACCGTGCTGCCGGCGGGAACGTGCCGCGGCACGCCCGGCTGGGCCACCGTCAACCTGCGCGCTGGCTACCGCTGGAATGCGCAGCTGGTCGCCCTGCGCGCCATGCGGATCGACGTGGACGCCGGCAACCTGCTGGACGTACGCTACCGGCTGCACGGCTCGGGAATTGACGCGCCGGGTCGGGGCGTCACGGCGACGCTGACCGGCGAGTGGTAGGGGCTTTGGGGTAGGCCCGCCACCCAGGACCTGCCCCAAAGCCAATGCCATGGAGCCCCTGCGTGAAGCTGGCCCAGACGATGCTGAAGGCGCTAGAGGCAATTGCCTCGCCCAGTGGGCTGTGGACAGCCGTGGCGACCTTCGCAGTTGGGGTTGGCGTGTGGGCAGGCCTGCTGGCCAGCGACCTGGCGGCGGCGGGGCAGCCTCCCGCAGGGACGCAGCCGCAGGAGCCCTCCGCCGCAGGCGACCGCCGCGGGGCCCAGCCGCTGCGCCTGGCGGGATCTGGCAGCAATGTAGCGCTGTTGCGCGAAACCGTGGCGGCCTGTCAGCGCGCCGGCCAGCCCTTGCAAGTCACTGTAGAACCGGGCATTGGCTCGTCCGGCGGCCTGCGGGCCCTGCGAGACCGCGCCGTCGAGGCAGCGCTTGTCTCCAGGGCGATTGCGCCGGCCGAATTGGCGTCTGGAGAGCTGCAGGCGCATTACGCCAGCGTGCCCGTGGCCTTTGCCGGTTCTGGCCATTCTTTGGCCAACCAAGACACCGCCGCGCTGCTTGCCGCGCTGGCCGCCGAGCCGCCGCAATGGCCAGACGGGCGGCCGCTGGTCTGGGCGCTGCGCGAGCCCAGTGACTCTGGACACCGCGTTTTGGCTCGCGAACTCCCGCCATTTGTCACCGCGGAAGCCCGCGCCCGCGCCCGCCCTGCTGCCCAGGTCTACTTTCACGACCGGACGCTACACGCAGCGCTGTTGCTCTCCGATGCGTCGGTGGGCCTGGTCGATGCCAGCGCCGTGCGGGCCGAAGGCCTTCCATTGCACCTGTTTGGCTGGGGTACCGTCCAGCCAGATGCCGCAAGTGTGGCCAGCGGGGCCTGGCCGTTCGTCAAACCCCACTCGCTGGTATATCCCGCGGCGGCGGCCGACCAACTGGCGCCGCTGCTGAACTGCCTGCGCTCCAGCGCTGCCCATGATGCCTTGCGGCATTTTGGTGCGGCGCCCTCGCTGCTCTGAACCCGCTTTGCCAGATTCCTTGGTCCAAACCCGCTTCCTCTCTGCCTCCGCCAGTCTGAACCTCTCTACCCCTATAGGCCGACCGTGCCAGAGCGTTTGACAACCCAGCCATCGCAGGCCCTGGCGTCGCACCTAAGGCCAATCGCCGCCTTGGCGTGGCTGCTGATCGGCGCCGTGTTGCCATTGGGGTCGTTTGCCCAAGGGCTGGAAGAGCAGAGGGTGGCCGGCAGCCAATTGGCAGCCCAGGTGTCGTCGCTGCTGCAGCGCGAAGCGGCCGGGCTGCCGCGGCTGTGGCGCTATGACACCCAAAAACTCGCCGGCCAGATCGATCATTTGCGCAGCAGTAGCGCTGGCTTGTTGGTTGAGGTGATGGACGGGCGGGGCATGGCTCTGGCGGTTCCGGCGCTGTCTGGACCAAGTCCGCAGGCGCCTTGGGCTGTGTGGTCCAGCAGCCCTGTGGCCGCGCCTGGATCGGGAAAAGTGTGGGTGGCCATGGACCTGCGGCCCCTGTGGCGACGCACCGCCGCGCTGGCAGGCGGCTTTGGCGCGCTCGGCTTGGCCCTGGCAGCTCTGATGCTGTGGCTGCCGCTGCGGGCCGTTCGCCGCTCAGAGGCAGAGATCCGCGACCTGCTGGCCGCCTTGCGCAAGAGTCGCGGCGACATTACTGAATTGGCGGAACATCTCGAGGCGCGTGTGGTCGACAGGTCGGCCCGGCTGGAGCGGGCCCTGGCCGAATTGCGAGCCCATGAGGTGCACCTGCGCGACCTGGCCAGTCAGGCCCTGCGTTTGCAAGAGTCCGAGCGCCGCGCCATTGCCCGCGACCTGCACGACGACATTGGCCAGGTGCTGACCGGTGTGCGCCTGCAAATTCAGTTCCTGGCCTCTACCGGCCAACCGCAGCCAGACAGCGCCGCCACGGCACAGCGGCTGCTGGCCGCCATTGACTCTGCCATTGACCAGACGCGCTCTGCCGTCCAGCGCCTGGCGCCACCGCTGCTGGCCGAGCAAGGGCTGGCCGCTGCCCTGAGCCAGACCTGCGCCGCGCTGACCTCGCCCCTTGGCCCAGAGATAGCGTGCGCGACCGAGGCCCTGCCTCCCCTGGATTCTGCCGTTGAAACAGCAGCCTATCGCATCGCCCAAGAGGCCCTTACCAATGCGGTCCGCCATGCTGGCGCCTCCGCGATCCACGCCGGCGCAGGCATCGGGCCGCGCACCGGTGGGCTACCTGGCCAGTCTGCACTGTGGGTCCAGGTAAGGGACGACGGCAAGGGTTTTGATGCAAGCCAAGTCCCTGCCGGGCATGGCTTTCTTGGAATGCGCGACCGCGCCGAATTGCTGGGAGGGCGGCTGGACGCAATCACCAGCGCCGGTCACGGCTGCACCATCCGGGCCGAGCTGCCCTGCGACCAGCCAGCGCCCGCGGACGGCCAAGGAGCCACCCCATGACCCTCCCGCAGCCCTTGCCCGCCGAGCCCGGTGCGCCGCCCATTCGCGTCCTGGTCGTCGACGACCACACCATTGTGCGCCAAGGGCTGGTGGCCCTGCTGGCCAACTCGGCGGGAATCCAGGTGGTGGGTGAAGCGGGGACGGCTGCGGCTGCCCTGGAGTCAGCCGGCCGGCTCCAGCCTGAGGTGGTGCTGCTGGACCTCAGCTTGCCTGATCTTCCTGGGATTGCCGTCCTTCAGCGCCTGGCCGAGGTGGCGCCGGCGTCGCGGGTCCTGGTCCTGTCGATGCACGACGGCGAGGAGTACGTCCGCCCGGCCGTCGCTGCTGGGGCAAGGGGCTACCTGGTCAAGGGCTCTGGGCTGGGCGATCTGGTGGCAGCCATTGGTGCCGTGGCAGCTGGCCAGGCGTTCTTTAGCCCCGCCGCGGCCGCCAAGCTGTTGCCGGGCCAAGGCAAATTGCCAGCTGGCGACCTGGATCGGCTGGCCACCCTGTCGCCCAGAGAGAAGCAGGTTCTGGAGCTGGTGGCCCTGGGCCTCACCAGTGGCGAAATCGGCGAACGCCTGGCAATTTCGCAGAAAACCGTGGAGGCCCACCGCGCCAATCTGGGCGCCAAGCTGGGCCTTCGCGACCTGCCAGGCTTGGTGCGCTTTGCGGTGCGCACGGGTGTAGTGCCGCTTGGCGATTGAGAGCCAGTGCGTATGCTCTGCCGTTCATGTAGATAGCCACTATCAGAGCAGGGCTGGGGAGTCTGATCCCTCTTGACATCCCAGATGGGCATCGGCGAACAAACGCGCCGTGTGGTGAGCTCTAGCTTGTGTGACGTTGCAGCCCTGGGCTTCAGGGGGCACGCCACAGGTGGGCTCAAAGAAAATGTGGGGTCTATCATGCGAAAGCTAGTAATTCTTGGCGCTTGTATCAGCGCGACTGCGGTCGCGCCAGTGCAGGCCAGTGCCGACTGACCAGCTCCCGAGTCGGAGCAGGGCGTCGATGTCAATAGCGGCACCTACTCGGTCAGCGCGCAGGTCCAGGTCAAGCCAGTGCTGTGGGTCGCCAACGCCGGCGAAGACAGCGTCTCCAAGATCGGCACGGACATCGACAAAGAAGTTGCGCGCTACTCCTCAGCTTTCTGGAAGGGCGGCATTGGCGGCAACGGCGCCGGCCTGCCGACCCACGATGCTTGGACTGGCCCGGCCCCCTCTCGCTCCGCCGTTGACAGCAAGGGCCGCCTGTTTACCGCCGGCCTTGGCAATGGCTATCAGCGCCGCTTTGACACCAACAACGCCAATATCCAGAGCTCGTACTACATCGAGTACGGCTACGGAATGGCGATTGGCAAAGACCAGAATGGCGTGGAGAAGGTAATTTTCGCCCACCACAATCTTAAAGGCGCGGGCGTCATGAACCCCGATACGCTGCAGACCACCTATCCGCTGCAAAGCCCGGGCCTGCACTCGTATGGTATCTCGTTCGACAAGGGCGGCCAGATGATGCTGTCAGCCGGCAAAGGCTACTCGACGCAGGGCGCAAGCAATTGGCGCACCGACGGTTCCTTGAATTGGACGCGCCCGCCGCAAGCCGGCTGCGCCACCGGTGGCGTGTGCACCACGGGTACCCCGCACGACCAGTCGGGTCGTGGCAGCGTCATCGTCGACAGCGGCGTCAAGTACACCGTCTGCAAGTAAGTTGGGGTGTGCGCTGGCGAAGGCTGAGGCCAACGCCAGCGCACGAACCAGCAGATAGCTAGCGATAGCACGCGGGGAGGGGCTGGAAACAGTTCCTCCCCGTTGTGCGTTAGGGCATCCTGGCGGCGCCGCCCGCTGTGCAGAAGGGGCGTTGATCATGCCCCTGGAAAGAGAGGGAATGTGCTGAGAACTTCCGCAGTGCTTTGGGCCATGGCGGCGTTGACCGTCGTGCCTGGTTGCAGCAAAGAAGGACCCACTGCCCCTCCAGCCGCCGCTGTGGGCCCCTGCGCAGGGCCCGGGCAAGCTGACGCGGCCAAGGGGACGGCGCTCGCCGCCGCCACGACTGCCACGCAAGCGGTTGCAAAGGCAGAAGATCCCAGCTTTCCCTCGCCTGAGACCAGGGCCATGAGGCTAGAACTGGAAGCCCTGGGCGAAAAGCGCAGCTATTCTGCCGCAGTCGAAGCGCGCTTGCTCGCGGGCCTGACCCACGCCGATCAAGACGTCAGAGGCCATGCCTGCTGGGGCCTTGGGCGCATGGCTCCGCAGACGCGCGCGGCCATTCCGGCGCTGGTCCAAGCGATGGCGGACCCTGTTTGGGCCGTTCAGCACAACGCCGCTTGGGCACTGGTAGAATTTGGCGAGCTGGCACGCCCTGCCCTGGAGGCCGCGCTGACGGATGCGGCCTTGCCCCGTCGGGTGCGCGCAGCTGTCGCTCTGGCCGGGATGGCAGGCGCAGCTCCAAAGGCCGAACCAGTGCTGCTGGCGGCCTGGGCGGCGGCAGATCCGGACACCCGAACGGCCATTCTGCAGGGCCTCAGCAAGCTCAAGCCGCCTTCGGCCGCCGCGGTCGCCCTGGCCGCTGGCTGTCTGGAAGGCCCCCTGGCCATGCCAGCCTTGGACGCCGTGGCCGCGATGGGCCCCGCCGCAGCCGCTGCCCTTCCCACGCTGGTCAAGATGGCCACCTCCAGCAAAGACAAGCAGTGGCTGCGCAAACTCCCAGAGGTCCTGGGCGCGCTGGGCGTGGCCACAGCGGAAGTCACTGGGCTGCTGCAGACGATGCTGGACTCCGGAGACGAGCACCTCTGCGCTGCAGCCAGTGGCGCTTTGTCGCAGCTCAACGCCATCGACGCACTGGGCACGGCGCTGAAGTCGCCCAGCAAGCGGGTCAGGATGAACGCAGTCCAGGGGTTGGCGGCAATTCGAGTCCTGGATGAGCCGCGGCTGGCCCTGCTGCTGCTGGCCTTTGACGACCGCGAATGGCAAGTGCGGCTGGCCGCGGTGGCGGCGTTCCACGGCCGCCAGGAAAAGCTGGCCACCAAGGCCATCCCTGCGCTGATCAAAGCCACAAAAGACGAACACGAAGCCGTGCGGGGCCACGCCAAGGCCACCCTGGACCTGTTGAAAGCCGCCATTGCCCAGGATGGGCTGCGCAAGGTGCTGCAATGAAAGCCAATCGCATGATACTCGGGGTCACCGTAGCTGCCACGGCGGGCGTGGCCCTGTGGGCAGTGCTGTCCGGTGAGGCCGCCGGTCCATCTGCAGCGGCTGGCTCGGACCGCGCTGTCGCGGCGACGCCTGGTCCAGAACCTGAAGCACCGCCACAGGAAATGGCCGCCCCGTCCCTGCCGTCTCTGCCCGCCGGCAACGCTCTGCCAGCGCTCGCTCAGGCCCAGGCGCCGCTGCCCGAGGCGATGGCCAAGATAGAGGCGGTGCCCTTTGCCGCCAGCTCGCCGGCGACGGACTTCAGCCATGAAGCGCCCAAGGGCCACGACCCCAAGGCAATGCGGGCGCTGGCGGCGAAGTTTGAGAGCTGGGCCAAAGCCCCAGAGAACGCTGCCGCTCAAGTCGAATTTGCCGGGGTGGACTGCCGGCAGGCGCCTTGCCTCATGGCCCTGAAGTTCAACTCGGACCGCGATGGCGGCCTGCTGGGGCGCGCCGAAGCGTGGCTTACCGCCCAGGGTGGCGCGGGCACGGTCACGAGCTACACCCACCGCTTGGATGCCGACCACCTGCGCGAGTGGTTCTTCTTCAATCCGCATCCGCAGGGTAGCAAAGAGCACCACCTCTATGAGCAGGCGGCGTTTGAGCGAATTCGCGCCGAGCAACAGACCTTGCCCGGCCAGGTGGATCCCAGCGCTGCGCTATCGGCCCAGGATCGGCTGCGCCAGCCCGAGCTCCCGGCGGCTCCGGCGGTTCCGGTTCGATAGAGCACCGCGCAGCGCTCAGTGCCTCCGAGCCGGCCGGCGCCAGGCCAGTGCCGACCCATGCTCCACGGATCTTGAGAATTCACCCCAACCCTGCAGATACCTTACGGATAACCTGCTAGGGCCTGGGGTTCTGCTTGGCGCCAGCGGCCTTGCCGTCGCAGCCTGTCCACTGGGCAATGACGGCCCGCGGCACAAACGAGCTGACCTTCTGCACACCCAACATCACCACCGGCAACGTAGTCTGGCCCAGGCTGACACAATCGGCTGGCCCAGCGGCGCAGTTGACCAGCACGCGGCTGGCATGGGCTCCCAGCTCAGCCATCTGGCGCTGCGTCTGGGCCTGCTGCGGATCGCCAAACACACGCAACCCCTTGGCGCGAAGGCACTCTCCTAGCTCCTTGTCGGCGGCCATCCCTTGCAGCAGGGCCGTTGGATTCTGAGCCGAAGGAAACAACAGGCTCAGGTCCCGGCTCAGGTAGACCGGAAATGCCTTGACCGGAGGTGTCTGGGGCACCACCAACGCGCGGATGACCCCGGACTGCAGGCCAATCTCTTGGACGGCCAAAGGCCCATGGCTGGCGGCGTACACCATCTGGATCAGCTGACCGGCTTTGACCTTTTCAGCCTCTGCCAGTGGCGCTGTCGCCCCATTTCCAGCTGCAGCCTGGGGGTTCTGCGCCGGCGCCGGAGCAAGCGCTGCGGGCTGGGGCGCCACCACGGCTGCGCTTGCTGCGGCCTTGGCTGGTTCTGTCTGCCGCGCGCAGCCCACCAGCGCTGCCACACCCACCATGCCGACTGCCAGCAGCTTTCTGGCGCAATTGCTGTGAAAGTGCGGCTTCAACGGGCACACACCACGCAAGTCAGCTCGCGATCCTGCACGTACGGTCCGCAGGGCAGCGACCCGCACTCGGCCTCGGTCGGGTACAGCAGGTTGCCGTTTTGGTTGGCGTTGGTGCCGATCTTGCTGGCTGCCGTGGTGGATGCCGCTGGTGTTGCCATGGACGCCGCCCCCGGGCACCGGCCCGACTGCCGAGAGGTTCTCACGCTACCGAAAAGAGACCTTGGGAGCAAGACGGTTGATCCCATGCGGCCGCGCCGCGGTCGGCCAGCTGGGCCCTGGGCGCAGGCCCGTCATCGCAGAGCCAGGCTTCCCCTGGCCAGCCGCAGCTCGTCTGAGAGTATTCTCATGCAGTTCGCATAGATTCTGCGGCTCCTTTGCTCTAGTGTGACTCTGGCCAGGCCGACTGGCTTTGCTGCCGGGTCCTCCCGCGCAGACGCTGTCATGCCTCTCTGCTTTCCACGGTCGCCCGCCAGCTGGCTGGGCTTGGCCAGAATAGAGCCCGCCCACAGACCTTTGGGTTGCGGGCGGGCCGTAGCCTGGCGGCTCTCTCCTGCGCTTCACGGTCAGCGTTGGCTCTCGCGGGGCCGGCAAGGCCCGCCCACCACGCCAGAGGCCATGGCCCTGGTGCTCTGCGCTGTCCTGGCCGCGATCACTGGCCTCAGCAGCCCGGCGCAGGCTCAGGAATTCACGTCGCCAGGCCAGCTGGCCGCTTCTCACGCCAAGTACGAGCAGCAGTGCGACAAGTGCCACACCGAAGGCAAGGGCGTTGTCGATGACAAGTGCTTGGACTGCCACAAGGTAGCCAAGACTTCCAAGTTTCACTGGAACTACGCGCAAGCCTCCAAGAAGTCGTGCGCCGGCTGCCACCGCGATCACCGCGGCCGCGATTTTGCGCTCATCCGCTGGCATCCTCCCAAGGATTTTGACCACGCTGAGACCGGCTATCCTTTGAAATCGGCCCATGCCCTGCAGACTTGCGCGGCGTGCCACAAGACTCCGCAGCGCTGGATGGGCGCCAAGACGGCTTGTAGCAGCTGCCACGCTGACCAGCACAAGCCGACCCTGGGCAACCGCTGCGAAAGCTGCCACACAGAGAGCCAATTTGCCGGCGCCGAAAAATTCCAGCACGACAGCGCCAAGATGAAGCTGGTGGGCAAGCACAAAGACGTGGCGTGCGCCAAGTGCCACCAAGCGAGCGGCATCAAGGGAAGATTTCGCGGCATCGCCTTTGCAGCTTGCGCCGACTGCCACCGCGAGCCCAAGAGCGGGCACTCTGGCGGCAAAGACTGCAAGGACTGCCACGGCAATGACGACTGGGCCAAAGTCAGCCGCGGCTCTGCGCTAGAGCTGCACCAGCGCACGCGTTTTCCGCTGCTGGGCCGCCACGCCGATGCCGCCTGCGACAAGTGCCACAAAGCCGCGCCAAGCGCGGTCAAGCCGGGCAGCAAACCCGGCTTTGGCCCTGTAGACAGCGCCTGCACCAGCTGCCACCGCGATCCCCATGAGCGACGCTTTGGCGCCGACTGCAAGAAGTGCCACGGATTCATGGATTTTCGGATGCTGAGCGGCCCGCCGTGGAGCCACGACAGCACCCGCTATCCGCTGCTGGGCTTGCACAAGAAGGTCGCCTGCACCAGCTGCCACGGCGGCTCAGGGCCCTACCCCAAGAAATACCTGGGGCGCGACGGCGATACCTGCCTGGACTGCCACAAGGATCCGCATGGCGGCCCCTTTGCCTCGGTGGCCAAAGGCGATCGCTGCGAGACCTGCCACACCGTTCAGGGTTTTGCACCGGCGGATTACGGGGTCGATCAGCATGCCAGGGCCGCATACCCGCTAGAAGGGGCCCACCGGGTCGCCGGCTGTGCGGGTTGCCACCCTGCCCCGTCCAAGCCATCTGAGGGGGTCCTGGCGCCAGATGGCAGCAAGGTCATAAAGTTGCGCGGCCTACCGCAGACCTGCGCCGGCTGCCACAAGGATGTCCACGCCGGCCAGTTTGTCGCCCAAGGCCAGCTGCGCTCTTGCGACCAATGCCACAACAAGCAGGCGTTTGTGCCGGCCACGGTGTTTGATCACGCCAAGACCCGCTTTGCGCTGACGGGTGGCCATGCCAAAGCCAGCTGCACCGCCTGCCACGTGCGGCCCCTGCCCGGTGCGCCAGTGCAATTTGCTGAGATGAAGCAGAGTTGTCAGGGATGCCATGCCGATCCCCACGGCGGGCAGTTTGCGGCTGTCGAGCCCGTGCGCAGCTGCGAGGACTGCCACCGCCCCGACGCCACCTTCAAGATCAGCCAGTTTGACCACAGCCGCAGCCGTTTTGCCCTTGACGTCCGCCACAGCCAGGTCGCCTGCGCCAAATGCCACCCCAGCCGGCCGGGAACCGACGGCAAAGCCACAGCTTTCTACCGCATCGGCGTGACGGCCTGTGCGCAGTGCCACAAGAATCCGCACACGCCGCGTGCCGGCATGCAGCGAGGTGGGCGATGAGCCAGTGGCCCCTCAAAATTCACACGGCAGCGGCTGTGCTTGTGCTGACTGCAGGTGCTGCGTTGGCTCTCTTTGCCGGCGGCGCAGCTGCGGCCGATCTGCCTGCGCCAGTCAGCGCCACCACCGCCGACCCCTGGGCCTGCACCCCCTGCCACCAAACCGCGGGCTGGTCGCGACTCAGCGACAAGGTCGCCTTTGACCACGCCAAGACCGGTTCGCCCTTGAGCGGTGCTCACTTGCGCGCCCCCTGCAGCGGCTGCCACCGCCCGGCCGAGCGCAGCCAGCCGCAGGTGCCCAAGGCCTGCGCGGACTGCCACCGCGACCCGCACCGCAATGAGCTCGGCGACGCCTGCAGCAGCTGCCACTCGGCGACCAACTGGCTGGCGCCGCGCAGCCTGCCTTCGCACGAAACCAGCCGTTTCCCCTTGACCGGCGCCCACGCGGCCACCGACTGCCGGGCCTGCCACACCCGCCTGGGCGGCACGGTCTATCGCGGTACGCCCAGCGTGTGCGCCGACTGCCACCTATCGACCGCTTTGGCTGTGACCAAGCCCGATCACCGCATCCCCGGCTTTGGCCCCGGCTGCCAGACCTGCCACGGCACGTTTGCTTGGAGCCCGGCCCGGGTCAACCACGCCGTGTGGTGGCCGCTGGAAGGCAAGCACTCGCAACAGACGTGCGAAGCTTGCCATGCCGGCGGGACGTTCAAGACCAAGAGCCGCGCCTGCGCAGGTTGCCACGGCCCGCTGGCGGCTACGGCGCACCCCGACCACAAGGCCATGAACTTTTCTGCCTCTTGCGACAACTGTCATACAGCGCTTGGCTGGCATGTGATGAAGGCTACCTGGCACGACGGCTACTTCCGCACCAGCTCTGGCGACCACGCCGGCATCGGCTGCGCCGGCTGCCATGGCGGCGGCTATGACAAGAACCACCTGGTCTGCACCAGCTGCCACGAGCACAACAAGGCCAGCATGGACCAAGAACACGGCGGTGTGGGCAACTACCTCTGGAACTCAGGAGCGTGTTATGACTGCCACGGCAAAGGTCACTGACCGCATCTCGCTGATATCCTGGCTTATTGGCGCTGCGGCGGCGGCGTTTTTCGCGCTGGCGGCGGGCTGCCAGTCCGCGCACCCGGAGGTGGCAGCGGTCGAGACCGTGGCGGGCCAGAGCTGCTTTGGCTGCCACACCCACGAGTTTGTCAATTCCTCCAAGCCGCCTCACAAAGTCTTAGCGTTTTCACAGGATTGCGCCAGTTGCCACTCGCAGGACGCCTGGCATCCGGCCTCTGGCTTTGACCACCAACAGATCTGGCCCCTGACCGGCGCCCATGAGGGCCCGGCGTGCGCGGCGTGCCACGGCGATTTCCAAAAAGAGCTGGACTCGGCCTGCGTCGCCTGCCACTTGAGCGACTACAACAGCGCCAAGGCGCCCGACCACGTGGCCCAGAACACTTCAAAACTCTGCCAGAACTGCCACAGCACCGCCGCCTGGAAGCCGGCGCTGGCGATCGACCACGACCAGTTCTACCCTTTGACCGGCAAGCACAAAACCGCAGCGTGCCAGGGCTGCCACACCGCGCCCGGCGTCAAGCCGCCCAAGGTCTGCAGCAGCTGCCACCTGCCCGCCTACACCGCTTCGACCAACCCCAGCCACACAGCGCTGGGCCTGCCCACCAGCTGCGAAACCTGCCACACCACCGCGGGCTGGAAACCGGCTGGCTTTCCCAACCACCCATTCCCGATCACCTCTGGCAAGCACAAGCTGACCTGCGCCCAATGCCACAACGACTCAGGCAATTTCGCAGCTTTTTCCTGCCTCAGCGGCAGCTGCCACACCGCCAGCAAGACCAATAGCCAACACCAGGGCGAAGACGGCTACCTGTACTCCAGCGCCGCCTGCCTGAATTGCCATCCGGACGGCAAGGAATGAACAACTGGCAATTCCATAGCCTGGGGGCCGCTTTTTTGGCGATGGTCGCGACGCCTACCCTGGCGCGCGCGGCCGAGGTCACCGGGGTAGCCGCCGCCGGCCGAGAGGTCTACCTGCGCCTGGAGGCTGGAGAGGGGCTGAGCGTAGGCACCGCGCTGCCTCTTGGGCCCAAGGGCGCCTCATTGCAGGTAGTCGAAGTCGTGGGTCAGCGGGCTCGTCTGCAGGGGGCCCAGCCGGTTGCCCTGCGGCTGCACCAGAAGGTAGTGGTACCCGCTGCGCTTCCGGGCCCGCCGCCGCAGCAGCCCGAGCCGTGGAAGGTGGCGCCGCCTCCTGACCGCCAGAAGGTAGACGCTGAGCGGGCCCAGGCCCTGCTGTGGCGCGGGTTTGTGCAAGAGTGGCAGCCGTGGATCAGCGACCCGCACCTGCGCGGCCAGGACCCCGGCCGGCGGCTGGATGGCCAGGTGACGGTGGTGGTTGCGGGAGTGCGCGGCAGCGGCGACGAGCAGTGGGCTCTGCTGCGCCTTGGCAACAATCTGCAATGGCAGGGCATGTTTGGCTCGGCCCTATCTTGGCGCCACGATGCCGCGGTGTGGTTTGAGCAGTGGATGAGCCAGCCGGGGGCCGCCAGCCGGCGCTCGGTGCAGGTGCGGCAGGCGCAGCTCTCGGTCGATCCCAGCGCCGCCCGCCCGTGGGGCGCCGCGGTCGGGCGGGTGTGGGTGCCCGACGGCAGCGGATCGGCCACTGTGGACGGGGCGACCGTGCTGATTCGCCCGCTGCCGCAGCTTGAAATCACCGGGTTTGGCGGGCTGCTGCCGTCTATCGCCAGCACAGGCATCCAGCAGGACGCCTGGCGAGTTGGTGCCGCAGCCACCCTGCGCGCGACCCTGGCCGGCTGGCGCACCCGGACCAGCCTGGACTGGTCGGCCGGCAAGGTGGCCAACGGCTGGGACCGCCAGCTGGGCGCCCTGCTGTGGCTGTCAGAGCATCCGCAGCTGGGCCAGCTGACAGGTGAATTGGAGTGGGCCGCCGGGCAAGCCGATCTTGGCGGAACGGCATGGGCAGCTCAGGGACCGGCCCAGTCGGGGTGGCGGCCGCTGCGGGCCCTGGTGGACTATGCCCCGGCGTGGCTGGGCGCCTGGCGGCCGCGGCTGCGCTACAGCTTCGTCCGCAGCGAGCTGACCCGCGAATTGGCCTGGGTGCTGCCCAATCAGGGCTGGGGCACCGCCAGCTACCACGCGCTGGCCGCCTGGCTGGACACGCCGGTCTGGCGCGGCATCCAGACCTCGGCCTCGCTGTGGAGCAGCCTGACCTCTTCAGAAGATCCCTGGGAAGACTGGCGATTTGGCGGCACCGTGCAGGCCGTCAAGCCAGGCTGGCCGGGGCCGCGCTGGAGCAGCCAGGTGACGGCGGTCTTGCAGACCGGCCCCTACCTCTCTGGCGGGTCGCTGTCCGCCGGAGCCGATTGGTCGCCCGGTCTGAAGTGGCGCTGGCACGGCCGGCTGCGTTGGTCCCACGACCGCGTAGAATCCAGCAGCAGCAGTGCCCAGGCTATGGACGTGCGCGGCGGTTTTGACTGGGGCCTGCACCCGTGGATCGTCGGCGTGACCCTGGGCGGCCGCCAGACGGTGTGGACCGACGTACCGGCCCAGAGCAATTGGCTCGACGCCACAGCCACTTTGACCTATCGCCTGTAGAGAACACCATGGCCAGCCCCCGCCGCGCCCGGCAAAACACCATTGACCTGCTGCTGCTGACGGTTGCCGCGCTTGTGGTCAGCGGAATCTATTGGTATGCGCGTGATTTCTATGGGGTCGTCGGCGACGCCCAGCTCGACCACCCCTGGTATGACCGCTGGCGGTCCGCCGGCTTTGTCGGCCGGGCGCTGGGCACGGCCGCAGTAGCCATGTTCTTGGCCAACCTGGCTTATGGGCTCCGCCGCCGCCTGCGCTCTTGGCACAAGTGGGGGCATCTGCGCAACTGGATGAGCGCCCATGTGTTTTTTGGCCTGCTGGGCGGCGGCTTATTGCTGCTGCACGCCAACTTCCGCATGACCAGCCCGGCGGCGCAGTGGTCGGCCCTGGCGGTGATGGCGCTGTTGGCCACGGGCGTCATTGGCCGCTACATCTACGCGCTGGTGCCGCACACAGCGTTTGGCCAGGAAGATCCAGATGGTCTGCGCGGCCGCGGCTCTGCCCTGCTGGTAGAGCTGCGCGAGGTCTGGCCCACCGGCAAAGAACCGCTGGAGGCCCTGGCTGCGCGGACCCGCATCGAGAGCCGCGCCCCCATCAGCCGCGGGCTGGTCCTGCTGTGCATGGGGCCGACGCGGCGGCTGCTGACCCTGCTGTGGGTGGCGCAGTGGCTGGGCCGACACGGCCATGAACTGCAGAGTGAATCGCGCCAGCAGGTGCGGCGGCTGGCCCGGGCGCTGCTGGCGACTGGCCAGGACCTTGCCCTGGCGGCAGCGGCAGCCGCCCTGCTGCGGCGCTGGCGGTTGGTTCACCTGCTGGCGGCCGTGGTGATGGTGGCCACAGCGTTTCTGCACGTGCGCAGCGCTTTTGCCCATGGCTACCGCTGGGATCTGCCCGGGCCGGTTCAGGCGTGGGGCGCTGGCTTGGCCGCATTGCTGCTGGGGTTTGGCGCCTGGGAAGGCCGGTGGCGGCGCTTGTACCGGCGCGGCAAGGCAGTGGCCAAGGTCAAGCCCGTGGGCCCAGCCCCAGAGCCGCCGCCCACGCTGCACCCCTGGGTCGACCCCAGCAAGTGCATGGCCAGCGCCGCTTGCGTGGCTTCTTGCCCCGAAGGCGACATCTTGGCGCTGGTAGAGGGCCGCGGCCAGCTTGCCGAGCCCAGCCACTGCATCGGCCACGGCGCCTGTGCCGGCAACTGCCCGGTGGGCGCGATTACCCTGGTGTTTGGCAGCCTCAAGCGCGGCGTAGACATTCCAGACGTGGCCCCCAACTACGAGGCCTCTACCCCCGGCATCTTCTTGGCCGGCGAGCTGACGGGCATGGGCCTGGTGCGCAACGCTGTAGAGCAGGCAACGCAGGCCGTCGGCTTTATCGCCCGCGACAAAGAGCGCGACCGCGGGGCGCTGCCAGAAGACATGCTCGACCTGGTGATTGTCGGCGCCGGTCCGGCGGGCCTGGCGGCTTCGCTGGCTGCTCAGGAAAAAGGGTTGCGTTACAAGACTTTGGAGCAGGAACCTGACATCGGCGGCGCCATCCGCCACTACCCGCGGCGCAAGCTGGTCATGACCTCGCCGATGCACATGCCGCTGCACGGCAACGCGCGCTTTTTCAACGTCTACAAAGAAGAATTGGTTGAGTTCTTTTCTAAATTGCGCAACACCCACCGCCCCAACATCGCCTTTGCGGTGGCGGTAGACACCCTGGAGCCCGATGCCGGCGGCACCGGCTTTGTGGTCAAGGCCAAGACCCAGCAGTGGCGGGCGCGGCGGGTCCTGCTGTGCCTGGGCCGCCGCGGGACACCGATGCGCGCTGGCGTGGCCGGAGAGGACCTGCCCCACGTGGCCTACAACCTTCAGGATCCTGAGCAGATGCGCGACCGGGCGGTGTGCGTGGTCGGCGGCGGCGACTCGGCCCTGGAAGCGGCAATCGCCTGTGCCGACGCGGGCGCCAAGGTGGTCCACGTTGTCCACCGCCGCGACACCTTTGACCGCGCCAAGGCCCGCAACCGCGACCTGCTGCAGCAGCGGAGCCAGGCCGGCAAGATCGTGCTGCACCTGAATGCAGCCTTGGCCGCCATCAGCACCGATCGGGTCCAACTGAAGGACGGCACGGACTTTGGCGCCGATGACGTCATCGTGTCCATCGGCGGCACCCTGCCCACGGCGCTGCTCAAGGCCGCCGGCATAGAGACGCGCACCCACTTTGGCCGGCCGGTGCAGAGCCCGTAGAGGTCTGGCGACAGCCCTGGCACTGGGCTTAGCTCACCAGGATCACGCCCACCCCGGTCAGCGCCAGGCCCGCCCCCAGCCAGCGCTGGCGCGGAATGGCCTCTCCGCTCAGCCACGCCAGCCCCATGGCAAACACCATGCCCATCTGGTTGAGCAGCGCCGCCCGCGACGCCGTGGTGTACTTGATGCCGCCCAGCCACAGCAGCATCGACAGGTAAGTGCCCACCACTGTTGCGGGAATCGCCACCCGCCACAGCGGCTGCGGCCGCAGCAGAGACAGCCCGCGCGTCAAGGTGCCCGCCGCGCCGTCCCACAGCACCAGTGCCGCCGCGCCGGCCAACAAGCGTACCGTGGTCGCCTCGATCAGGTCAGAGCGGTTCAGCGCCGGCTTGGCTATCACCACCGCCATGGCCGTGGTCACCACGCCGGCCAGGCACAGCCCCACGCCACCGCGGTCGACGCGCAGCAAGGCCTTGGGCGACTGCCAGGCCACCAACAGCAGCCCCAGCACCACCAGCGGCGCACCCAACAGCAGCCCCGCCCGCAGCGACTCACCCAGCAGCAGCGCTGAAAGCACCAGCACCGTGGGCGAATACACGCAGTCCGTCACGGCGGCCACACTGGCGCCTACGCGCTGCAGCCCGGCAAAAAACAACGTGTCGGCGATGGTCAGGCCCACCACGCCGCTGCCAATCAGCCGGACCCAGTCCTCTGGGCTGCGCGAGTGGGCAAAGCCCTGACCGGTCACGGCCATGGTGATCAGCAGCAGCAGCGACGCCAGCACGTTCTTGAACAGGTTGAGCGCCCGCGGGTCCACCGGGCCGATGCGGCGAAACAGCACCACCGCCAGGGCCCAGCAGACAGCGCAGCTCAACGCCATGACTTCGCCGGCAAAACTACTCAATGCATGCCACCGATGCCGTCTTCAGCGCGGATCCCCTAGGGCGCGTAGGCACAGGTGCCGCCATTGCAGAAAGGCTTGGGGGCCATACACTTGGGCGTCGAGTAACCGCACTTGGCGGCGTAGCCAAACTCTTTGCAGATGTGATCATCGACCCAGCCGACCACCAGCGCCACGTCATTGGCCATGCCGCTGTTGACCGCCATCCCGCAGGTGCCCTGGCACGCCGTGCTGGTAGAGACGACCACGCACTCGTCCTGCTCTCCAGCCGCGCACGTGTGGGACTTGGCGACGGCCGCATTGATGCTTTCGCCGAGCACTTTGGCCATGTTGTCGCAGGTGGCTTCCCAGCAGTCGGTGGTGCCAAAGCCGTGGAAGTAGCCGGGGGCGCACATCCAGGTCGAGCCCTGACACACGGTGCCGGGAGGCTGAGGCAAGGGGCAAAGCCCAGCATCGCCAAGGGTATCCTTGACGTCAGCCGCAGCGATGTCGGCTGAGGTCGCGTCGGTGGTGCTGTCGGCCACGGCGTCGGCGGTCGCGGCATCGGTGGCCGCGGCATCGGTGCCACCGTCGGCAACGCTATCGGCCGCGGCGTCAGCGGCCCCAGCCTCTTTGCCAGAGTCGGCGAGGGAATCGGCGGCAGAGTCCGCGGCTGCAGAGTCGGCGGCAGAGTCGCCAGAGCCAGCGTCAGAACCAGTGTCAGCCGCACTGTCAGCCGCACTGTCAGCCGCGGTGTCCGCAACGGTGGTCGCGTCGGCGGCGGATCCCGCGGGCGTCTCTGTGTTTCCGCAGGCCGCGAGCGCGATCCACGCGGCGCTGCAGGCCACCAGCGCCCAGCCGTTGCTCCTGCCCCATCTGCCCAACAAATCCTTCATTGCCCACACCTCCGCGGCGCAGTGTAGCACAGGCGGGTGGACCCTTGCCACGATGGCTGCAGGCGATCAAACTGCAGCCCAGTTCTCGGCCCTGTCCGGGTGCGGATACCCCTAGCATGATCCTGGCCATTCACCAATTCGAGCGGCAAAAGCACAAGGACGCCAAGGCGGTCGATGCCTTCCTGGCAGGGCACCAGTGCCCCATTATTGAGGGGACGAGCTGTACGTTTCTCTGGCGCGGCCAGGCGGACCACGTGCACCTGCGCCACTTTGTGTTTGGTCTGGCCAGCGAGCAGCCGCTGCACCGCGTGGGCCACACGGACTTGTGGTATGTGGTGCTTGACCTGCCGCGGCGGGCGCGCCTGGAGTACAAGTTTGACGTGGTCCGCCAGGGCAAGAACCAGTGGGTGCGCGATCCGCTGAATCCGCGGATGGCCCACGACCCCTACGGCTCCAATTCCGTTTGCTATGGCCAGGGTTATCAGATGCCCGACTGGGCAGAGTACGACGCCGACGCCCGCCAAGGCCAGCTGATCGAGACCGTGCTGCCCAACAGCCCCTGGGGCGACACCCGGCCGCTGATGGTCTACCTGCCAGCGCGCTACCGCCAGAACCGCCGCTACCCGCTGCTGATCGTCCACGATGGCAGCGATTACCTAAAGTTCTCTCGGATGAAGCTGGTGCTGGACAACCTGATCCACCGGCTGGAGGTGGCGCCGCTGATTGTGGCCTTTACCCTGCCGCGCGACCGCATGACCGAGTATCCCGACGACCCGCTGCATCAAACCTTTATCGTCGACCACGTGTTGCCGTACATGGAGGCCACCTATCCCACCTATGGCCGGCCAGACATGCGCTGCCTGATGGGCGCCAGCTTTGGCGGCGTCGCCAGCCTGTCTACCGCGTGGCGCCACCAGGGCGTGTTTGGCAAGCTGCTGCTGCAGTCGGGCAGTTTTGCCTTTACCGACATTGGCCACCACAAGCGCGGCCCGGCCTTTGACCGCGTGGTCGAATTCGTCAATGCCTTCAGAGAGAACCCGGGGGCGCCGTGTCAGAAGGCCTACCTGTCTTGCGGCACGTTTGAGTCGCTCATCTATGAGAACCGCTCGATGGTGCCGTTTCTGCAGTCGATTGGCCTAGACGTGCGCTTTGAAGAGGCGCGCGATGGCCACAACTGGGAGAACTGGCGCGACCGCTTGCAGGGCGGCCTGTCCTGGCTCTTTCCGGGGCCCTTGTGGATGGTTTACGAGTAAATTCATGAATCAGACATTGCCCTGGGCACTGTCCGATTGGGGGCAGTGTCGGGTCGATCACCGCGCCGCCGCCTCGCCCTCGCCGCGCGGATCCGCCACCGCCTGCCAGCGCAGCGTCCCTCCCGCTTCTGGCACCGCCTGTAGCGCTTGGACATTGCACCAGCGCGGCGCCACCGCGACCTTGTGACCGTGCTCCGCAAGGCCGGTGCGCAGGTCGTCACTGTCTGGACCGGCTTCGACAAACACTTGATCCGGCAGCGCTTGGTGGTGCAGCCGCGGCGCCGCTACCGCTGCCGCTAGAGACCAGCCACTGTGGGCCACCCGAAACAGGACCTGCAGCACCGTGGTCGTGATGCGCGTGCCGCCGGGCGATCCCAGCACCAGCCACGGCGCCCCTGGCTGCGTCGCCGGCCCCTGCATCACAATCAGCGGCGACATGGAAGACACCGGCCGGGCCCCCGGTCGCGCCAGGTTGGCCGCCGAGCCCGCCAAGCCAAAGGCGTTGCTGTCTGTGGTGTTAAAGGAAAAATCGTCCATCTCATTGTTCAGCAGCACCCCAGAGCGAGCCGCGACAAGGCCAGAACCAAACAGCAGGTTGACCGTGTGGGTAGAAGACACCACCAGCCCCTCACCGTCGCGGATCGCCACGTGGCTGGTATTGGCGTGCTGCTCCAGCCTGGTCAGCGGCAGCTTGGGCAGGTCGGCCGTCGGCGTCGCCTGGCGCGGATTCCACGGCAGCAGGGCCTGGCGCGCCGCTGGCGGATAGACCTGGTCAAGCGCGGTCGCGGCTACCGCCGGGTCGCCAGAAAAGCTCAGGCGCAGGGCGAAAGAACGGCGCATCGCCTCGGCCAGCGCGTGGGCGGCAAAGGGCGCGTCGAGGCTGTACGGCAATTTGCGCGGCGACTGCCCCTGCCAGGCCTGCAGGAACTCGGCCATCGCCAGCACCTGCGCACCGCCGGCCGACGGCTGCGGCATGGTGTAGGTAAGGTGGCCAAAGGCCTCGCCGGTCAGCGGGTCCAGCTCGCGCACTTTGTAGCCCGCCAGGTCCGCCAGGGTCAGCTTGCCGCCGGCCATCTGTGCCGCCTCCACCATGTCTTCAGCGATGGGCCCGCGCTGCAGTGCCTGCGGATCGCTGGCCAGCACCCGCAGGGTTTGCGCCAGCTTGGGCCAGCGCAGCCGCGCTCCCACGGGCAGCGGTTGGCCTGCCTGCCCAAAGGTCTGCTGCGCCTCTGGCCCCAGCTTGGTCCAGGTCGCAGCCAGCGCGTCGTGCAAGGGGGACCCTATGGCAAACCCCTGCTCTGCCACCAGAATTGCCGGCTGGACGCAATCCGCCCACGGCAGCTTGCCCCAGCGCTGGTGCAGCAGCCACAGGCCCGGCAGATAGCCCGGCACCGCGACGGCGAGACCGTGGCGCTGGCTGCGCTCGGCCACCAGCTTTCCCGCGGCGTCCAGGTAGTCTTTGACGTCGGTGGCTGCCGGCGCCGTCTCGCGAAAATCGAAAGCCCGCACCTGACCTTGCGGCAAGGCCACCAGCGCAAAACCGCCGCCGCCAATGCCCGTAGACTGCGGCGTGACCACCGTCAGCATCAGGCTGGCGGCCACCAGTGCATCCACGGCCGAGCCGCCGCGCTCCAGCAGTTGCGTCGCGGCACGGGTCGCCAGTGGGTGGGCCGTCGCTACGGCAAAGTGGCCGGTTTGCGCGGGGATGTGGGCAGGCGATTGGGCCTGCGGGCCGTACTGCGTGGGGCCAATGGCGGCCGGCAAGGCGCCACAGCTGGCCAGGAACCACAGTAGCAGCGCTGAGAGCCAGGGTACGGTTCGCGGCCAGCGATTGGGTGGGCGCTTCATGGTCGATCCCCTCTTTGGCGCTGATCCAGAACCCTGTTTTTGAGTGGTTGGGCCTGCCACGCTGGGGGCAATGACCTCTGGGCAGCGACAGCTGCGGAGTGTGTCAGGTTCCTGCCGTCGCGCAACTGGCGCTGGGTCTTGCGCCTAGGGTTCGCCGGCGCCCCACCAGAGGTCGAGCCGCCAGCTCGCGAAATTCAGCTGCACTTTCATGGATCAGACATTGCCCTGGGCATTGTCCGCTGGGAAGTGTCCGATGCCGGTTGTGGTGGGGCGAGGCGAATTTTCTAGGTGAACTGGCGACTAGCCATTGCCGGGTGTCCTGCACAACTGCCAAACCTCGCGCACCAACGCCGCCAGCTCGGCGTGGCTCTCAGCCAGGCGGTGGCCGTCGTCGATCACCTGCAGCGGCAGGCCCTGGGCCTGGCAGAACGCCCGCACCGGCGCCAGCGGCACCACGGTGTCCTGGCTGCCGTGAAGCACGCGCACCGGCACCGCGGGCAGCTCGCCGCCGCCGGGCGAGCCGGGCAAGTCCACCAATTCCGGGCGGTGGACCGCCGGCGCGCACAGCACCAAACCGGCGATTTGCTGGGGGTGGGCGGCGGCAAAAACCAGCGCCATGAGGCCGCCAAAGGACGAGCCGACGAGCAGCAGCTGCGGCGTGTCACCCAAGGCCGCTTCGATCATCGCCAGGCGCCGGGCGACGTCTTGCACGCCGTGGCAGTCGGGAGCCAGGACCTCCCCCAACCCCAGACTCTGCAGGAGGTGAAACTTGCTGCCGTGGGGGCCCGACTCCAGGCCATGAAGGAAAACGAGTTGCACAGCCACGGGCATTCCTGGCCAATTGGATTGGCGCAGCGAGTATCGCCGCTGGGCACGGCGACCGCAATCTGCCGGCGCGCCCGCCGGCCCCAGCTGCCGCCGCCGGTCCAACCGCTGTGGCCAGGGGTAGGCGCTGCGCTGCCTGCGGTCCAGGTGCGCCTGCTGTCCAGCCGCGCGAGGATCGGCGACACTGGCCCGGGTGGCGCGACGACGGCCCCTCGCAGTGCCGCCCAACCTGCGGAGAACACCCCATGATCGCTCGCTTTCTTGCCCGCGCTGGCCTTGGCCTCCTCCTGCTGGCCCTGGGTTGCGGCTGCAGCACCGCCAAGCCACCGCAGGCTTTGGCGGCGACGGACGGTCATTCCGACGGAAATTCTGCAGTAAATTCAGACGCCAACACCGACCCTGCGCTTCCCGACACTGGGCCTGCCGAGATCGCCGCGGCCGACGCCGAGGCCGACGCCCCTGACACCACCTTCGTCGACGCCTCGCCCGCCGACAGCGCGCCGGCCACCCCCGCCTGCGCCTTGGGCGCCCCCGCGACGCTGCCGCCGCCGCAGCTGCTGACTGGGGGGACCCCAGTGCAACTCCTTGCCAAGTTTGAAGATCCGCTGCTAGCGCCGGTGTGGCAGCACGCCCAGCAGAGCGCCGCCCAGCCGCTACCGGTGGTCAAGGGCTATGCGGACACCTACGCGCTCGGCAATGTCGCCAAAGCCAAGGCGCTGGTGGGCTGGGTCAAGGGCGACGTACTGCGAGCCCAAGAGGCGCTCTTGGCGGCGGTGACCCTGCCAGAACCGCAATTGGCGCTTACGGATCCCAACGCGGGCATCCACGTGGGAGACGCGCTGGTGGGCCTGGGTGTGGCCCTGCATCTGGCCGAGGCGGCGACCCCCAGCGACGCCCAGCTGCCCCAAGCCCGGCAGCGCCTGGGAGAGTGGTGTGGGGCTTTTTACCAGTGGGTGACAGCGGACATGGCCCTGGCCTATGCGTTTTGGCCCAACAACCACTCAGAGAAAGCCGCGGCGGGGCTGGGAATGTGCGCGCTGGTCCTGCCCTTGCACCCCCAGGCGCCGCAGTGGCAGGGCTGGGCGGCGGCGACGGTGCGCGACATCTGGCACGGCTACGCCTACGCGCCCAGCGGCAGCTACGCCGAGGGGCCGTACTACCACATGTACGCGATGATCAGCGAGATTCCCTGGCTGGTGGCCCTGCACCGCGCCTCGCCCGCCGGGGTGTGCGGTCAGGTGCTCTGCCAGACGCGCATCGCTTGGCAGCCGCAGTGCCAGGACCACACAGAGCCCGTAGCCGACCTGCTGGCCGATCCCCTGCTGAGCGCCAGTGTCCGCTGGACCGCGGCATTTCTGCGTCCGGATGGCCTGCTGTGGCCGTGGGGCGATGCGCTGCCCGCCGGCTTTCCCTTTGGCGCCCTGGCCGGGCCGCTGCAGATTCCCGAGGCTGCGTGGGCCTTTGCTCAGCATCCTTTTGCGGGGTGGACCGCGGATTTGTCGGTCGAAACCTTGCTGTTTTGGGATCCGCAGCTGGCCAAGAAGGCGCCGGCGGACAACTGGCTGTTTCTCGCGGACGGCGGCACGGCGATGTGGCGCGGCGGGCAGGGCCAAGACGCGCGGCAGGTCGGGTTGTTGGCTGTGCCGCCGGCGTACCAGTGGGCTGGCCACCGCCAGGGCGACGCGCTGCATGTCGAGCTATTTGCCCGCGGCAAAGCCCGGCTGCTCGACGCGGGCTACAGCAAATGGGGCGACCACGAGAAGGTCAACAAAGCCGAGCAGCACAACACCGTGTTTGTCGACGGCAAGGGCCCGGTAGTGCCGGCGCTGGCCAGCAAAACCCTTCAGCCTTGCCAGCTTCTTGAAGGCAATGCCAGCGGCGGCGAGGCCCAGGTGACCCTGCCCGGCGGAGTTGTGCGGCGCAAGCTGACCCAGCTGGCCACGGGCGTGGTGCGCGTGACCGACACTTTCACCTTTGCCGACGCCCAGCCCCACACCGCCGGTCTGCGCTGGCAAGGTCTGGGCGGCCTGACCCCCAGCGAGGACCCTCGCGGCACCTTCGCCCTGTTGCCCGACGGTGCGCGTTGGGAAGATGCCACTGGCGCCGTGTGGGTCCGCGTCACGTCGCCCGCCAGCGCTGTGCAATTCGCCAGCGACCTGCAGTACGACGGCCTGGCCTACGGGGTGCTCAAGCAGCATCGCTCGCTCAAAGTCCAGCTGACCGCCAGCGTGGCCGCGACGCTGCAGTCCGAGCTATGGGTCGGCGCCCCGGGGGAGCAGCCGCCTTGGGCAAAGCAATAGCTCTTTGGGTCAGGGACTAACAAGGCAGAGCCTGGTGCTCGCACCTGCCCGGCCCGCGGCGGGCTGTCCCGTCGCCGGCCGCCCGCGGTCTTCTCCACTGGTCAGCGATAGCTCTGTTGAATGGGAATGCCTGCGGAACCCCTGCTCGACCGCCCCGGCGCCAAGCCCTTGGCACCGCAGCGCTTGGTCTACGAGCGGCGCCAGCCCGAGCTGCGGGGTCCAGTCCGACCGCAAGTTCGCCGCCGCACCAGGGATGAGGGCCCGAATGGGGGGCGTCCGACGCCCCTTTTGCCAGCGGCGGTGCGCCCGAAGGGGTGCACGGGCCGCGCGCAAAAGCCCCAGCCCGGTCGCCGAAGGCGAGGTGCCCTTCCCCCAGCGAAGCCGCTTTACATGAGCGGGCCCGGTGCTGGAATGGGGCGCATCCCCAGCCTGATTCTGCAGAAACGTCGCTCCGCGCCACACAGGTGTGCGAATCCGCCAGGGATCCGACATTGCCCTGGGGCTTGTCGGATGGACCTGGACCGCAGAGCAGCGTGCGGCCGCCCCGGGAACCTTCATTCCCATTGCGGCCGGCCGTAGCCGTGGCAAGCTTTGGGCAGAGGGCGCGGCCCTCATTGGAGGACTGATGCACCGATTCGCTAGCGCCCGTCGTCTATTCCACCTGCTCGGCGTGTCGGCTGCCGGCTTGGTCTGCAGCGCATGCCTGTTTCCCGAAGAAGATTCCGGCACGCCCGCGCCGCCCCCCAACGTGGTGGGCTGCGCCTGCAACTGGAAGGCGGGCACTTCTGGCAAGTACGAAAAGGCCAATGGCACTCTGACCTGCGAGGGGCCGTGGACGGCGGGAAAGTCAGACCTGGAAGTCGAGAAGAATACCGCCGTCGATGACTGCCTGGTGCAGGCCAAGGTCAAAGCCGGGGCCAACGGCCCGTCCTACAACTGCGTCTGCGCCTGCGATCCCAGCTACGTCGCCAGCGGCGCTTCTAGCAGCAAGATGATCTGCAAGTAGTTTCGGCGAAGCATTGCCTCACGCCCCTTGAGAATCGCGCAGTTCCCCTAGTAGACCCCAGTCAGGACCCGTCGACATCGTCGGTGAGCCCCCCCGCACAGGGTCGGTCGGCGCTCAAGGGCGTTCACAGGAGCCCGGTTGCCCGCCGCCAGGCCCTCAGCTTTCTGGTCGATTGCGCAATGGAGCACGCGCCGGCGGTTGCCCTCGACATGGCTGGCCCGACAGGTGTAGAACCGCGGAGACGGCAGAGTGTGGCGCCCATGCGAGACGAATCGCCCGACCAGCTGGAGCAGGGGGCCGAGGTCGGCATTGCGCTGGGGCCCTGGGTCGCTTCTTGGTCCGCCAGCCCCTTGGCACCAAGTTTGCACTGGCGTTTGGCTCCTTGCTTTGCTTGGTCGCGCTCACCGGTGCGCTGGCGGCCCGCGGGCTGTTTGACGTGCGGGTTCACCTCGAAGAGGCCGACCGGCTCAACTCCGGATTTCTGCGACCGGCGCTGGATGCGCGCAACGCCTTGGACGATGCGCAGCGGCTGCAACGCGAGTTTCTGCTGGTCTGGCCGCAGAGGGGCGCCGATCGGGCGGGCCCGCGATTGCTGGATGCCGCGGCGCTGGCTGTTGCGGGCGTGGCGCCCGAAGACCGCTGGTCCAACGCCCAGCACACTACGGCAGCTGAGCTGATTGGCCAAGCGCGGAGCAAGGTTGCCCAGGCCTGCGCCGCGGCCACGGACCTGCAGCTGGCGCAATTCGGCCTCAACGAGGATCCCGCTATCGCCGGCGACGTGCAGCGCTGGCGCGACCGCTGCGCCGCTGGACTGGCCGCAGATCTGGGCCGCTATGGCGAACAAGGCCGCAACGTCTCACGGCTTCTTGGCAAAGCTGGAGCCCACGGGGTGGATGCGCTGGGCACGGCGGCCAGAACCGGCGCTTTGCGCGAGGTCCACCTGAGCTGGCAGGCGCTACAAGCCAACGTGAACCGCCAGGCGGAAGACCAAATGGCAACCGGTGGCGTTGCCCTGATGCAGTTGGTGACGCAGACGGCGGCAGTTGGCGAGCGGTTGGCGGCGTTTGAAGGGGCCCGAGACCAGTCATGGCCTGTGGAGCTGCCCGACCCGCCCACGGCTGCCGAGGGTCCTGGCTGTGCAGCGCAGGATCCCCTGGGCGAGCGGCCGCGCCTGGATGACGCTCGGTCGCGGCTGAATCAGGCGCTTTTGGCGCTGGCGCATCCGGGGGGCTGTAGTCGGCTGCTGGCAGAAGATGGCCTTTGCGCCCGGCAGGTAAGGGATCTGCGCGCAGCGCTAGCCGAACTCTACCGCCGCGACGACCTTGCCCGCAGCGCTATGGCGAGCTGGGTGTGCCACGGAGCGGCGTTGTCGCGCGAGCTGGACGGACTGTTTCGGGCGGCCCGCGGACCGGTAGATACCGCCCGAGCCCAAGCCATGGCCGGCCCAGGCGAAACCTTTGCCTATGTCAGTAGTTTCTCGCTGCTGGTGATCCTGGCCGGCATCGCCCTGGCCTACGCACTGACACGCAATCTGCAGCTGCCGATTCGCTCGCTGTCGCAAGCTGCAGAGGAAGTCGCGCAGGGCAACCTACAGGCAGAGGCCCTTGTCTACTCCTCGGACGAGGTCGGCCGCCTGGCCACGACTTTTAACGCGATAACCGGCAAACTCGCAGCGCAAAAAGCTGAAAGCACCAAGCAGATTCACGAAATCGAGCAGGAGCGCGCTCGCTCTGAGCAGCTGCTCCTCAACATCCTGCCTGGGCCCATAGCCGAGCGGCTCAAGCTCGACGAGCGGCCGATCGCCGACGCTTTTGACGAGGCGACGGTGCTTTTCGCCGATGTGGTGGGCTACACCGCGCTGTCCTCTCAGCTGGAGCCCCGAGAGGTGGTCGAATTTCTAGGGCGCATCTTCAGCAGCTTTGACCAGCTGGCCGCCCACTACGGCATCGAGAAGATCAAGACGATAGGCGACGCCTACATGGCGGCCTGCGGGTTGCCCAACCGCGTGCCCGACCGCTGCGCCCGCATGGCGCGAATGGCTTTGGCGATGCAACGGGCGCTGAGCGAACTCAATCCGGGCTTTCCCCAGCCTCTGCAGATCCGCATCGGTCTTCACACCGGGCCCGTGGTGGCCGGCGTCATTGGTCAGCGCAAGTTTCTTTATGATCTATGGGGAGATGCGGTCAATGTCGCCAGCCGGATGGAGTCCCACGGCAGCCCCGGCGCTATCCAGGTGACCCAGGCCGTGCAAGTTCTGCTGGCCGCCGAGTTCGAGCTGGAGCCGCGCGGTGCCATCGAAATCAAGGGCAAGGGCCAGATGAGGACCTGGTGGCTGATTGGCGAGCGCAGTGAGGCGTTGGGGGTAGCGCCAGAGAAAGTCTGAGTTCCAAAGGAATTGCCAGGGTATCGGCGAGGGGCCGGCGGAACCAGTCAACCTCTCTGAGTCAGAAACTTTCAGGATTTGGCGCAATTGCTCGACCACTGGGCAGATCCATCGCGAGTAAAAGCGCCCCCCAGAGCTCCGAGCTGTTCACCATGACGCACCCGCGGATAGCCCAGGTCGGTCCGCATTCTTGCGACGAGCCGGGATTGCCGGTCACCCAGGTGAGCCCCCGCGCTTGGGCCTTCGCGGGGAGAGTACGGCTGGAACCATCAGGACCGCCTCGATGGACATGGCGGCGGGGCAGTCGAGGATTCGCCGCTATCGCCTCGTCGTAGGCGTGCACGCCGCCAGACTGTTCCGCCGCCGCCGACTTCGCTATCCTGCCCCCTCTGTCATCGGGGTTACCCAGCATGAGCCTCCTTCGCCTAGAGCTATGGATTCACGCGCCGGTCGAGCGCTGTTTTGACTTGAGCCGCAGCGTCGACCTGCACATGCTCTCGGCCGGGGACACACAGGAGCGCGCCGTCGCCGGCGTCACCAAGGGTCTCATGGGCCTGCATGATGAGGTGACTTGGCAGGCCCGCCACTTTGGCATCCGCCAGCGCCTGCAGGTGCGGATTTCCGCGTTTGACCGGCCTCACTCCTTTGCCGACTCTCAGGTCCGCGGCGCCTTCAGCCGGTTTGACCACGTGCACAGCTTTGTCGCGCAGGACGGCGGCACGCTGATGACCGATCTCTTTGACTTTGACTGCCCGCTTGGCCTGCTGGGCCGCCTGGCCGACCCCTTGGTCGCCGCCCACATGCGGAAGTTCTTGGCGCAGCGCAACCAGGTCATCAAGGACGTAGCAGAGAGCGAGCGCTGGCGCGCGGTCCTGGAGGGCGGTTGAGGCAGAAGCCGCCCTGGGGCGCCCGGCAGCGGCGTTGCCCGCAGCGAACGGCCAAGACGCGCATCGCAGGAGCCTGTCGGAGAATCGCCGGCGCCTACGGCTAACAGCTCAAGACTATTTAACGTATCCAAGACCTGTGAACAAGAACCGGATGTAACCCGGATCGAACTAACGGTCTTGGGTACTAGCCGAGAATGTCGCCCCAGGCTGCTAGATGCCGGCCCAGGCCTCTGCTGGCGCAGCAAACGCAGAGGCGCGAACTGACGAGAAATTTGGCGGTTGACGAGGGAGATCCGCTGGCGTAGCTTCGCTGCTGACGGCTGGGATGGCCAGGGTCGGGGGGCGGCATGGCGCTTGCGGGGAGGTCCATTGGGCGGTTGGGATGTCACGGGGTCCTAAGCACGCAAATACCTAATCAGAATAGCCATCTATTTGCTGGCGCCGTGCTCGTCGCCGCTGGGATTGCAGTGTCGATCTCTGCCTCTGCGGACCCGCCGCCGGCTGTGGCCGCGGCCGTGGCGCCGGCGCCCCTCTCGCTCACGCTAGAGACCGTGCCGGCTCAGCCGCTGCCGGGTCAGCAGGTGTATTGGCTGGATCGCCTCCGCAATTCATCAGCAAAATGATCTACATTCCAACCACTACCCTTGAGTGGCTACACGTCGCCACCTCGTTTCTGCCGCCAGAGGCGACCAGTGCAGTTGGGTTTGGCGAGGCAATTCGCGAGATTCGGACGCCGCTGCAATGGCAGCCTTTGGCCCCGGGCGAGGTGCTTGAGAAAGCGGGTGAGGTGGGTGCCGAAGTGCCCGCGTGTCGCGATGGCTGCCCTGCCGGTACGGTGGCCCTGCGCGCCAGCTTCGGCAGCGCCCATGGCGCTGGGATCGAGGGCCTCGCGGCAGACCACGTCTTGCCTATCAAAATGAGCGCTTTCAAGGATATTCAGGTTGCGCCGCCCGCCACAGTGGTGGTCCCAGTGATCGAGCGCGACGCGCGCACAAAGGTCAAGCTCAACGTCATCGGCGTGCGCACCGTGTCAGGCAAGCTGAAGGCCCGGGTCGAGCTTCAGAACCGCACCGCTCAGCCTCTGTGGGTGCGCAGGCTCGAAAAGATGGTGGCGTACTGCGACTTTGAAGGCCAGGGTGTGGGACGACCGGGCAGCGGCGCGACGACGGTGTGGGACGGCGAAGACCTGGTCCTGGTGCTGCCAGAGCGCACCCTGAAAGGCGAGGTCGAGTGTGGCGTCAACCAGCCGAGCGCAGGTGCAGTGAAGGTGACGCTGACGCCGACCGAAGGGGCGATCCTGCAGCGGCAGCGTCCGCTGGTGCCGCCGCTTGTGTGGACGGGGTCGACCCAGAGCGAGGCGTTCATGTTCGGCCCGCGGCCGAATCCATAGCGGAACGCCTGGCCCGGCGTCTCCGCGGCAGACGCCCTGGGAGCCGCCGTGGGCGCTGGCAACCGGTCGCCGCAGGCGATGCGCCCCTGTCCGCAAACGGCAATGGCCCAGAGCCCAGCGCCGAAACCCGCCAGCTGCGCCAAACGGCACGCTGGCCCGATTGTGCCGAGGCCCCCGCAGGCGTATCCTCTCCACCCGCGCGCCTCCTTTGACTGGCGCCACCGTAGGAGACTGGACCATGGCAGACGGCACGGCACCCCTGTCCGCATCCCCAGCGGGCGGTAGCTTCCTCATTGAGCCCCCGGGCTCCCACCGCATCTTCACGGTCGAAGACCTGAGCGAAGAGCAGCGCGCCATGGCCCTGGAAGCTGGCAAGTTCATCGACAAAGAGGTCATCCCCAAAGAGCGCTTCCTTGAGTCCAAAGAGGGCAAGGCCTCCAAGGAGATGGTCAAGGTCCTCAAAAAGGCTTGCCGCCAAGGCTTTGCTCAGGTCGAAGTCCCAGAGAAGTTTGGCGGGCTTGGCGCAGACAAGGTCACGTCGCTGCTCATCGCTGACAAGCTGGGCAGCTCGGGCGACTTTTGCGTCACCTGGGGCGCCCACTCTGGCATTGGCATGGCGCCGATCCTGTACTTCGGCACCGACGCCCAAAAGCACAAGTACATCCCCAAGATCGCCGGCGGCGCCCTGACCAGCTGCTATGCCCTGTCAGAGCCCGGCTCTGGCTCTGACGCCCTTTCGGCCCGCACCACCGCGGTGCTCAACCCAGAGGGCACCCACTACATCTTCAACGGCACCAAGCAGTGGATCACCAACGCCGCCTGGGCCGACGTGGGCGTGGTTTTTGCCAAGGTAGACGGAGACAAGTTCACCGCCTTCATCGTCGACCGCGACACCCCCGGCTTCACCGTGGGCAACGAAGAGCACAAGCTGGGCCTGCGCGGCTCCTCGACGTGCCAGCTGATCTTCAACGACGCGCCAGTGCCCGTGGGCAACGTGCTCGGCGAGGTCGGCAAGGGCCACAAGGTCGCATTCAATACCTTGAATCTGGGCCGCTACAAGCTGGCCGGCGGCGTGATGGCGGTGGCCAAGCGGGCCCTGGCAGAGGCGCTGCAGTACTCCATCGACCGCAAGCAGTTCAACACCAGCGTGGCCGACTTTGGCAGCATCCGCGAGCAAATCACCGACTCGATGGTCGGCATCTACCTGGCCGAGTCGCTGGTCTACCGCATTGCCGGCTACATCGACGCGCGCCTGGCCAGCTTGGACGCCGACTCGCCCGACTACGTCGAAAAAACCATGGCGGCGATTGAGGAATACGCCATCGAGGCGTCGATCGCCAAGGTCTACGGCTCTGAAGCCCTGGACCGGATCCTTGACCGCGCCCTGCAATGGCACGGCGGCTACGGCTTTGTAGAGGACTACAACATTGAGAAGTTTGTCCGCGACGGCCGGGTCAATCGCATTTTTGAAGGCACCAACGAGATCAACCGCCTGCTGATTCCCGGCACGGCCTTCAAGCGCGCGGTACAAAAGCGCCTGGGCCTGTACGGGGCGATTGGCTATCTGGAAAAGAAGCTGGCGTCCGGCACCTTGGCCGCCCTGCCCGACCTAAGCGACCAGCTGGCCGTGGCCGAATTCGCCTTGCAGCGCCTCAAGGATCTGACCTTGCTGGTGGCCCTAGCCGCTTCAGCCCGGCACGGCATGCAGCTGGAAGGCGAGCAGGAGACGATGGTCCAGCTGTCCAACCTGATGATCGACGCCTACGCCATTGACTCGGCGGTGGCCCGCACCAAGCAGCGCGTCGCCGCTGGCGGCAAAGAAGCGGTGACCCAGGCCATCTGCGCAGTGGCGGCGGTGGAGGCCCTGGATCGCGCGGGGCCCGCGGTCAAGCGCGCGCTGCACAACCTGTTTGAGCCTGAGGCGGCAGCGCCCTGGCTGGTCAAGGCAGAGCAGCTCGCCACCGACGTTCCCCTGGCCCTGCTGCCGCTGCGCCGGCTCATTGCGGCGGAAGCGGTGGGTCGGATCGGCTACAAGCTGTCGAGCTACTAGGCCTTGGCGACCGGCAACCACCATTTGACGCGTCAACGGCCGCAGCCAGCAGTCGGTGCTCGGCCCAGCCATGGGGCCGGGCGCCGGCTGCTGGTTGCCGCGTTGTTGGTCGTGGCGGTGCTGGGGCCGGCTGGCTGCAAGCAGGGCGCTGAAGGCCCCGGCAAAGGCGGTGGTGGCGGGCCAGCTGGGCCGGGCGGCGCGGGTGGCAAGAAGGGCCCGATGGCGTTTGCCGTCGAAGTCCAGCCGGTGGCCAAGCGCCAGCTTGAGTACACCCTGGCTGCGGTGGGAACGCTGATTCCGTTTGAAGAAGCCCAGGTGGCGGCCCGGGTTGGCGGCAGCGTCGACCGGGTGCTGTTCCGCGAAGGCGACGTCGTCGAGGCCGGCCAGGTGCTGGTAGAGATCGAGCCACAGCGCTACAGAGTGGCGGTCGACCAGGGCAAGGCGGCCGTCAAGCGCAGCCAGGCGGGGCTGGATGACGCCGTTCGGACGCTCCAACGCAAGAAAGACATGGGGCCAGAGGTGGCGTCGGGCGAAGAGATCGACGCCGCGGCGGCCAAGGTGCAGATCGGCCGCGCTGAAGTCGAGCAGGCCAAAGCTGCGCTGGCGCTAGCAGATTTGAACCTTCGCGATGCCCGGGTGCGTGCGCCTCTAGCCGGCGTGGTGCAGGCGCGCAAAGTGCAGACGGGTGCCTACCTTCAGCCCGGCGCGGTGGTGGCATCGATCCTGCGCCGCGATCCGCTGCGGGTGCGCTTTGCCCTGGCCGAAATGGATGCGCAGCGCCTGAAGATGGGCATGGACATCCGCTTTCGCGTCCGCGGCGTTCAAGGGTGGCGCGCAGCGGTTGTGCAGCATGTCGCCGGGCGCGCCGACGAAAGCTCTAGACAGGTTGAGGTATTGGCTGACGTATCCGACGTTGGCTGGGCCGTCGCAGCCACCGAAAGCGCCGCCGGGCCAGGTGGTGAGCTGCGCGCCGGCGCCTTTGCCGAAGTGGTGGTGCCCATCGGTGCCCCCTACCCGGCCACCGCCATTCCGCAAATCGCGATTCGCCCAAGTGAAAAGGGCTTTCTGGCCTACGTCATAGAGGGAGACAAGGCCCGCGAGCGCATTGTCGAGCTTGGCATGCGCAGCAGCGACGGCATGGTGGAGGTGCGCAAGGGCTTGAGCGAAGGAGAACAGCTGGTCGTCCTGGGCGCAGAGGCCTTGCGCGAAGGGGCCTTGGTCCGCATCGTTCAGCCTGGCTCGCCGGCCAAGCCCGCCGGCAAAGGTCGCCCAAGCGCTGGCGAATTGCGCGACGCCAAGCCCGTGCCCAGCCCTGCAGGCGTGACCGCGACGAGCGCGCAGACCCCATGAACATCACCGAGATCTGCATCAAGAATCCGGTGTTGGCATGGATGATCATGGCCGCGCTGATCCTGTTTGGCATCGTCGCCGGCCAGCGCATCGGCATCTCGCAGTTTCCCGATGTCGACTTTCCGACCATCACCGTGAGCCTGAGCCGCGAAGGCGCAGCGCCAGAGGTGATGGAGAACGACGTCGTCGAGATCGTCGAAGAAAACCTGATGCAGGTCGAGGGGGTCAAGACCATCACCTCGGTGGCGCGCCAGGGCCAGGCGTCGATCTCTCTGGAGCTCGACCTCAACCGCGACATCGACGCCGCCATCCAAGACGTGCAGGCCAAGGTCAGCCAGGCCCAGCGCCGCTTGCCCCAAGACCTGGACCCGCCTTCGATTTCCAAGTCCAACCCAGAAGACAACCCGATTCTGTGGATCGGCCTGTCGGGGCCGTATTCGCAGCAGATCCTTAGCGATTATGCGCGCTATCAGGTCAAAGAGCGCATCCAGACCGTGACCGGCGTCGGCGAGGTGTTCATGGGCGGCTGGCTCGAGCGCGCCGTTCGGGTGTGGATCGACCAAAAGCGCCTGGACGAGCGCAACCTAACCGTGGCCGAGGTCATAGGGGCGCTGCGCCGCGAACATGTCGAGCTGCCGGCCGGGCGCCTGGAGACGGCGGGTCGCGAGCTGGCCGTGCGGGTTCTGGGCGAGGCTTTTGACCTGCAGACCCTGCGGCGGATTGTGGTGCGCAGCGTGGGCGGCCAGCCGGTGTACCTGGAAGATGTGGCCCTGGTCGAAGACGGCTTTGAGGACCAGCGGCGGCTCTCTCGCGTCAACGGCGAGCCCGCGCAGGGCATGGGCGTCAAGAAGCAGCGCGGGGCCAACACCGTGGGGGTGGCTGACGCCGTCAAGGTACAGCTCGACGTGATCCGCAAGTCGCTGCCCCCCGACATGAAGCTCGATGTCATCTTTGACAATGCCGCGTTTGTTGAAGAGTCCGTGCATGAAATTGAGTTTGAGCTGGCTTTGTCGATTGTGCTGACCGCGCTGGTCTGCTGGCTGTTTCTGGGCTCGCTGTCTGCCACGGTCAATGTGGTCTTGGCGATTCCAATGTCGCTGCTGGGCACCATAGGCGTCCTGTACTTCTTGGGCTACACCCTCAATACATTTACGCTTCTGGCCCTGTCTTTGGCAGTCGGCATCGTGGTCGACGACGCCATCATGGTGCTAGAGAACATCTACCGCCATGCCGAAGCGGGCGCCGACCGCGTGACCGCCTCGCGCGAAGGGACCAAGGAAATCACCTTTGCGGCCCTGGCGGCGACCTTGGCGGTGGTGGCGATTTTTCTACCTGTCGTGTTCATGGATGGGCTGATCGGCAAGTTTTTTGTGCAGTTCGGCGTGGCGCTGTCTCTGGCCGTGCTGCTCAGCTACCTGGAAGCCATCACCCTGACGCCGGCCCGCAGCGCCCAAATCCTGCGGGTGGGCCACGGCGAGCGCAGCTGGCTCGGTCGCAAGGTCGACGGCGGCTTTCACTGGCTGCAGCGCGTCTACCTGCGCATCCTAAGGCAAGCACTGCGCTTTCCGGTGATGGTCGTGGTCGCCGCCATTGCCCTGACCTGGGGCGCCGTGCAGGTATTCAAGGTGATTCCCGGCGAGATGGTGCCGTCGCAGGACCAAAGCCGCATCATGGTGCGCATGCAGAGCGCCGTCGGCGCCACCTTGGAAGAGACCGACAAGCTGTTTCGCCAGGCCGAAGCCCGCTTGGCCAAGATGCCTGAAGTCAAGACGGTTTTTGCGGTGGTCGGCGGCTTTGGTGGCACTTCCTCGGTCAACGGCGGCGTGATGTTCGTCACCCTGGTTCCCCCGGGTGAACGCAAGCTGCGCCACACCGAGTTCATGGGGGTCATCCGCAAGGACCTTGGCAATATCGCCGGACTCAAGGCCATCCCCGTGGACCTGTCGCAGTCGGTCTTCTCTGCCAACCGCGGATTCCCCATCGAGTTCAACGTGCGCGGCTCCGACTGGCCGCTGCTGGTCAAGTCGTCGCAAGAGCTCATCGCCAAGCTGCGCCAGTCGGGCCAAGTCACCGACCTGGACTCGGACTACCGGCTGGGCCAGCCAGAGCTGCGCATCACGCCGGACCGCACCCGCTGCGCCGATGTCGGTGTGTCGATGGAAGATGTGGCGACGACCCTCAACTCCTTGGTCGGCGGCCAGCGCATTGCCAAGTTCAGTCAGAACGGTCGGCGCGTCGATACCCGGGTGCGCTTGCTTGCCGAACAGCGCGACCGTCCCGAAGCGCTGCAGCAGCTGCGCATCCGCTCTCGCTCGGGCCAGCTGGTGCCGCTGAGCTCGCTGGTCAGCATGGAAGAGCTGCCCGCCCTGCAGGCGATTACCCGCAAGGACCGCGAGCGCGCCATTAGCGTCTTTGGCAACGTCGGGCAGGGGGCCAGCCAAGAGCAAGCCATGGCGCTGGTAGAGAAGCTGGGTGCAGAGCTCCCTGCGGGCAACCGCATCGTCCTGGGCGGCGCCTCGGTCCAGTTCCGCGAGTCGATGGACAGCCTGGTGGTGGCCCTGCTGCTGGGTATCGCGGTGGCCTACATGATCCTGGCCGCGCAATTCAACAGTTTTCTTCACCCGGTCACGGTGCTGACCATCTTGCCGCTCAGCGTGGCCGGCGCAGCCCTGGCGCTGTGGGCCAGCGGCAACACTCTAAATATCTTTAGTATGATTGGACTATTGCTGCTGATGGGGATCGTCAAGAAGAACTCGATTCTGCTGGTCGACTACGCCAATCAGCGCCGCGACCAGGGCGATTCTGCCGCCGAGGCCATGCTGTCGGCCGGTCCCACCCGGCTGCGGCCCATCCTGATGACCAGCGTGGCCACGCTGATGGCCGCCCTGCCCTCGGCCATGCAGCTGGGCCCGGGGTCAGAGCTGCGCGGCCCCATGGCGATTTCTGTGATTGGCGGCTTGACCTTGTCTACCGCGCTGTCTCTGGTCGTGGTGCCGTGCTTTTACGTGGTCGCCGACCGGGCGGTAGCGGCAGTCAAGCGCCTGTGGGCCAAGCCGCCGCCCCAGCTTCCGGCGGGCGATGCTGCGGCATAGCCCTCAGCTTGGGTTCAGCCTGGATCGCGCACTGCCGCCAGCTCCAGGGCTGTCCGCCGCCCGGCCAGCGCCCCGGCAAACCGCTTCCCCACCACATAGAGCAGCGTGGACACCAGCTGCTGGTCTACAAAGTCGCCGGCCGGCAGGTCTTTCAGCTCAGGCGCGGCTGGCCCGGCAAAATTGAGCCTGCACACGTCCAGCTGCACCGTCGCCTCGGCCTGAAGGGCCACTCGGGTCGGGGCGCCGTGGACGCGGCACATCAGCGGCCGCACTTCAAAAATTGCGCACGCCCCCTGCGCATCCAAGAAGGCGCAGCGCTGGCCGCCGTGGGTATTGGCCGTGGCCAGGGCCGCCAGCTCCGTCACTTTCTCAGGATGCACCGCCAGCCACTCAGCGATGTGGGCGCGCTCTACCTCGGCGACGGTGAGCCCAGGCAGGCAACAGCTGTGACAGCCGCGGCGGCAGGCAAACTGTTGGGGGTGGCGGGCCTGGATGTCGGCAAACTTGGCATCGACCTTGGCAAGGACCGCCCGGTACTCAGCAAAGCGGCTCATGGCCCCGCCCCAGGCCGTCAACCGGCCACCAGCTGGACGTCGCTGACCAGCAATTCCTGCATCTGGCGCACCGTAGCGTAGTCCTCGTGGCGGGCAATCAAGCAGCCATCGGACAGCAAGGTTTGGCGCCAGTCGCGCCGCTGCGAGCCAATCGGCAGCAAATCCAACGCCACCAGCGACCCGCCCAGCTTGGCGGCCACTTCTTGCAGGCCCTGGACGCGCTGGATCCGCCCCTGGCCGACGGCGCGCTTGAATACGCAGGTCACGTGGTACTTGCGCGCCGGCACGGCCTCAAACGCGCCCCAGCACACCGACCGAGCCCACTCGCGGTATACGTTGAAGTCATTGGCATAGTTCATCTGGTCCACCAGCCGCCCGCCGGGAGCCCGCGCCGCAATCTCGCCAAAGACAATCTCTCCGCTGCCCTTTCTGTACCACTCCATGTGGGTAAAGCCCGTCCCCATGCCCATGGCCTGCAGCACATCGCGGCCAAACTTCACCGCATCTTTGAGCTGGGGGATGTGCGGGTCGCGCAACACGATTTGCGCCGGAGACAGCCACTCCTGGGTGCGCGACAGCAGCGGCCGCGGGTGGTACTGGGCCACCGAGTCAAAGGCCACCTTGCCGCCGATACACACCGTATCATAGGTAAACTCTTCGCCTTCAATGAATTCTTCGACGCTGAGCTCTGGCACGTGGGCGACCTTGCGCAGCACCGCTTCCAGGGCCACGGCGTCATCGACCCGGTGGGTGTCGCGGGTGCCGGCTCCATCAATTGGCTTGACAATCAACGGGTAGCCGATGCGCTCTGCCGCCGCACGCACCTCATTGGCCGTCCGCACCTTGGCATGGCGGGGCACCCGCAGACCGGCGGCCTCTAGCCGCTGCTTCATGATGTCTTTGTCGCGAAAGGCCCGGGCGTCGTCAGGGCGCTGCCCAAGCACCCCCAGCTCCTGCCGCAGCCGCGCCGCCAGCTCTACCCCGACCTCCCACAGACACTCAATCCGGTCGGGGGCCAGCCGCTCAAGCTGGGGCAGCGCGTGGCGAACCGCACTCTCTTCGTCCAGCACGTTGGGCACGCGGATGTAGCCACTGAGGTACTTGCGCACCTCTGGAGCCAGCGCCTCCAGGGGGTCGTGGCCAAGGCCGTAGACCTGGGCACCGACTTCGGCCAGCCCGCGGGTAAAATGGGGCATCTCAAGAGGGTAATTTGGCGAAATAAATACAACTTTCAAGGGACCCTCATGCGGTGGCCGCGGCGAGCAGACAGAGGTCTAGTCGACTGCCCCAAGGTCGCGCTGGCACCCACCAGGGCTCAATTTCGCTAGACCGAAGAAGACGTGGCAGCAGTACACAAAGCCGGTGAAACGCGGGCGGGCCTCGACCCACAGCCAATGGCCGACCCAGGCCTTAGCGCGCCCACACCCGCACGGTGTGCCCGACCCACTCGCAGATCTCGCGGAGCTGGTCGTAGTCGGGATGGCGCAGGCGAATCCAGGCGTTGGCCATGTACCCTGCGTCCACGGGCTGGGTCGGATGGCCCACCGGCGGCAGATGCCAGTCGATCAGCATGTGGCCAATCCGGCGCTGCACTTCGTCAAAGCCAGAGTAGCCGGCGATGCGACCGTCGCGATCCGGGCGCAGCGCGACCATGGCCGCCGCAAACTGCCGCGAGGGCTGCTGGTCAAGCCGGCCGTGGACCACTGCCATCGCCCACTGGCGGTACAGGTCAAAGCCGTTGGCCGCACAGTAGAGGTCCCAGGTGCCCACCCCCGGCGGTCGCGCGCCGATCTCGCTGAACTTCAAGCCTTTGGGGCCAAAGAACCACTCCATGTGCGTCGGCGTGGTGCCCAGGCCCATGGAGGCAATGACTTTGCGGCCCATCGCGCGAACTTCGTCATACCCGGGTGAATTGACGCGGTTGGACGTGATGAAGTAGGGCGAGACGTTGCGGGTGCGCATGGCCTCCAGCACGCCGGGATAGTAGTGGGTAACAAACTCCAGGTGAACGTGGCTATCGATGGTCAGGGTGTCGTAGAAGCCCTCGTGGCCCTCAATGAACTCTTCAATCGCGCAAGAGCCTCCGCGGCCAAGGTTGAATTCGCGAGCGGCGGCAGTCAGTTGTTCGTGACTGTCGACCCGGCTGGTGCCTGCCGCGCCAGCACCGGCCCGCGGCTTGATGATCAGCGGATAGCCCACGCGCTCGGCAAAGGCCTTGGCCTGGTCCAGGGTGTCGGCGCCTAGAGACTGGGCGGTGGCGATGCCGTGCTCGCGCAGAAACTCCTTCATGGTCGGCTTGTCTCGGCACAGGACGGCGTTGCGCGCCGACAAGCCAGGAATCCCCGTCAATTCACGGACCCTGGCGGCCGACAGGATGTGCGCCTCAACGGTGGCCTCCAGCCGGTGCACCCACGGCCCGCGCTGCTGGATCCGCCGCACCGCAGCCAACAGCTGCTCGTCATTGCAGACGTTGCTGACCTGCTCGTAGCCGTCCAGCCACGACTTCAGCTCGTCGTCAAAGCCGCTGGCCGGCCACTCTCCAATCCCGGTGACGTGGGCGCCGGCTAGCTTGAGGGCTCGGGCAAACTGGCGCTGGTTGGCGGGAAAATGCGGCGCAATCAAGATGACGTGCATGGGAGCCTCCCGGCGATGACGCCGACTGGCTTTGGATGGTGGCACAGACTGCCGCCATGGCCAAGGGGCCGGCGGGCTGGCCGTGCAACTGACCGGCGACTGTGGCACCCTACGGCCGTGAAGGAGCAACCATCCCTATGACGCGAATTACACTGTTGGGCCCGCAGCGCAACGCCATCACGGTCACCCAAGAGCTAGAGAAGCTGGGCCTGCCCGGGCAAATTGCAGCGATTACCGCTGGATGGCAAGAGCGCGAAGCTGAAGATGACGAGCTGCAAGAGGCGATCGGCCACCGCGCCGTCAACCTGCTGCTGCACCACCGCGCCGAGAGGATGTTCCACGAAGATCAGGAGTTGTTTCGGGCTCACCGGTCCAGGCAGGACCTGTTGCGGCAGATGCAGGATCTGTACAAGCTGCGGCTCGACGCCTATCTCGACGCGGCCCAGCACCTGTTTCACCACAGCGGCCCGCCAGAGCTGCTGGACCCAGAGCGGCGCGCCGCCGTCGATACCCTGCGCGAGCTCGACGCCCACCACCTGGCGCGCATCCGCGACGTGCACCAGCGCTTTGAGTCAGAGATGCGCCCGGCCGACCGCTGGGCCGTGGCCAAGCAGCGCGACGAAATTGCTGAGATCTTGCAAGAATGCCAGGTTGTCGCCATCGCTGGCGGGCATGTGGCCACGCTGCTGACGCGCATCCGCCTGCTGGGCGTCGACACGCTGCTGCCCGGCAAGGCCATCGTCGCCTGGTCGGCCGGCGCCATGGTCTTGACCGATCAGGTGGTGCTGTTTCACGATCGGCCCCCTGAAGGGCCTGGCAATGCAGAGGTTTTGGACGCTGGCCTGGGTCTGCTGCCCGGGGTGGTGGCCCTGCCCCACGCCACCCGCCGGCTGAAGATGGACGATACCGCCCGTATGTCTCTGTTTGCGCAGCGGTTTGGCCCAGCCATGTGTCTGGCGCTGGATCCCTTCAGCCGCGCCCGCTGGGATGGCGAGAGCTGGGATCTGCAGAGCGGGACCTGGGTGCTAGCCAATGACGGCCACTTGGCTGCCGTAGAACAAAGCGACCTGTAACGCGACCCACCAAAGGGCCGCAGCAAGGGGAACCCATGGCCAATCGACACCGCCACCCGTGGTCCGCTGCGGCACGGCTGGCCGCAGTAGCGCTGGCCGGCCTGGCTGCTGCCTGCTCCAGCTCACCCACGGCCGAGTCCAAGCCAGCCGATGCCGCTGCTGCCGCCGCCGATGGCGATGCTGTGGCGGCTGGCGAGGTCCAACCACAGGGGGATGCGGCGGCCGCGCCAGACAGTCAAGACGCGCTGGCTGCTAGCGACTTTGGCCCCAAGCCAGAGCTGCCGGCGGCCGAGGGCTGCAACACCGCCGTGGGCTGGATCCCCAAGCAGCTCAAGGCAATCCAGCACGACGACGGCACCCCCAAGACCTCCCTGCCCGCCCAGAATCTGCAAGTGGTCGGCAAGCCGCTGGCCAAGCAGAACCTGTGGGAGGCGGTGCGTTTTGACCTCGAGCGGCCGGTGCGGGTCTGGGGCTTCTCGGTCTATTGGGCTGATGCGCCATCCAGCGGCAGCCAGGCCCTGCAAGCCGGCCTCTATCCCGACCTGGGCAACAACGGCTTTGACTTTTGGCAGTTTGACGCCTATTGGACAGCCGAGCGCTGCGCGGCAGACATCAAGGCCGACGTGCTGCCCAGCGGCAACGGCGCGGGATGGTTGGACTACGCCCTTCCAGAGCCAATGCTGTTTTCGCAGCCGCAAATCGTCTATGTGGCCCACCAGCGTCCTGCCAGCGGCGGCCCGGCCTTTGCCCTGGATGGCAGTCTGCCCAGCGGCTGCACCGAAGCGGCCAAGTGCTGCGAGACCTTTGCCAACTGCCACTCAGCCTGGAATCTTCCTGATCTCAAGCAATTTCAGCTCAACAGCCAGGGCTACTTCAACTGGAACGGGCTGTCGTCGTCGCACCCCAGCGATTTCTTGGTCCGGCTGTGGGTAGAAGAGCTGCCAGAGATTGCGGCAAGTGCCAAGGTTTTCAAGGCGGTGCCCGGCATCAAGCCCGGCAATCGCCAGGCCTTTGGCGATTTTGACGGCGACGGCGATGACGACCTCGCCATGCCCGGGCCGCAGCTGTGGCGCAACGATGGCGGCAAGTTTGTCGATATTACCACCAATTCTGGCCTGGCCGGCGCCGCTTCGGGCGGGGTGTGGGGCGACTACGACAATGACGGCTGTGCGGACCTCTTTACCTTTGTAGAGAACTACACCGACCAAGACCGGCTCTTCAAGGGCAACTGCAAAGGCCAATTCACCGACGTGACCGCCAGCTCAGGCATCGACCCGACCCAAAGCTACAACACCTGCAAGGCCAAGGGCGGCCACCCCCCAAGCGCCGCGGCTGCGTGGGCCGATCTCGACGGCGATGGCCTGCTGGACCTCTACGTCTCGCGTTTTCAGTGCTGGGACGACTACACCCCCTACCAAGACACGGTCTTTCGCAACCTGGGCGCCGGCAAGTTTGAGCCCTGGTGGGGCAGTCACGGCTTCCCCAATGAGACGGGGCTCAAGACTCCCAGCCGCGGTGCCCTGCCCGTCGACGCCGACCAGGACGGCGACATCGACATCTTCGTGAACAACTACGTGCTGATCCGCAACCTGTTCTTTCGCAACGATGGCGCCACCTTTGTCGAGTCGGCGCTCAAGGCCGGGCTATCGGGCACCCTGACCACCTGGAGCGGCCAGAACTACTATGGCCACAGCATTGGAGCAGCCTTTGGCGACCTCGACGGCGACGGCGACCAGGACGCGGTGGTGGCCAACCTTGCCCATCCGCGCTTCTTCAATTTCTCTAACAAATCAGAGGTGCTGATCCAGGACTCCCCCGGCCACTGGAAGGATATCCAAGGCGACTTCAGCGTGCCGATGGGCAACGCCGGGCTGCGCTACCAAGAAACCCATTCCGTTCCGGCGCTTGGCGACTTTGACTTGGACGGCGACCTCGACCTCGCCATCACCGCCGTCTACGAAGGCCGCCCCACCGATTTCTACTGGGGCAACGGCGACGGCACCTTCAGCATCGACCGCGCCCACGCCGGCATCAGCGCCACCAACGGCTGGGGCCTGGCCGTGGCCGACATCGACAACAACGGCAGCCCCGACATGGCGACCCAGGGCGAGCTGCTGCAGAATCAGCTGGCCAGCAGCGCGTCTGCTGGCTGGTTTGGCGTGCGGGTGATCGGCGACGGCAAGACCAACCGCATGGGCCTTGGCGCCACAGTGACCCTGCTGGTCGGTGGCAAGAGTGTCGTGCGCCACGTGTCGGGTGGCAACGGCCAGGGCTGCCAAGACGGCGCCGGCCTGCGCTTTGGCCTGGGCACCGCCAAGCAGGTAGACAGCATCCAGGTGCGCTTCATTGGCGGCGGCGTCAAGACCTATGCCGGCCCGTTTGCCAGCGGTCAGAGCGTAAGGCTCTTTGAGAGCGGCAAGGTCGAGCTCAACAAGTTCTAGCGAAGGGCTTGGGATTTGCTAACAGAGAGGCGGAAACCGCGATCCACAGCCAGCTCCGTCTAGGGCTTGGGCAGGTCGCAGGTGCCGGCTTGGCTGTAGCAGAAGCCATTGACGCAATAGCTGGGGCACTCTTTCGAGGCACTGCAGGGCTTGCGGGCACAGGCGCCGGCGCTGCAGACAAATGACCCGGGGCAGTCGCTGTTGGCGGCACAGGTCTTGACCTTGCAGTGGTGGTCGGCGCCGCAGATCAGGCCCTCGTCGCAGTCGGCGTCTTTGACACATCCCTCATAGCACTGGGGAATCTTCTCGCACAGGCAGTTGTCATACTGCAGCTCGCAGATGCCGTTGGGCGTGCCCGAGCACTCTGCATCGGACTTGCAGCCCGGCCCTTCGACTTTCATGCACATGCCGCAGCCGCCAAAAGCGCCGGGCGCCAGGCAGTACGCGCCTGGTTGCTTGTCGCAGCTCGCTTCTTTGGTGCAGCCCCCCGCCGGCACCGCAGGGGTACCGGCGTCGGCAGTGGCGTCGGTGGCGTCGGAGACAGCATCGGCGGTGGTGTCTGGGGCGCTGTCGGCCGAGGCATCCGCCGTGTCTGCCAAGGCATCCGCCGCGCCATCGCTGCCTGGAACCCCATCGCCGCCAGGGCCCGCATCGGTGCCGCCGGTCGCGTCGGTCACGGCATCGGCCGCGCTGTCGATCGCCGCATCGGTGCCGGCCGCGGCATCAGCGTCGGCGGCCGCATCGGCGTCGCCGCCCCCCACCGCCATGTCAGAGGTGGAGTCGGAGGCGCCGGCTGGCACGCCACTCGACGCGCCTTCACAGGCGCCTAGCGCCATGGCCAAACACAGAGAGGCTGCGATGGAACCCAATGATTTCATGGCAGCCTCTCTATGCTGGCGTCATCTATGCGCTTGCCCTGCCTACTTGCAGGTGCAGTCCACTTCGACCTGATAGTCGTCCACGGCGCCGTTGTAGCCGTCGACCACAAAGTAGTACTTCTTGCCAGACGTCGCGGCAAACGTCTCGGTGGCGGTGTCGCCCACCATCAGAGCATGCGAGGTGCAGCTGGCCGGGCCACAGGCCTTGCTGCCGTCTAGGATGAACAAGTCCAAATAGCCGCTGCCAGTGCTGGTGGCGCGGGTCACCGTGACGGTCACGTTGCCGCTGCAGGTCGCCGTGTACTCATAGGTGTACTCGGGGCCGGCGTAGCTGCTGGCGGTGCCGTCGGCGCAGGCCCAGGCGTTGACCAGCTTGGTGCTGCCCTCGCCGCCGTTGTTGTAGAAGTCGCTGCCGCCACAGGCCAGCGGGTAGTCCGGCTTGCAGATGTCAGCCGGGACGATGCAGGCGGCGTTCTTGGCGCAGTCGGTGTCGGCGCAGTCGGTCTTGCCGTCCTTGTCGTCGTCAAGCTTGTCGGTGCAGTTGGTCTCGGTGGTCGGCGTGGTGCACTGGCAAGCCACCTTGAGGTTGTAGGCGCTGGCAAAGCCGTTGTAACCGTCGACCACCAGGTTGTACTTGGCGCCCTTCTTGGCGGTCCACTTGACGGTGGCCGTGGTGCCGCTCATCAAGTCGTGGACGAGGCAGTTGGTGCCAGCACAGACCTTGGAGCCGTCGAGCACAAACAGGTCCAAGAAGCCAGAGGTGCTGCCGGTCTTGGTCAGGGTGGCCGTGACCGTGCCGTCGCAAGTGGCCACGTAGTCATAGGTGTACTCGCTGCCGGTCTCGCCGCTCATGGTGCCGTCGGCGCACTGGTAGGTGCTGATGGCCTTGGTGCTGCCGGTGCCGGCGCTGGTGTAGGTGTCGGTGCTGCCGCAGGTCATGGTGTAGTCGGGCTTGCAGACGGCGCTGGTCTGGCAGGCGGCGTTGGCGGCGCAGTCGGTGTCGGCGCAGTCGGTCTTGCCGTCTTTGTCGTCGTCCAGCTTGTCGGTGCAGTTGGCTTCCTTGGTGGGCACCACGCAGGCCGGGTCTTTGGCGCAGTCGGTGTCGGCGCAGTCGGTCTTGCCGTCCTTGTCGTCGTCCAGCTTGTCCGCGCACTTGGTCTCGGTCTTGACCACCACGCACGCTGGGAAGGCGGCGCAGTCGGCATCGGCGCAGTCGGTGGTGCCGTCCTTGTCGTTGTCGATCTTGTCGGCGCAGAGGATTTCAGTGCCGGGGCCAGCGCACGCCGGAAACAGCTTGCAGTCGGTGTCGGCGCAGTCGGTCTTGCCGTCCTTGTCGTCGTCGAGCTTGTCGGCGCACTGGGTCTCGACCAGCGGGGTGCAGGCCGCGTTCTTGGCGCAGTCGGCGTCGGCGCAGTCGGTCTTGCCGTCCTGGTCGTCATCGATCTTGTTGCCGCACATGGTCTCTGTAGAGGGAACCACGGTGCACTTGCAGACCGTCTTGATGCTGTAGCCGCCCTGGAAGCCCTGGTAGCCGTCGACCACGATGTTGAGCTTCTGGCCCTTCTTGACCGCCAGGGTCTTGCTGGCCACGTTGTTGGACATCAGAGAGGAGCCAATGCAGGCCTTGCTGCCGCAGACCTGGCCGCCGTCGAGCACAAACAGGTCCAAATAGCCCTGGGCGGTGGCGGTCTTGGTCAAGGTCACGGTCAGGTCGCCGTTGCACTCGGCCACGTGGCTGTAGGTGTACTCGCTGCCGGTCTCGTTGCCGTAGGTGCCATCCGCGCACACGTAGGTCGAGACGACCTTGGTCGAGCCAACGCCGTTGGAGGTCCACGAGTCCGAGTCGTTGCAGGTCAGTTCGTAGTCGGCCTTGCAGGCGCAGGCGCCCAGACCAGAGCAGTCGGGGTCGGCACAGTCCACCAGGCCGTCTTTGTCGTTGTCCAGCTTGTCTCCGCACAGCAATTCGGTGGTGGTCGAAGCGCAGGCCAGGTCTTTGGCGCAGTCGCTGTCCTGGCAGTCGAGCTTGCCGTCCTTGTCATTGTCGACCTTGTCATTGCAGACGGTCTCGGTGGTGGCGACGATGCAGCTCGGGTTCTTGGCGCAGTCGCTGTCGGCGCAGTCGATCTTGCCGTCCTTGTCGTTGTCTACCTTGTCGGCGCACTGGGTCTCGGTCGCCGCCGGCGCACAGGCCACCGAGCCGGTGCAGTCGCTGTCGGCGCAGTCGGTCTTGCCGTCCTTGTCATTGTCCAGCTTGTCAGTGCAGTTCTGCTCGGTCGGGGTGGCCTGGCAGACCAGGCTCACGGCGCAGTCGGCGTCGGCGCAGTCGAGCTTGCCGTCTTTGTCGTTGTCGATCTTGTCGGCGCAGCTGGTCTCGGTGGTCGGCGCACAGGCCAGGTCGGCGGCGCAGTCGCTGTCGCTGCAGTCCATGGCGCCATCGCCGTCGTTGTCGGCCTTGTCGGCGCAGGCGGTCTCTTTGCCACCGGCGCAGCCGCAGGCGATCTTGAGCGAGAAGTCGCCGCTGAACCCTTGATAGCCATCGACCACCACAAAGAATTTCTGGCCTTTCTTGGCCTGGAAGGTCTTGGTGGCCTGGCTGCCGCTCATCAGGGCGTGGGCGGTGCAGGCCGTGCTCAGGCAGCCCTTGGCGGCGTCCAGGATGAACAGGTCCAGGAAGCCCGCTTGGGTGCTGGTCTTGACCAAGGTCGCGGTGACCGGGCCGTCGCACTGGGCGGTGTAGCTGTAGGTGTACTCGGCGCCGGTCTCGCCATTGGCGTTGCCGTCGGTGCAGGTGTAGCCGCTGAGCTTCTTGGTCGAACCGGGGCCGGCGTTGTTGTACTTCTCTGTGTTGCCGCAGCTGATGGCAAAGTCGTCTTGGCAGGCGCTGGCCTGGCAGGCAAGGTCGACTTTGCAGTCGCTGTCGGCGCAGTCGGTCATGCCGTCCTTGTCGTCGTCCAGCTTGTCAGCGCACTTGGTCTCTTTGCCGGCGCAGGCCGCGTCTTTGGCGCAGTCGCTGTCGGCGCAGTCGAGCTTGCCGTCCTTGTCGTTGTCGACCTTGTCGGTGCAGGAGGTCTCGGTGGTCGGGCCAGCGCACTGCTTCTTGCAGACGGTCGCAACCTGCTCTACGCAGATGTCATCCCAGGCGGTCTCGCAGCAGTAGGCGTCGGCCTTGCACACCAGAGCCACGCACGGATCGCAGCCGGTCTTGAGAGGCGCCTCGATCGCCAAGCAGACGTCGCAGGTGGTCTTGCAGGCCGCGTCGGCCGCGCAGTCCAGGTCGGCGCAGTCAACGGCGCCGTCCTTGTCGTCGTCGGTCTTGTTGGTGCAGTTGGTCTCCTTGGCAGCCGCCGCGCAATTGGAGGCCTTGGCGCAGTCGCTGTCTTTGCAGTCGATGCTGCCGTCCAGATCGTCGTCTTTGCCGTCGCCGCAGTTGGCCTCAACGGTCACGGTCACGGCGCAGGGCGGGGCCAGGCTGCAGTCGTTGTCTTTGCAGTCGATGGCGCCGTCCAGGTCGTCGTCTTTGCCATTGGTGCAGTCGGCCTCTTTGGCGGCCTTGCAGGCGGCGTCGGTCGCGCAGTCGCTGTCGGCGCAGTCGGTCTTGCCGTCCTGATCGTCATCGACCTGGTCGCCGCAGTTGGTCTCTTTGATGGCCAGCGCGCAGGCCGGGTCGGCGGCGCAGTCGTTGTCGGCGCAGTCCGCGGAGCCGTCGCCGTCTTCGTCTTTGCCGTCCTTGCAGTTGACTTCGTTGCTGGGCTTGAGGCAGGCGACGTCGGTCACGCAGTCGCTGTCCAGGCAGTCGATCTTGCCGTCCTGATCGTCATCCTTGCCGTCGGCGCACAGCTTCTCACCCGGCAGGGTGGCGCACGCCGTGTCGTTGGCGCAGTCGTTGTCATTGCAGTCAAACAGGCCGTCCTTGTCGTCGTCGATGCCGTCTTTGCAGTTGGTCTCGGTGCCGGTGGGCGTGCAGGTGTTCTTGCCCGGCTTGCACTGGCCGGCGGCGCAGGCGTCGTCGACAGTGCAGTTGTCGCCGTCATCGCAGGGGGCCTGATTGGGCGTGGCCACGCAGCCGGTGGTCTTGTCGCACAGGTTGTCGGTGCAGGGGTTGCTGTCGTCGCAGCCCTTGGGCTTGCCGCCGCCGCACTTGCCGCTGGAGCAGATCCGCTCGCTCCAGCACTGGTTGCCGTCATCGCAGGCCGCGCCGTCAGCGGCAAGGCCGGCCTCGCACTGGCCCGACGTCAAGTTGCAGACCGCCATCTGACAGACGGCCAGATCCAGGACCTTGCCTGTGCAGTCGGCATCGGCGGTACAGCCCACCGGTGCCGCGTCGACGCCGGCCGTGTCTTTGGTGTCAGACTTGGTGTCCGTCTTGGTGTCGCCCAAGTTGACGGTGGCATCTTCGCCGGCCGCGTCGATGGTGCCTTGATCGGCCGGCTTGTTGAGGGTGCTGTCGCCGCAGCCCGCTGCGCCAATGGCAACGGTCACCAGCAAGACAGAAAGCTGCAGCCAACTGCGGCGGCCCAAAAGGCTGCCTACCGACGAAAGGTGAGTTTTACGCATGGGTTCGCTCCGCTGATGCAGTTCTCTGTAGCTCAATTGTGCAAAGCCGGCACAAAGTGGCGCAATAGGGTACGGACGTGGACGCGCTGCGTCAATCGGAAAAGCACGGGTTCGCCAGCAGCTGCTGCGCCGGCCTTGGGCCCAGCCCAGGCGCCCAGCCCCTGCGGCAGTGGGCATGACCGGTGAAGAGCAGCCGGCGGCAGCTTGGATGGGAAGGACGGCTTGAACGGCTAGTACCCAAGACCGTTAATTCGATCTGGGTGACACCCGGTTCTTGTTCACGGGTCTTGGCTACTACTACTGGCTCTTCTTGCGTACCCCAAACCACGTCCGTTCCGGAACCCGGAACGAACTTGGGGTTTGGGGTACTAGTTGTTGGAGCAATTGCCGGTAGAGGGCTCGCAGAAATCGGCGGTCCCAGGGTCACCGTCGTCGCATTTTGCCGCGGCCTTGCACTGCGGACCGGCTCCGGCATCCAAGCACTCATCGCCTACAGTGCACACATCGCCATCACTGCACGGGCCGGCCAACAGCTCGGCCTTGCAGGTCCCGGCCTTGGGGTCGCACAGGTCCACGCTGCAGGCATTGCCGTCTTCGCACAAGCCGTGGGCGCAAGCGTACTGCCCCGACGTGCAGTGGGTCTTGAGGCACACGCCTTGATCGCAATCGGTATTTCCAGAGCAGGGCTGGGCGCAGTAGCCCTCTATGCACTGGCCGCCGTCTCCGCAGGGGCCTTCTCCAGAGCATGCCTCGCTGGCCCAGCGGCGCTCGCCGGTGCAGGCCGCCAGCCCCAACAGCAGCGCCGACGCCAACACCGCCCGCACCACTCGGCCTGCCCAGCAGTCGCGCTGCCGCACCGCCCAAGCACGGCCCTTCGCCGGCTGGCCATCCCCCAGATCTGTATGCATCGGGCGCGGCATGGCAACTCCCTGAGCTTTCACGGGGCTTTGGCCCCCCATCAGCGCTTCTTGCCGCCAGCGCCAAGGCCCTGGGCAGAGATGCGGGTGCACTCTTCCTGAACCGCTGCTCCAGCATACCCGGTGCTCAAGACGAGCTCGCAGTCCTGCAGGCACCTGGTAAGTTCCCTGGCCTTGCCCCGACACGACTGCACCCGCTGCTCGTCGGCCAGCTGCGCCAGCGACTGCAGCGAGCGCTGGGCGTCCGTGCCATAGACAGAGGCAGAGGGCACCTGCTTGTGGTAGCGAATCGCCGAGCGGAAATCGCGGCGCTTGAACGCCTCTTCCGCCTGGGCAATGTCGGCACCGGCGCGCTCTTCTAGGGCGATGTTGTTCAGGTTCTCTTTGGGCTCTGCTGCGGCGACATCCAGCATCCGTGCCTTGGTAAAAAATCCCTTGGCTTCAGCCCATTGCTTGCGCAGCACCGCATCGCGGCCGCGAGCGACCAGGTCCTCATACTGGGCGGCCTGGGCGGCGCGATCCACAGCCCTGGAGCGCTTTTCTGGGGCAGGTTCAGGGTCTTCTGCCTTGTCCTCTGCCACCTCGGCGCGGTCGGCGGCCTTGGCGTTCTTGCGCTTGGCGTCAGCCTTGCCCTCCGGCGCCTCTGGCTGAGCTGCCTTGCCATCCAAGCGCGGCGCCACAAAGCGATCGTAGGCCACCCCGACCAGCACCACCAGAGCCACCAGCGCCACCAGGATCACCGCCACCGCGGCGATCTGCGGCAACAGCGTGCGCTGCGGCGCCGCGTAGGCCTGATCGACCGGATGCTCCACTGGCGCAAAGGCCTGATGGGCGCGCGGCGCGTACGGCGCGGCACTGCGGCGCGATGGGGCGGCCTGAGGTGGCGATTCCAGTTCGGCGACGTCGAGTTCCGGCAGTCCTTCGACTTGAAAGGAAAACGCCACAGTGCCAAAGCGGATCCGGTCGCCGTGGCCCAGCTCCTGCAGGTCAACGCGGCGGTCATTGACATAGGTGCCATTGGAAGAGCGCAGGTCCTCTACCACCACTCGCCCGGCGTCATCCTGGGTGATCTTGGCGTGGATCCGC
>CAIXGW010000203.1 GCA_903919145.1 uncultured Myxococcales bacterium
ATCATCAGCTGGATATCGTTTTGGCATCCGCAGACTTGACCGAAGAGATGTTTGAGTTCGAGTGCACTGAGGCCGGGGTAGAGTGCCTGGGGCGCATCGGCAACAAGTACACGGCCCAGCTGGTCGTCTACAGCGAACTGGCCAAGAACCCCTCCGGCCAGCTGCAGCTCAACTTGCGCGTCATTGACATAGCCCAGGGCCGTGTCGCCCAAAGCACTGTTCAGCCATTGGATTCTGCCGACAAAGCGGCGCAAGCCGTGCAGCGCGGCCTGGTGGTCCTGCTCGGCCCCACCGATCTGCCTGCGGACGCCTCTGAGGCGCCGGCGACCCTGCAGGTCGTTCTGTTTGGCGGTGGCGTCGCTCTGGTCTACGTCGATGACAAGCTGGTGGGTCGCACTTCGGTGGGCGGGCTGCGGGTCTCGGTGGCGGCGGGAGTCCACACTCTGCGGGTGGTCCGCGCCGGGTTCCGCGAGTGGTCGGCCAAAGTCACCTTGGCGCCCGGCGCAGTGCACGAGCAGGCTGTCCAGCTTGAGCAGCAGGCAGTGGTCAGCGAGCCCGGCGGCATCGGCGCGCCGGGTGTCAAGCCCGGCGACCAGTCGGTGACCAGCAAGTGGTGGTTCTGGACGGCGCTGGGCGTTGGCGTGGCGGCGGTGGGCGTGGCAACGTGGGCTCTTCTGAGGCCCGCAGACGCCCCGAGCACTGGCTACACCGCGATTTCATTGGATCACATGGAGGCCTACCTCGACCCAGTTTTTGCGGGCAAGGCGGCCAAGTAGCGGTCTTTGCAGGGGCGAATCCCGTGGCCTCCGCTGGGCTGGGGAATTGAGCTAGGTCTTTGGGCCGGAAAAAGTGCCAGGAAAAGGGGCCACGATGAGCGCTCTGACAACCCTTCGAATTCGCAGTGCAGGGGCCACAGCCTGCGCCGCCGTGCTCGCCCTCTCTGGTTGCGCCAGCGAGGCGGCTCTGGACGCGCCAGCTTCGGGTTTTGGCGAGCTGCACCTCGCGCTGACTGGCGCACTGCCCGGCGCTGCTACGTTTCGGCTGCGGGTCTACCAGGGCGCCGTGACCAGTCCGTCGCAGACCCCTGTGCAGGACTTTGGCTGCAAGGCCTACGGCGGCACAGAGAGCAACAAGCTGATCATTCAGGACCTGGAAGCCCGCGGCGACTACGCCGTGCTGCTAGAGCTCTTTGAAGACGCCGGCTGCACCAAGCAGCGCTACCGCGCTTACCGCGGCGGCATTGCGGTGACCGCCGGTACCGGAGCCGCGGTCAAAGACAATCCGTACTGGCTACCTACCGTCGAGTTCGGCAAGCTCAGCCCCTTGGCCCAAGTCAAGCCTTGGCTGAAGGACACCGCCGCTTCCAAGACCTGCTCCATTGACGCCGATTGCCAGGGCATCCACGTCAACGCCACCTGCGGTGCCAACAACAAGTGCAGGGTAGAGAACCTGTTTCCCCTGAATGGCTGGTCGCGCCGCGGCTTGCCAAGCGCCGTGGCCATGGAAGACGGCCGCGTTGTGATCGTCGGCGGCTTGACCGTCCTGACCGGCAACTTTTGGGCTGCCAGCGCCGAGCAAGTCGAAGTCTTTGACCCAAAGACCGCCACGTTCAGCGCGCGCCTGATCAAGAACGCTGGGCCGGCCGTCGCCATGGCCGAAGCGGTGACCTTGGGCAGCAACGCCTTTGCGCTCGTGGGCGGGACGACCAGCGCCAAGGTGCTTCTGTCACCAGGAAAGTTGACTGCTCAGCTGGACACCGCTTCCTGCGCCGCGGCCGGTGGCGAGTGCCCCGTGTCGGACTCGCTGGCCCGCTGGAGCCTGGCCCCCGCCAGTGACGGTGCAGCCCAGCAGTTTGCCCTGGGGCTGCCGGTGGCCTTTCCGGCGGCCGCCCGCGTCATGACGCCGGCTGGCGAGCGCCTGCTGGTGGCTGGCGGCACCGAAGTGCCGGTAAGCGCCGGTTTTGACAAGCGCCGCGGCAAGGCCATGCTCTGCAAGGCCGATGCTTCAGAGGTCACCTGCGCCGAGTCCAGCCCCGCCATGAAGGCCGGCCGGGCCAATGCCGCGGTCACCTGTGTGGGCGTCGACGCCGGCGGAGGCTGCACCAAGGTTGCCCTGCTGGGTGGCCGCAAGAGCCCTACATCGCCCCTGACCGAGATATACGACGCCACCGCCAACGCTTTTGTTGTCGCCAGTGACGTGGGCGCCCCGCCCCAGGACCTCCACGGCGGGCGGCTCTTCAAGGTTGCACCTACCAAGTACCTGCTTGTGGGCGCCACCTCCAAGAAGATCTTTCTAGAAGACACAGAGCTGGCCACCAGCGGAGCGCTGCCGCCCTATCTCATCACCGTGGATGCGGCAGCTACTCCGCCTGTGCTGACTTGGGCTGTCCTGGACCTGGGGGCCGCCGCTGGCCCCGATGGCGGCAAGCGCTTGCTGCCGGCCACCGTGCAGCTGGCCGATGGCTCAGTCATGCTGGTGGGTGGCCTTGACGCCGCCTTGGCGCCGATCAACTCGGCGCTGTGGATCGCCCCAGAAGGTACCCTGCGCAGCCTGACCCCGGCCAACTTCGCCCGGTTTGGCGCCACTGCCACCAGGATCAATGGCAAGGGGCCGCTGGCCGGCTGCGCCGTCATTGCTGGCGGCTTCTCTGTGGGCGCGGACAGCGCGCTTGAGCCGCAGAACCAGGTCGAGTTGTTCTGCCCCTATCCGTGAAATCTGCCGTCTGGCTGCCTTGGCTGGCCCCGGCAGCGGCCCTGGGCGCAGCCGTGTGGCTGCTTGCGCCTTCCGTCGCCTGGTTTGACAGCGGTGAGCTGGCCGCTGCCGCCGTGCAGCTGGGCGTCCCCCATCCCACCGGCTTTGCCGCCTGGGTGCTGGGCGGGCACGCGACCTCTAGAATTCCATTGGCTAATGGGGCTTTGCGGGTTCACCTCGCCAGTGCCATCGCCGGAGTGGCGGCCTGCTGGCTGTGGCTGCGGGCCTTGGACCCGCCTTCCACTGCCGCTGACGCCGTCGCCTCCCCGCCGCTGCGCCGCTGGACCGAGCCGCTGGCCCTGCTGTTGCCCTGGTCGGTGCCGGCGCTGGCCCTGCACCTGCGCGCCGCCGAGGTCTACGCCCCCACCTGGCTCATCGCCGCCGCCGCGCTGTGGGTCTTTCAGCAGCCAGAGAGGCCGCGGCTACCGGCGCTGGCCCTGTTGGTCGGCGTTGGCGCTGGCATCCACGTCGAAGCGGCCCTGATCGCTTTGGGCTTCTTGCTGGCTGCGCTGGTCGGCGACCGCCGCGGCGCAGGGCCTGCGCTGGCGCTGCTGGTGGCAGGCCTGGGTGCCGTGGCCTACCTGCCGCTTGCGGCCCAGCGCCCGGCTGCGCTCAATTGGGGAGATCCCGGTGACTGGCCCGGTCTGTGGGCTCACCTGAGCGCTGCCTCGATCCGCGGCGCCTTTGACGATCAGATCGGCGCCCGCGGCGGCTGGACAGCTCTGTGGCACCTGGTTGGCTTTCATGGCCGCTGGCTGGTCTTGCCCGCCGCTATTGGCGCTGCGGCGCTGGTGCGCACTCACCTGCGGGCTCTGGTAGCCACCGCGCTGCTGATGGCCGCCGATGCGGTCTACTCGGCTGTGCTCAACCCAATGGGGCTGCGCGATCAGCAGGCTGGCTTGCTGGTTCTGCTGGGGCTGGCGGTACTGGCGATCGCGGGCCTGCAGGCAGCCGCTGACCTGTGCACCCGGCCACTGTCCGCCCGGCTGGCCCTGCCGGCCAGTGTGCTGCTGCAGTGGGCGGTCCTGGGCGCGCTGCTGGCTGGCGGGCTGGGCGCCGGCGCAGGGCAGGGTGACCTCGCTGCCGGCGGGCGCTATGCGGACGCGCTGCTGGCCCACGCCAACCCCGATCAACTGCTGATTGCCTCCAGCGATCATGCCAGTGCCGCCTGTACCTGGCTGCAGACGGCAGAGGGGGCGCGGCCAGACTGCCTGTGCCTGCCCGCCGCCTTTCTTCGCGACGACCGCGCTACCCGCCATCTGGCGCGGCAGCGCCAGCGCCCTGAGCTGCTGCCTGCGGTTGGCCTGCCGGTGGGGGGGGCGCGTACCTCGGCCTGGCTCATGCCCTTTGCCGAGCGCGGCGTGGTCGCCTGGGAGCCCGGCCAGCCGCTGGAAGATGGCCTGATTGAGCCGGGGTTGCTGGCCGATCTGCCGTGGTCGGCTTTGCTGCCTGCCTCAGCCCAGCAGCGCCGCGACCAGGCCCTGCAGCTGCCCGACGCGGCTACCCGCGCCTGCGCGGCGATCACCGATGACCCTGCCTGCAGCCCCTCTCCGACCCTGCAGATCGCCTGGTCGGCGGCCTTGGCCGTGCACGCGGGTCACTGGGCCCGCCGCGACCCGCAGGTGGCCATGGTCATTGCGCGGGCCGCCGTGCGCCTGCACCGATCCGCCAAGGCCTTGGGCAATCTGGCGGCCCTGGAGGTCGAGCAAGCTCCGCAGCAGGCTCTGGAGCACTGCCGCGAAGCCCTGCAGGTCTTGCCCGACTACCAGCGCGTGCATCGCATCTGCGCCCGCGCCGCCGTCCGCGCCGAGCTGGCCGATGCGGCCCTTCAACATACCTTGCAAGCCCTGTCGAGCCTGCCAGAGCCCGCTGAGCGGCGGCGCTGGCTCGCCGGCCTCCGCAGCGAGGCTTCTCCGGCCCTTCGCGCCGTTCTACCTGAGCCCTGAGGGAGCCGTCATGGCCAGAATGATCCCCGCCCAGCCCCGCTCTGGCAGCAGTGCCCGCAGCATCGCCATCTATGAGGCCCTGCGCACCGGCCTGACCGACCAGTGGACGGCCGTCCAAGGGGCGGCGTGGGTGGCCCGCGTCGGCCGTGACGGCGCCCTGCACGACGGCCAGGCTGATTGGGTCCTGGCCAACCGCGACTACGGCCTCTTGGTGTTGACCCTGGTCGAAGGCGGACTGCGCTGCGACCCCTCGGCCAATGCCTGGACGCTGCCTGGCCCCACCGGCGCCGCGGTTGCCATCGCCGACCCGTATGCGCGCGGCCGTATCAGCAGCGAGGCCCTGCTGGCCAAGCTTGCCGAACACCCCCAGGCCCTGCCTTCGCGCCCCAGCCACGGCTACGGGCTGCTGCTGCCCGATGCCCTGGTCCCGGTGCGCGGCTTTGCTCCACACGCTCCTGCCGAAATCACCATCGATCGCCAAGGTTTCAGTCGCCTTGCCCAGTCGATAGAGCAGCTTGCCAAGCGCTGGTCCAGCTTGGCCCCGGCCACAGGCAATGCCCCAACCCGCTGGTGGTGGCAAGCCCTAGAGGACCTGTTCTTGGCCCCTCGCGAAGCCCGGCCCCTGCTGACCGAGCGCCTGGCCGACGATCAAGCCGCCATGGTCGCCCTCAGCCCCCAGCAGCTCAGCGTGCTCGACATGCTGTCCAGGGTGCGCTGCCAGACGGTCTACGGGCCGGCCGGCACCGGCAAGACCTTGTTGGCGATGCACAAAGCCCGTCAGCTGGCCCGCCAGGGCCTGCGGGTGCTGCTGACCTGCTACAACAAGGCGCTGGGCCAGCACATGCGCCAAGCCATGTCTGATCAGCCTGGCGTGTTTGCCGCGCACTTTCACGAGGCCTGCTACGACCTGACGGGCCTGGACCGCAACCTGGTCAAGCCCACCGGAGACGATCGGGCGCGCCGCGCCTTTTTTGACGAGGAGCTGCCGCGGCTGGTGCTGGAGCGCGGGCAGCGCAATGGACCGGTCTTTGACGCCCTGGTCGTCGACGAGGCCCAGGACTTCATGGGCTCTTGGTGGCACGCTTTGGACGCTTGGCTGGTGCACCCAGAGCAGGCGATCCGCTACCTGTTCTATGACGATGCCCAGCGCCTTCGCCCCGACGCAGCACCGGTAGACGGAGCGGACCAGGCGCTGGTGCTGATGACCAACTGGCGCAACACCCAGGCCATCCACAGCTATCTGACCGACATCGAGCCGGCCATGGCGGCGGCGCGCTGCGTGGCTCCTCCCGGCGTGGCTGTCCAGCACGAGCCGCTGCGCCCCAATCCAGGTCGCGCCCTCAAGCGGGTCCTGCAGCGCATCTGCGCCGATGGCGGCGTTCGCCCAGAAGATGTGGTGGTCCTGAGCGGCCGCTCGCCTGACAAGAGCCAGTACAGAGACTACGCCGATCAGCTGCTGCCCTGGCGACTGACGGCCGGAGACGAGCCCGGTCAGGTCCGCCTGCGCGGCATTCGCGCCTTCAAAGGCATGGAAGCGCGGGTCGTGGTGCTGACTGAGCTGGATCACTACACTTCTGCCGAGGCGCGGGTGCTGCACTACGTGGGGGCTTCGCGCGCCATGGGCCTGCTGGTGGTCATGGAGGACGCCAAGGTGACGTCTTGAAAAGATCAATTCGCTCTGGCACTTCAGTTTCCTTCGCAAGCCGTTGGCCGGGCTGGGCCGCTGCCTTGGCCTGGGGCGCAGTTGCCTCTGCGGCAGCCTGCTCCAAGCCAGCCACTCCCGCGCCGCCAGCCAGAGAGGCCGACCGCGCCGCGCCGCAACAGCCAAGCACGGCTGCGCCAACAGGCCGCTGGCTGGTCCGCGAGCTCCAGGTCGAGCTGCAACTCGAAGACAGCCAGCGCGCCGCCGAAGCCGACCAACCGGCCGTGCACGCTGCCGTTCGCCAGGGCCTGGCCAAGGCTGAGACGATCGGCGGCGTTGGCGACCTGCCCGGCTTCGCCCGCGCCGATCAGGCTGGCCTGCTGCTGCAGATCGCTTGGCAGCGCCTCGACGATCGCGGCCAACCGCAGCCGCTGCAGCACCCGGGAGATGGTCAGCTGATGCTGCTGGTGATCGCCCACGCAGAGACCGCGGGTAGCCACCAGCGCCAAAACGAAGTGGCCGAGCGCACCAAGCGCAGCCTGCTGCCGCTGCCTGCCGGCGTGACTGACTGGCCGGGCTGGCTGTTGCCGCGGATCCAGCGGGCCGCAGAAGTCGCTGCGGTAGAGGTCCTGGGCGAACTGTGGGCTCGCCAGGCGCCGCAAGCCGATCTCGTGGCCGCCCTCCAGTCGCCGGTGCTGTGGAAAGTGCTCGCAAGTGCAAGAGAAGTTGGAGAAAGGCGCCTCAGTGCCCAGCGGCCCGATCTGGAGACGCTGACCCGCGACAGCCGCCGCGAGGTCGCCGTGATCGCGGCCGCCGCCCTTGGCCGCCTGGGTGGAAAGGCCAGTCTGGCGACGCTGAAGGGCTTGGTCGATCACGGCTCACCCGAGGTGGTCGATGCGGCCCTGGTGGCTCTGGCTGGCCTCAAAGAGCCAGAGGCCCAGGCCGCGCTTGCGCAGATCGCAGGCGAAGCTGACGCAGAAGTTGCTGCGCGGGCTAGGGAACTGCTGCAGAAGGCCGCAGAGCTGCCCCTGGCGGCCACCCCATAGATCGGCAGGGCCGCAGATCGATCCGCGGGCTGGCGCGTCCATGGCCTCAGGGCCAGAAGGGGGCGACCCCCCTCTTCTCCACCCGCCCTGCGCAAGAGGTGCTTGACGTAGGGGATCGGCTATAACTAGCATCGCGGGCCGGTTTGTCGCGCCATTTTTGGTCGACCTAAGCCGATTGGTCCGACACCGCCGGTCGCAAAGCCCGGCAGCGCCTGGAGAAACATGAGCGGCGGAGCCATCCTCGCAATCATCGGCAGCTTGATCGCGCTGCTCGGTCCCAACCTCGGCATGGGCGGCGGGTCAGTTGACTCCGAAGCCTCGGGGTTGAAAAACGCCTTCTCGATGACCTACATCGAGGAGTTCAACTACAAGGCTATCGGCGGCATCCAGATGCTACCGGGGCAGGTCTCTGCGCTGTTGGCGATTGCCTCCATCGTGGTGGCCTTCCTGATCTTCAAGCAGCGCAAACGCAAGCTCGCTTGGGTGGTCACGGTAAGCTCGCTGCTGCAGATCGCACTGGCGTGGTGGGCGTTTGACGGCGTCTACAACCTGGCTCCCTGCACCGCGCCAGAGATGATCTGCGACGCGTCGGGCGGCCTGATTCCAGAGACCTACCTGCACATGAACGGCATCATCTGGATGGTCGTGGGCGGCGTGCTGGCGTTCTTTGCTGGCTTGGCCACTCTTGCCTCCTTTGACGAGTACTCCAAAGAGCAGCGCTTTTTGCGGGTGGCGTTGGCGTGGAACGATCAGGTCGTGGCAGAGCAGGTGTTCTTCAACCAGCGCCCGGTGACCATCGGCGAAGACATCAAGAATGTCTTTCAGTTGGCAGCCGGAGGCCTGGATAGCCACGTGCTGTTCAGCCCCAGCGGTCCAGAGAAGTACTCCATGACGGTTCCGTCTTCGCTGACTGGCCTGGTGACCGTGGGCGGTGCTGAGAAGCCTGCTTCGGGCAGCATGGAGATCACCCGCGGCGATCACGGTCACCTGTCGTTTGAGAACGGCGTTGACCTGCACTTCAGCTTCACCGGTGCCCAGCCCGGCGCGTTGATCGGCACCCACCACAACCGCAACACCGCTCTGTCGATCTCGTTTGCTGCGGTGTTCTCTCTGTCGACCATCCTGTTTGTGCTGGTGAATTCCGTGGCTATCCACGCCGAGGAAGAGCTGGACCGCGAAAAGATCGAGCAGAAGAACCGCGGCCTGATCGAAGTGGCCGTCGAAGAGAAAGAAGAGCAGAAGCCAGAAGAGATCAAGCCAGAGGGCGCCGACGACGACACCACCGCCAAGAAGGCCGGCGGCGAAGAGGGCAAGTTTGGCGATCCCGACCAGGATCCCAACAAGTCTTCCAAGGTGCCGCGCATGGACGGGCCGATGCGAGACAAGATCGACGTCAAGAACATCGGCATCGCCAAGGTCCTTGGTGGCCCACAGGCAATGACCGGCGCCATTGGCAACATCATGGCCGGCGACACTGGCGCGATCTCCAGCAAGATGGCGGTCGCCATGTCTGGCGAAGGCGGCGAGCTGGTCATCGGTCACGGCTCGGGCGGCATGGGCTTTCGCGGTACCGGCTCGGGTGGCGGCGGCGAAGGCTACGGCCGTCTCCATGGCCTGGGCGCCATCGACACCGGCGGCGGTACTGGCCGCAATGCCGACATGGGCATTGGCCGCAAGTCCTCCAAGAAGGTGGCCAAGATCAACATCGCCCAGGGTCAGTCCACCGGCGGTTGCGACAAGGGCGACATCAGCAAGAACGTGCGCGCCCGCGCCGCCTCGCTGCGAGCCTGCTATGAGACCCAGCTGATGTCCAAGCCCGACCTGGCCGGCAAGATCACCGTGCAGTGGACCATCAACGGCGAAGGCAAAGTGCAGAATGACAAGGTCGTCGACGACAGCATGAAGAACAGCGCCGTCACCGACTGCGTCCAGCGCACCATTCGGCGCATCTCGTTCATGAAGCCGGAAGCGGGCGTGTGCGTCATCCAGTGGCCGTTCGTGTTCAATCCGGGCTAGCCAGACCCTCCCCAACAACGCGTTGTTTTCCGCTGCGCCCCTAAGGGGGCCCGCTATGCTCCTCCCCTGCGCGGGCCTTCTTCGGCCGCCAGGGGCCGAGCGATGGGCCGGGCGTGTGGAGCCCTGAGCCATGGCTAGCCAGCTGTTCAGGACGCGACCGTGCTAGTCAGGCCTGATACCAGTCTGAGTGGCGCAAGCGAGCGCCGCCAGCTAATGGCCGCGGCGATGGGTCACCGTAGAACCGCCCAGACAATATCTAAGCTGATCCGGTCTCTAGAGGGTGTGGGCGCTGACCCTAGGCCTTGGCGGTCGCTTGGCAGGCGGGGCACAGACCAAACAGGTCCATGCGGTGGGCCTTGAGCGTAAAACCGTGAGCCTTGGCCACGGCCTTCTGCAGCTGCTCGATGGCCTCGTCTTCAAACTCGACGATGGTGGCGCAGCGGGTGCAGATCAAGTGGTCGTGGTGGTCCTCTACGCCAATCGCCACTTCATAACGGGCGGTGCCGTCGCCAAATTGCCCGGCGTTGACCAGCCCGACCCTCTCCAGCAGCTTGACCGTGCGGTAGACCGTGGCGTAGCCAATCGTCGGGTCGCTCTCTCTGACGGCGCGGTGCAGCTCTTCCACGTTCAGATGGCGGTGGTGGAACAGCGTCTGGGCGATCTGGCGGCGCTGCTTGGTCGGGCGCTGGCGATCGCGGACGATCGCTTCATCGACGCAGGTCAGCCAGGTCTCCAAAGAAAGGGGAGCCGGTGCGTCGGTCATGGCGGAACTCCAGGGGCCCAAGGGTGGCAGGCGCGCGCGAGTTTGGCCCAACCCCCTGCGGTGCCGCAAGGGTAGGGCAGGCAAACTGCGAAATCGCTTGTACTAGTGACCCCACACCCCAAGCGCAGATCAGGTCGCCCGCGCCGGCGCCGGCAATTCCTTGTCTGGAAGGGCGCTCCCGTGGTACACCGCCCGGCGCGCCGCGATCGGAAATTCCGCGGTCACCTGACGATGGGGGCATTTATGAACGTAATGGTATTGGCAAGCGTAGCGGCTCTGTGCGGTTTGGCCGCCATCTGGCTGTGGTTGCAGCAGTCCAAGGGCGAAGATCTGCTGAAGAAGGCCTTGGAGCGCGCAGAAAAGGCAGAGGCCCTGGCTCGCCAGCAAGCCGATCGCGCCGACAGCATCCGCAAGAAGATCGAGGCGCCTCGCGAAGCCGCTCCCAAGGAAGACAAGGCCTTGAAGGAGACGCGCGCGGCCATGGTCGTGGCCAAAGAAGAGGTCAAGCGCCTGCAGGCGATCGTCAAGCGCGCCGAGCAGGACAACCAGGACATCCAGATCAAGCAGCGCCGCGCCGAAGCCCGCGTCGAAGAGCTGAGCAACGCTTTGGCCGCTGGCGCCTACAAGAAGGCACCGCCCGCACCCGAGCCCGAGGCCCCGCCGCCGGCGCCGCCAGAAGAGCCGCGCGCCCCAGTTGCCGTGGACCCCATGGCCGAAGAGCGCGCCCAGCTTCGCCGCGCAGAGCTGGAGGCCGAGCGCGCCGCCCGCCTGGCCGAAGCTGAAAAAGCCCGCACCGAGCGCGAAGCGGCCCGCGCTGCCCGCAATGATGACAAGCTTCAGGAATTCGTCGACAAGCTCAAAGCCGATCGCGAGCGCCTCAAGCAAATGCTGTTCGATCGCGAGATGGTGTTGCGCATCGAGCGCAAGAGAGGCGAGCACAATCGCCGCGCCTACATGATGACCATGGGCGCTCTTGAGCTGGCCGAAGACGAGCTCTACCGCATCAAGCATGGCCGCGAGCGCCCAGAGCTCGTTCCCACCCGCATGGGCGAGCTGGAAGAAGAGGGCTCAGAGCAGCCGCAGATCACCGCCGAGGAAGAAGCCGAGGCCCGCGCAGCCGTGGCCACCGCCGAAGGTCCTCTGGCGCAAGAGCTGGTGGCTGCCGAGGCTGCCGCCGAGCAGGAAGCCCTGCAGGTCCAAGCCGCTGCACCGCTGGCTGAGCCCGCCGCTGCCCAGCCCGAGGCGGCCCCGGCGCCTGCCGCTGAGGCGGAACTCGCCGCGCCTGCCGACCCAGTCGCTGCCGCGGTCGAAGTCGCAACCCCAGAGCAAGCTCCTGCCCCGGTCGACGCCGACGCCCTGACTCAAGCGCCTGCTACTGCTGACGAAACGGTACCGGATCCCGCCGCCGAGACCGCCGCCGTCTGAGCAGCCGCGCGTGGCGCCGCCCAGATCTCCGGGCAGGCCCAGCGACCCTGGCTCCGACATAGGCGTGACAATCTCCGCCGCCCGCCCTTGGCAGTGAAATTGAAAATCGTTATCATTGACTTCCGCCGCCTCTGCGGCCGTCACTGAGAGAAGGGCATGCTGTACCAAGAGCTGGAGCCCGTTGGCGATAACGCTCAGTCCGCTGCCCGGCCTGCAGCGGTTCAGCTGACCCTTGCCACGCTGGCGGTCGGCACTGCCGCCACGGTCCAGGCGGTACAGCTGTGGGATTCGCTGGGCGATCGCTTGGTCGAGCTGGGGCTGACCCCCGGCGCGCCAATCGAGGTGCTGCGCCGCGGTCTGTTTGGCGGGCCGGTTCAGGTGCGGATCCGCGATTTCGCGCTGTCGGTCAATCGCCTCCAGGCGCAGGCGATCCAGGTTCGCGCGGAGGCGGTGCGTGGCTGAGTCCCGGCCCCCAGGCGCGCTTGAGGTCGCGCTGTGCGGCAATCCCAACACAGGGAAGACCACTCTCTACAATCAGTTGACCGGGGCGCGCGCCCATGTGGGCAACTATCCCGGCATCACGGTAGACCGCCGCGTGGGCGAGCACACCTGCGCCAACGACAGCCAGTGGCGCGTGCACGATCTGCCCGGCACCTACAGCTTGACGGCCCATAGCCCAGAAGAGGAAATCGCCCACCAAGCGCTGACGGGGCGCCTGGATGGCCCCGCCCCAGACGTGGTGGTGGTGGTTCTGGACGCCAGCAATCTGGCGCGCAACCTGTTGCTCCTGTTACAGGTTGCCGAGCTCGGCTGTCCGGCGGTGGCCGCCCTGAACATGATGGATGCCGCCCAAGCGGCCGGTTTGGCGGTGGACCTGCCCGGCCTTCGCCAGCAGTTTGGCTGCCCGTTTGTGGCCATGGTGGCGCGGACCGGCCAGGGCTTGCTTGAGCTCGAGCAAGCCGTGCAGCAGGTGGCGGCCCAGCCAGAGCTTGGCAGGGTCACGCCCACCCTCTGGTCGCCCGCGGTGTTGCAGACACTGGAGCAAATTCGCCAGTTGCATCCTCTATTGGCCGATGCCCCGCCCGGCGAGCTGCTGTGGTGGCTGGCCGCCGACCGCTTGGTGGCCGACCACCTGCAGCCGGGCTTGGGCTCGCTGCTGCACGCCCAGGTCCCGCGCCAGCCTCAGGCCGATGGCGACGTGCGCCGCCTGCTGGTGCATGAGCGCTATGCCCGCATCGACGCAGCGCTGGCCGAGACCGTGCGGCGCACCCGGCCTCAGCAGCGCAGTTCCAGCGACCGCGTCGATGATGTGCTGCTGCACCCGGTAGCCGGCGTGGCGCTGTTCTTGGTCGCCATGGGCCTGCTGTTTCAAGCGGTTTTTGCCTGGGCGACCCCGGTGGCCGACGGTGTTGGCGAGCTGATGGCGGCGCTGAGTGCCCAGGTTCAGCAGTGGCTGCCAGACAACCTGCTGCGCGACGTGCTGATTGATGGCGTCTTGGCCGGTGTCGGCGGCACGCTGGTGTTCTTGCCGCAAATCTTGATTCTGTTTGCCGGAATTGCCTTGCTCGAGGACTCCGGCTACTTGTCGCGGGCTGCCTTCTTGGTCGACCGGCTGATGGCCCGCGCGGGCCTGCCGGGCAAGGCGTTTGTGCCGCTGCTGTCTTCGCATGCCTGCGCCGTGCCGGGCATTCTTGCCGCCCGCACCATGGCCGATCCGCGCGACCGCCTGCTGACGGTGTTGATTGCGCCGCTGATGTCGTGCTCGGCTCGGCTGCCGGTCTATACCCTGGTCACGGCGGCGGTGTTCTCTGGCTCTGCGCCGCTGCTGGGATTCTTGTCGGTCGGCGGACTGATTGTGGCGGGCATGTACATTCTTGGCTTTCTGCTGGCCCTGGTGGCGGCGGCGGTGTTCCGCCGAACCTTGATTCCCGGCCAGGGCGCGCCGCTGCTGCTGGAGATGCCGCCCTACCGCTGGCCGCGGCCGCGCAACGTGCTGCGGGTCCTGTGGGATCGCGGTATCGACTTCACCATTCAGACGGGCGCGACGATCGTGGCCCTGACGGTGGTGCTCTGGGCGCTGATGACCTTTCCCCGCCAAGGCTTGGCCGATCACGAGCGGGCAGCCTTGACGGCTACGGCCCACGCCACCGCCGCGGCCCACACCCCAGAGCGCGCCAAAGCCGAGGCGGCGATTCAAGCCCGCGATGCCCAGGTCCGTCTAGAAAATAGCCTGGCCGGCCAGCTGGGCAAGGTCATCGAACCGGCCATCCAGCCTTTGGGTTTTGACTGGCGCATCGGCATTGGCTTGGTCGGGTCGCTGGCTGCTCGCGAAGTGCTGGTGCCGGTCATGGCGCAGATTTACGGGCGTGGCAGCCAAGGCGATGTCGACGATGCCTTTGCCGCCGATGTGGGTGGGGCGATGGCCAAGGCCGGGGCGCTGACGCCGCTGTCAGGCCTGTCTCTGATGGTATTTTTTGCAGTGGCGATGCAGTGTTTCAACACGCTTGCCACCATTGCCAGAGAGACGCGCTCCTGGAGATGGGCGCTGTTCGCCCTGACCTACCTCAACGGCGCGGCGTGGCTGCTGTCGTTTGTGGTCTACCAGACCGGGCGCGCGCTCGGTTATACCTAGGGATGACCATGGGTTGGGATGCATGGGCTGCGTTGGCGGTGGTGGCGCTGGCTGGCGCGTGGCTGCTGCGCAGAGGGCGCCAGCCGGGCTGTGCGCGCTGCCCGACCGCGGCAGCCAAGCCCCTGGAGCTGCCCCCCAAGACCTGCGCGTGCTCCGCCGTCCCCGCAGAGCGGCTCAGCCTGGGTCGGCAGCGCCAGCGCTAGGACCCTGTTGCCGCCGGTGCGTGCGCAGGGGCTCGTCCTGCACGCACCCGGGCGCAAACGACATCGAAGTCTGGCCGACAAGGGGCGGGCGACCGGCAAAACCCAGCTCGGCGGGTCGTCCAGCTACGCTTGCGGGGTCTCGGCGATCGCTACGGCTATGGCCACGGCTTGGCTGTCCTCTGCGCCCTCCAGCTGGGCGTCCTCGGCGGCGGCCAAGGCGACCTTGAAGCGCGGTCCCGGCGCAAAGCCCATAGCTTGCAGGTGGCGGCCCGTCAGCGCTGGCGGCGGAAACGCCTGGGCTTGCGGCCAGCTGGCCCGTGCCTGCCTCCAGGCCATGGCCGTCGGGAGTTCACCTGCTGCATCGATCAGCTGCAGAGCCTGGTCGGCCAGCGGATGGCGCAGCCAGCGCGCCAACGGCGCCGGCCAGGGCCGCGGCGGCGGCGGCTGGCGCAGCCACGGCGCTTGCAGACCCTGGTCGGCCAATTCACTAATCAACATTGCGGCTTGGCGATCGGCATTGGCCAGTCGCAGGGTGCGCTGGGCCTCGGCAGACAGCAGCCAGTCGGTGAGAGGCCAGCTCAGGCTGGCCAGCGCCAGCGGCAGCTCCAGCGCAGGGCTGGGCTGCAGGCAGGCCTCGCGATCGCCGGCCTCCTGCACCGCGGCCAGGCCGCGCGTGGCGCGCTGGCGGGCCCTGGCCAGACCGGGATCGGCCGCCAGCAGCTCTGGCCACAGCTGCGCGGCCAGCCCCAGGTCGACCAGCAGCCGCAGCGCTGTCTCGGCCGTGGGCGTCAGCAGCATCCGCGAAACTTCAGCGGTAATCCGCTCCACCGAGACCTTTTGCAGCGTCGGCGCCAGCTCCAGAATGGCTTGCGCGGTCTGGGCCTCTACCCTCAGGTCAAAGCGCGCCGCAAAGCGGGCCGCCCGCAGCAGCCGCAGGGCATCCTCGCCAAAGCGCAGCCGCGGCTCGCCAATGGCCCGCAGCAGCCCGTGGCGCAGGTCGTCCAGCCCACCGACCAGGTCGACCACCAGCCCGGTCTCCGCGCGCCCAACGCTGCCCTCGCCGGCCAGCACCGGGTCCAGCAGCAAGCCGTTGAGGGTGAAGTCGCGGCGCAAGACGTCTTCGCGCGCGTCGGTAAAGCGCACGTGGTCGGGTCGGCGGCCATCGCTGTAGCCGCCGTCGGCGCGAAAAGTGGCCACTTCCACTTCGCTCCACTCGCCCTGCAGGGCCTGTAGGCGCACGCGAACTACGCCAAAGGCAATGCCGACCTCGATGACGCGTCGGAAAAGACGTTTGACCTCAGCAGGCTGCGCCGACGTCGCGACGTCGTAGTCCTTGGGCTCTTGGCCCAGCACCAAGTCGCGCACGCAGCCGCCCACCAGGTAGGCTGCATGGCCAGCGTCTCGCAAGACATGGACTATTTGCACGGCGGCGTGGCAATCGGCAGAGGGAAGAAGTTCGACGTGGGCGGCAGCCTGCATGGCCCTAGCATACGGCCGCCAAGGGCCTGCCTTCAACGGGCTGGAATGGCAGCCTACAGATATTGTACACTCTGAGAATTTGGATGGAGGCATCCCCAGCCTTGCCGCCCCGAACGCCCACAGGAGCCCAAGTTGATGGCCTTTTTCAATCTCTTGCTACCTCTGATCGCCGCTTCCATCAGCAGCTCGACAGAAGAGGGCCGTTCGAAAGTTCTGGGCCAGGGGACCTCTAGCTGGGCGGCCCAAAGCGGCAGGTTGCGTCGCTTGACCCTGATAGGTCTCAGCTTTGCCCTGTTCAGTCTGGCGGCATGCAGCGAAAACGCCGGGACAGGGGCATCGGCCGACGCCACTGACAGTGCTGCCAACGACGCCGACGACGCCCAAGCTGAAGACGTGGTCAAGCCGCCAACCCTGAGCGCCTCTATCAAGGTGGTGACATCCACGGGCAATGCTCCTTTGCCAGTTGAAATGACCGTGACTTTTGCCGGAGCTGCCCGCGAGGACCTGTTTGTCACCTGGGATTTTGGCGACGGGCCGGCGGTGAGCTTTGACCTCTCCAAGCCAGACGAAGCCAACGCCGATGTCCAGAAGCACACCTATGATTTCAAGGGTGTCTACAACGTCAAGGCCACCGTCGCCTGGCGCAAGAACCCCAAGAACAAGGTCGACGCGACCGCCACCATCACCGTCAAAGATCCGGTGTCGCTGTCGCTTGGCACCATCGACCTGATTTCGAGCCCCACCATCGGGCTTGGCGGCGACGTGTCCCTGACTTTTGCCATTGAAAACACTGGTGAAGAGGTGGCGACGCCCTTTGCGGTAGACATCTATCTGTCGGCGACCGACGTGATCGACAGCGGTGCCGTCAAGGTCCACAGCACAGAGATTCCGCAGCTCGGCTCGGGCAAAGAGACGCCTGCAGTCAAGGCCTTTACCTGGGATCCCAAGACCAACACCGGCTCACCGCTGGCGTTCAAGCTCACCACGCCGATGCCAGACGGCCTTTACTTTGTGATCGTCACGGTCGATCAAGCGCATACCCTCAATGAAGTCAACGTCGCCGACAACCTTGGCTACGCCACCACCTTGGTCAAGGTGGACTCCAAGGTAGCGGCCAAGCCCGACCTCACGGTGACCAAGGCCACCTTTGACACTTCGCTCACCTACTCCTCGGGCGACTCGCTGACCTACGAGCAAGAAGTGGCCAACAGCGGCGACGGAGAGGCAAAGGCTCACAAGTACGCGGTGTTTCTGTCGGTCGATGCCAAGCTGGACTACGACTTCAGCCTCGGCGACGTCTGCACGGGCGACGTCTGCACAGAGAACCCCGCCCAGGTAGACAAGATGCTGACCAAGCTCTCTACCTCCAACATCTTGAAGATGGCCCCCAAGACCTCTTTGCCGCTGTTCCTTTCCGTGGTGATCCCCAGCGTGCCAGACGGCGAGTACTACCTGATCTCCGTCAATGACGTGCTTGGCAGCGTCGCCGAGACCGACGAGAGCAACAACCAAGCCGTCTCAGCCCAGAAGGTCACGATCAAAAAGTTCGTCAAGCTGGGCGTAGACCTGGACCTCGTGAGCATGACGGTCAAGCCCAAGGGCACCTACCTCAACGGCCAGGTCGGCGTGCAGTGGCAAGTCAAGAACAGCGGCAACCAGCCTCTTAGCCAAGCGAGCAAGGCCGGCATCTACTTCTGCCCCAACAAGGCCTTCAGCAAGGGCACCTGCATTGTCAACCAGACCAACTTCAGCTTGCCCACCCTGGCGGCGGGAGAGAGCAAGTCTGGCACCCAGCTGGTGACCGTCAGCTCGTCGACGCCGGTACAGAATTGGTTTGTCTACCTGCGGTTGGACCCAGATGACACCGTGGCCGAGCTCAACGAAGGCAACAACGTCGGCGTGTTTGACAACCTGATTGTGACCGCCCAGCAAAACGTCGATCTGTGGGTCGATGCCATCGGCTTTCACCCAGAGGTCGTAGAAGCCGGCAAGTCGCTCAAGCTGTCTTATACCGTGCACAACGGCGGGACCACTGGGGCCGGAGCCTCGACCACCTGGCTGGCCCTCACCACCACCGGCCAGTGCGGCGCCAATTTGGTCAACACCGGCGCCAACATCTTGCTCAAAGAACTGGTCAACGCCGGCGTCGATGCCCTGTCGGACTCGGACCTGGTCGACTCGGTGGTGATTCCTCTAGGGTTGGATCACGGCGTCAGCAGCTACAAGGTGTGCGTCATCCTTGATGCCAAGAATTCCAACAACAAAGAAACCAACAAGAACAACAATGCAGCGGCCTCGACCCAGACGTTGACCATCCAGGGCGCCAAGGGCGGTTGCTTTGAAGACAGCGCCGATCAGGGTGGGGCTGGCAACAACACCCTGCAGACCGCGGTGGCGCTGCCCAATCCCTCCACGTTCTTGGGGTCTTGCGGCAATGACGACTGGTGGACGGTGGATGTGCCCAAAGGCCACAGCTTGTTTGCCACCCTGCAAGCCACGCCGCTGCTGTCGCCCGTGCCGATCCCGGCCGACCTCGACGTGGAGATCTGGGCGCCAGACGGCAAGACCTTACTCGACGGCCAGAAGCTGACTTCAGCCGTCAAAAAGGCGGCGGCTCTGACTGTGCAGACTGGCGGCAAGCACTACGTGAGGGTGCTGCCCAAGTCCAATGGCTCCAAGGCTCAGTATTCGCTGGCAACACAGGTGGTTCCGCCGGCCAGCGGCACCGACCTGTTTGCCGGCTCTTTGACGGTGACTCCGGGCTCAACCTTTCCGGGGGCGCTTATCAAGACCAAGCTCAAGGTCACCAACTTGGGCGACGCGGCGGCCGGTGCGTTTGCAGTGCGCTATTTGCTGAGCAAAGACGGCAAGATCGACGCCGCCGACACCGTGATCAAAGACGTTGTGCAGGGTCAGGGCGTGGGCGCTGCCGCCTCGCTGGATGCTTCGCAGTCGTTTGTACTGCCTGTGGTGGCCGGCGGTCCCTGGTATGTGCTGGCCCAGGTGGACGTGTCCGGCACCGTCAGTGAAGTCAATGAGAACAATAACCTAGCCGTATCCAACACCCTCAACCTCAACACTTCGCTGACCTGCCAGCCCGACGCCTACGCCGGCAACCACACGCCAGACGATGCCGCGTCGCTGCCGCCCGCCGGCGCCACCCTGCAGGCCCTCAACGTGTGCCCCGGCCTGCCGGATTGGTTTGCCATAGAGGTGCCCACCGGCAAGGCGCTGCAGGTCAAGCTCAACTGGAAGTACCTGGCTGGAAAGGGCTTGGTCGGCATCCAAATCATCGACAGCAGCAAGACGGGCGTGCTGGCCGGCGTCGCGACGGCGACCAACTCGGTGGCCTCGCTGCCCTACGTGCAAAAGGGCGGTACTTTCTATGTTCACGTCTACGTGTTGCCAGAGAGCGCCTCGGCCGTTCCCTACGACTACGACCTGACGGTTAGCGTTGCCGAGCCTGACCCCACCGACGTCTGCCTTGCGGACCCGTACGAGTCCAACAATGCGTCAAGCGTGGCGCCGGAAATTGGCTGCGGGCAGGCAACCTTGAGCCTGTGCTTGGGCGACGAAGACTGGTTCAAGCTGCAGCTCAAGAAAGACGAAGCGATCACCTTTGACTTCAGCCATCCGGGCAACGCTTTTCAGCTCAAGATCTTCCAGAACCCCAACCTGCCAGCCATCAAGACCCAGGCCGGCAATGGCAAGCTGGCTTTTGCGGCACCGGCCGACGGCAACTACTGGCTGCAGGTCTCGTACAAGAGTCCTGGGCAGAAGCCGCAAAATGGTTTTGGCTACGACCTCTTTGTTGACGGTGGCAAGGGCGTGGACCTGCTGGCCAAGTTCCAGTCGGTGTTTCCCAGCCAGGTGGTACAGGGCGAAGACGTCTACATGACGGTCAAGCTCAGCAATGCCTGCCAGGACAAGGCCGCTGACTTCTGGTACGGCTACTACTTCTCTGCGGACAACAAGCTCGACGACGGCGACCAGCTGATGAGCCTCAAGCCCATGCCCGGGCTCGCCGGCAAGACTGCGGTTGATGTTGATGACAAGGCGATTGTGCCCGTTGATGCCAAGCCCGGACCGGCCTACGTGATTGTCGCCGCCGACGCCACCCAAGCCGTGGCCGAGAGCCAGGAGCTCAACAACACCGACGCGACCGCCATCGAAGTGGTCAAGCTGTGCATCCAAGATGCCCTGGAGCCCAACGGCGCCCCCAACTTCGCTTCGCCGCTGCCCATGGGCCGGACCAAGGACCTGTCTCTGTGCCCCTATGAGCTGGATTGGTTTGTGGTGGACCTCAAGAAGGGCGAAACGCTGACGGTCACCGCAGAATTTGACCATGGCCTGGGCGACCTGGACATCCGCCTCTACAAGGTCAACAAGTTTGCCCAGCCGGTGGCGGTGTCGGCGACCAAGAAGGCCCCAGAGCAATTCACCTACCTGGCTGACGAGTCGACCAAGTTCTATGTGCGCGTCTCTGGCTTTGCCGGCGAAAGCAATGCCTACCAGCTGCTGGCGTGCAAGTCGATGACCGGCAAGTGCGTGGAATGTCTGGATGACAGCGTGTGTGGCGCCAAGCAGCAGTGCGACCCGGCCACCACGGTGTGCGGCCCGCTGCTGTGCACGCCCGACAATACGGCGATGTGCGACGACGCCAACCAGTGCACCGCCGACCTGTGTGTCAACGGCAAGTGCGCCAGCGGCCTGGGCGCCGGCCTGGCCTGCAGTGACGGCGACGCCTGCACCAGCGGCGAAGCCTGCAATGCCCAGGGCAGCTGCGTCAGCATCGCCGACACCACCGTGGTCGTGCTACCTAGCTTGGCTACCCAAGTCATCGACCTCGGCATGGACATCACCGCCACCAGTGACGGCGGCTACGTGACGGTCGGGGCGCGGCAGCTCAATCCAGGCGAGCTTCGCGCTGAGATTCGGCGGTTTGACAGTGCAGGTAACCTCCTGTGGAGCAAGACCTATTCTCCAGGCACTGGCCCCAGCGTCCTAAACGCCGCGCAAATCCACGGCAGCGACATCGTGGCGGTGGGCACGGCAGAATCTCCTGGCAATGCCCTGGCGACGGCCGCGCTGTATTTGCGGGTCAAGCTCGGCGATGGAGCGGAAATCGCCAGCAAAGTCATAGAAATAGGCACGGACTCTGCCCGGCTAGATGGCTTGGTGGCCGTCTCGGCTACTGAAGTGGTCGTGGTTGGGCGCGCCAGCGATCCCGGTGCGTCTGGAAACGGCGCCGACGGCTGGATTGCCCAGCTGGGGCTGGACGGCAGCCCTCAGTGGTCCAACTTTGTGGGCGGCACCGGCAGCGACGCTCTGGTGGACGTCATCACCAGTGGCAACACGGTGGTCGCGGTGGGCAAAGACGACAACGCCGCCGGCTTGATCAAGGGCCTGGTGGTGCGCGTCAGCTTGGCCGACGGCGGTGTGCAAAAGCAGGTGTCTTTGACCAAGGCCACTGGTTCGACAGTGTTTAGCACCGTGGCGCAGCTGCCGACGGGGCAATTGGTGGTCGGCGGTGGCTGCGACACCGGCCAAGCCGTGGCCAAGACCTACCAAGCCGCTGTCGCGCGGCTGTCGGCGGACTTTGCGCTGCAGAGCCTGACGATTTTTGCTGCAGTTACCCCCAAGGCGCCCAAGTTTGCCGGGTTGAAGACCTCGATGATCGAGGCCCTGCGGGTCCGCCCTGATGGTTCGCTTTTTGCGGTGGGGTCTACGGGCTCTGCGGCCGAGCCCTTGGGCAAGATCGACGGCGCCATGTGGCAGATCGCCAGCGACGACAAGCTGCTTGGAGCGTGGTACTTCGGCGCCGAGGGCACGGACAGCCTGCGCGGGGTCATTGCCCGCAAGAGTGGCTGGTTGGCCGGCGGGGCCATGGCGGAGCTGGCTCCCGACTCCGAGTCGCTGCGCGTCCTGCTGTCTTTCCCCAAGCCCGACTGCGACGACTTTGACCCGTGCACGGTGGACCAGTGTACAGCCAGCCAGGGCTGCATGCACACCTCCTTGGCCGAGGGCGCCACCTGCGGACCCGGCGCGATCTGCAAGTCCGGCAAGTGCCTCTCTCCGTAGCTGCGCTAGCCTGCGCCCCCCAATGACCCGCACTCGGCGCTGCACTGCGTCGGTTGCGGCCAGGGGAACGGACCCTGCCGCTTGCGGCGCCGTTCCAGGACAATCCCCACCCCATGGCTGCTCAACCCAAGAAAAATCCAGCGTGGTCGCGACCGCGCTTGGCGACCCCTGACGTCGACCTGCCCCTGTCGCCCCAGCGCCACACCGAGCTGGCCCAGCAGGCCGAAGACGCCTACGACCTGGAAGAAGCGCGGCAGCACTGGCTAGGTGCCGCCCGCACCGCGCAGGGCGCCGACGCAGCCGCCGCAGTGACCCGCTATGCGGCGTTTTTGGTAGAGCGCTATGGCCAATTTGCCGAGGTGGCGCAGTGGCTAGACGATCCGCAGTTCGCTGCACCGGCCGACTGCCGCGGGGCGGTCGCCGACCTGCCCAAGCTGCTGGCTCGCGCGTCTTCTGAGGCCGGTCATCCGCGGTCTGAGCAGCTGGACGCTGTGGCCGCCGCTGCCGGCGACCCAGACGCGGCTGTGCGCGCCGCGCGGCGCCTAATGGCCCGCGGCGACCTCCACCACGCCTTGGCTCTACTAGAGGGCGGAGAAGCGCGCTGGCCGGTGTCCTCGCCGGCGCGGGCGCTGCTGGCTGAGCTGCGCCAGCAGGCCGCCGAGCGAGCGGCCCAAGCTTTTGCGCCGCTGCACCAAGCGCTGGCGGCAGCAGACCTGGACGGCGCGCAGGCGCACCTGGAGCAGCTGACTGGCGCTTGGGCCCAGTCGCCCATGCTGGCGGCTGCGCGCGCCAAGCTCTCTCAAGCCCAGCAAAACGCCAAGGCAGACCAGCTGCGCCACAGCGCCCAGACTGCGCTGCAGCAGGGCGACTGGCCCACCGCCGTGGCGCTGGTCAAGGCCCTTGTAGCCCTTCCCGGCGCCAGCGACGCAGACCGGGCGTGGCGGCGCTTTGTCGAAGATGCGGCACAAGGGGCGGCGGCGCAGGCCTTGGTCGATGTGGCGGAGCGGCAGCCGGCCGAGCTGGCCTGGCAGACGCTGGCCCAGCTGGTCGCCCAGTACGGCGCCCGCGGCGACCTGACCGCGGCGCGGCCCGACCACCCTCTGCACCTGGCCTTGACGGTCCTGGCCGAGGCCCAGCTGCTGGCCAAGGGCACGCCGCTGACTGCGCGCTTGCCGGCGCTGCCCGCCCTGGCGAACCTGGCTCAGAATCCCCAAGGCGATCCCGAAGAACTGCGCGACTGGCTCAACAAGCTGCCCGCCGAGTGGCTGGGCGTGACGGCAGCGCAGGCCGCTCGCCAGCGGGTGGACGATCACGACGCTGCCCTGCGCGCCACCGAAGAAACGGCCTTTGCCGAGGCCGTGCAGACCATGCTCGACCACCAAGAGCTGGAGGATGCCGCCGCAGCCCTGGCGGAGTGGAGCCGCCGCGCTGGCGTCGCCACGGCCGTGCTGCAGGGCCTGCGCCGCGACCTGCTCCAGGCCAGACAGCTGCACGAGCAGCGCGCCAAGATGACCAGCGAATTCAATGCTTCGCTGAGCCGCGGCGCTTGGTTCCACGCCCGCAGCCTGTTGGCGGACCTGACCCACTTGCTGCCCGTGGCGCAGGTAGACGCCCTGCGGGCTGAGCTGGACGCCGTCTCGGGGCCGGCCCTGCGCGGCGCGCCCATGCCTCCCGGCCTGCAGAAGCTGAGCCCGGGGCCGCTGGCGGCGGCCGTGGTCGGCGAGCGCTTGCTGGTGGTCCAAGACGGCCTGTGGCTGGCCGTGGTGCTGCCCACCCTGGGCCTGCAGCCCTTTGCGCTGCCCCAGGGCTGGGCGATCCGCGCTGAAGCTGCCGTCAAGCTGGCCGAAGTGGCGGGCAAGGTGCGGCTGGTGGGGTTGTGCGCCGATCGCCTGGTGGTGGTAGAGCAAGCGCCCGGTGAGCCGCCGGTGGTAGAGGCCGCCGTCGAGCTTCGCCAAGCCCTGCGCGGCGACGATCTGCTGTTGGGCGCCAGCCTCGATCCGGCGGCGCCGTCGCTGTGCCTGCTGTCACGCCACAGCCAGCGGGGCGCTGCGACCACCTGGACGCGGCTGGACAGTCGCAGCCTAGAAGTGCTTTCTCACAAGCGATTTGTTCCAGCACTGGCCGGATCTCAGCAGATCGAGCACTGGCCAGGCCGCCATTTGGCGGTCGCCCACAGCCGAGAGCGCCAGGGCGGCCAGGGCTGGGCGCTGGCCATCCTCGACGACGACGGGCAGGTCCTGCGGCGCTGGCGCGATGCCGATGTCGGCGAGTGGGTGGCAGGGCTGCGCCAGGTGGTGGCCTGGCCAGAGGCTGATCGGGTCTTTGTCAGCTTCACCTACCATGATCCTTTTGATCCCAACGTGATTCGAGACGAGCCGTCGCTGCTGGTCTTGCGCGCTGACAAGGTGGTGTTCTGCAGCACGGATCTGCGCCGGCGCTTTTTTCCCACGCAGCCCCTGCAGATCGATCACGCCTGGACTCTGGACCCGGTGGCCGGGCGGCTGTGGTTTGCGGCGCTGAGCTCAGAAGGCCAGGGGCCGCGAGATGCGCTGCTGCTGGGCGTAGATGCCAAGACTTTGCGGGCCGATCAGCCTGCCGTGCTGCCTGGCGTGGCCCGGGTGCTCAGCCTGATGCCCGTAGCCGATGGGGTAGTGGCGCTGTGCCAGACCCACGCCAAGGCCTACACTCTGGTGCGCGGCGTGCTGAATCAGGGCGATCTGCAGTTGACGACTCACAAGCTCCCGCTGTAAGTTGCGCGGCCCCGGTGGTTGCGCTTCAGACAACCCCGGCCTTACCAAGAACCCGGAGGAACCCATGGGAAGCGGAAGCCGCACCCCGAAAATGCGCCGTCTCGACGCGCGCAAGAAGAAGATCGCCCGCACCAAGCGCCTGATTGTCGCCGGCAAAGCGGCAGCCAAGGCTGAGAAGAAGTAGTCCTTCTCGCGCGCGGAGATCCCCGTTGAGCGACCAAGACCACTTGACTACCCAGCCCAGCTCGCCAGCGTCGTCCCACGACCCGCAGTGCATTTTCTGCAGGATTGCCCGGGGCGATTTTGGCACGGTGTTTTTGCACCAGGACCAAGACGTGGTGGCCTTTGCCGACCTGCACCCGCAGGCCCCGGTACATGTGCTGGTCATTCCGCGCCGCCACGTCGCCTCGCTGGCTGACACGGCGCCCGCGGACAACGCCTTGCTTGGCCGATTGTTGGCAGCAGTGCGGTCTGTGGCTGCCCAGCTGGGCGTCGCCGCAACTGGCTACCGCACCGTGCTGAACACCGGCAGCGACGGCGGCCAAAGCGTCCATCACCTCCACGCTCACTTGTTGGCCGGGCGCTCGCTCGGCTGGCCTCCGGGCTGACGGCGATGGTACGGCTGCGTCGCGAAATCGAAGGGGTGCGCCGCAACTACGCTGCGCCACATCCAGCCTATGCCTTGGACGAAACGGCCAGCGCCGCGGTGCTACCGGTGCTCGATGAGTGGCTGCTTGCTCAAGAGCCTGGTCGCGTAGCCCTGGCCGGCAGTCCGCGGCGCGATCTGGCTGAAGCCCTTGCAAAGGCTGGGCATTGGGTGACCGTATCCGACTTGGAAGACGAGGCGCTGCGCCAATGGCACGCCGAGCTCGCGCCGGACGTGGCCAGCCACCTGACGCTGCTGGCGCGCCCCTATGGCGACGTCACTTTTGGTCCGGCGTCCTTTGACCGCGTGGCCCTGTTCGACGGTCTGTCCGCCTATCAAGAACCGGGCTGGATCCTTCACAAAGCTTCCAGAGAGCTCAAGCCTGACGGGCTGCTGGCCGTGCGCGAACCGGTGCGCGGCAACTTGCCCGTCGGCTGGGCCAGCTTGGGCCGCGGTTACTCGCCCACCCGCCTGCGCGCCGTGCAGAAGCTGCTTTCGGCAGCGCCGCAATTGCTGTCCGGTCGTGCCGGGCCCTGGCTGCTGCAGCCCGATGCCCTGGACGCCATCGAGCGCGGCGCCCACTTGGATCCAGGGCGGTTTGCGCTGACGGCGACCGAACTTCAAGAAGCGGTCGCTGCCGTGCTGACCATTGAACAGACTTGGATCGGTCACAGCGCGCGACTGGCCGCCTGCTCGCTGCCATGGCGGGCCAAGCCGGCCCTGCGCCGCGCAGCGCTGGCGGCGATCCAGCAAACGCCAGTCGCGGCCGATGTAGTGGACGCCGGGCTGCCAGCGCCGCGACTGGTAGGGCTGGTGGCGCGCCGCAGCCTGCGCGGACCGGGATTCGCCTAGCGGTACTTGGCCGATGGGCTGGCGGCCTTGCCCGCGCCGCTCAAGCGGTTTTGCTGGCCTGAGTGTCCGGGTTTTCTCGACTTGCGTTGACCGGTGGGCCGGGGCCGTCTAGTCTTATCCGCGGTCGGGCCGTTGCTACGACCCCCACTCGATGGGCTGCCACCAAGAGCAGAGAAGAGGCGAAGTGTTTGGCATCGGCGGGCCTGAACTGGTCGTGATTGTGGTCGTGCTGTTGATCTTTGTTGGCCCTGAGAAGCTGCCAGAGGTCATGCGCACCGTAGGTGGAGGCATGCGCGATTTGCGCCGCGCCGCCAACCTGGCCCAGGCCGAGGTCAAGCGCGGCCTTGACGAGCTGAGCCGAGAAGTCGAAGAGGTCACGCGAGACGTCCAAGACACGGCGCGATCCGTGGCCCAGGACCTGCACGCGGTCGGCCGCGATCTGGAGCAGGAGGCGACTGAAAGCTCTGCGCCACCGCGCACGGCTGCCACAGCCAGCGCCACCAAGCCTATGGAAGAAACCATCGAAGTGGTGCGGCGCAAGTCCACGCCGCCGCCGCGGCTAGAGAGCGACCCACCTTGGGCCGTGGCTGCTCCAGCCCTGCCAGAGGGGCAGCCCGCCGAACCGGTGGCGATCAAGCGCCCGTCCTTCCATCCCCCCAGCACGCCGGCCAGCGTGCTCTCTCGCGATGCTTTGGTGGTCGCCCCGGCCGAACCGACTGGCGCGGCCGAACAGGTCAGCGCCCAACAACAGGTCGCCGGCGACGCAGGCGAGCCAGCCGCGCCAGCCCCACCGCCATTCGCTGGCGACCCGTCTGGCCCCGCCGCCGCCGCTTCGGTAGAAGATCCAGCATGAGCGACTCCAGGGCCCCTTCGAGCGCTAGCGGCGCCTCGGCCCAGGCCGGCGATTTTGGCGCCATGAGTTTTCGCGAGCACCTCGTCGAGCTGCGCGGCCGCTTGGTGCGCGCTTCGATTGCGGTCGGCATCGCCTTCTTTGTCGCCTGGAGCTTTCACGTAGAGCTCTACACCTGGCTCAGCGCTCCGGTGCGCTCGGCCCTGGCGGCCAACAATCTATTTGCCATCAAAGCGCTGCAGATCACAGAGAGCATCGAAGTCTACATGCGCATCTCGCTGGTAGGCGGCATCTTTCTGGCCAGCCCGTTTGTGTTCTACCAGATCTGGGGGTTTGTGGCCCCCGGCCTGCTGGCAGCGGAAAAGCGCTTGGTAGTGCCCGTCATTAGCGGCTCCGTGGCCTCTTTTGTGCTGGGCGCGGCGTTTTGCTACCTGGTCGTCCTGCCCTTCATGACCGACTTCTTGATCAAGATGACCACAGAGTCGCCGGGGCTGACCTTGGAGCCCACGCTGGCCAGCACTGTTTCTTTCAGCGTGGTTCTGCTGCTGGCGTTTGGCGCCGTCTTTGAGTTGCCGCTGTTCATGTATGTCCTCTCGGCCGTGGGGCTGGTAAGCGCCAAGGGATTCCTGGGTTTCTACCGCTACTGGATTGTGGTTTCGTTTATTATCGGTGCGGTCTTGACCCCCACGCCCGATCCCATCAACCAGGCGATGATGTCCTTGCCGCTGGTGTTCCTCTACGGCATTGGCATTGGCATAGCCTGGCTGGTCGAGCGCAACCCCCAGCAGAAGCTGTCTCGCCTCAAGCTGGGTCTGGTGGCGCTGGCGCTGGTGGGGTTGGCGGTCGCTGGGGTGTCGCTGGCGGCCCGGCGCGGCGATGGTCAGGCCGTCGACGACTTGCCGGCCGACGCAGCGCAGATCGTGGGAATTCACCTTCAGCGCCTGAGCAGCTACCAGCAGGCCGCCGATCGCGACCCGGCCGCCGCCAAGCTGCTTGGGCCGCTGGTGCAACTGCGGATGCTTGGGCTGCAGAAGCCGCGCGACCCCATGGTGATCCTGGTCAGGACCAAAGCCGGCGTTGCCGTGGTGCTGACCATCGATGACGCCGATACGCACCTGCAGCGCTTGGCCAAGCAATACCAGGCCTCGGTGGTGCAGACCCCTTCGGGCCCGGCGACGTGGATGCCGGCTCCCCACGGTCGCGGCAGGTGGCGCGCCGTGGCGGCGGGCAAGGCCTTGCTGTGGGTCGGAGATGACGTGGCTGTAGAGGCCCTGGCAGAAGCCCGCCAGGGCCGTCGCCCGCGCTTGGTCGACAATCCGGCGCTGGTGGAGCAATTCGACGCCATTCGCGGGGCGGGCCCGGTGTGGGCGCTGGCCGCCGGCGGTCCAGAGAGCGGCCTGGGGCGCTGGCTGCCGGCCGGGGCGATGCAGGCCAACACCCAGGCAGCCACTGCGTTCCTGGCGGCAGACAAGGCCGACCTGGAGGTGCGCTTCGCTTGTCGCGGGCCGGCCGGGGCCACGGCGCTGCGCGATCGCCTGGACGCCTGGGTGGCGGACAGTCGCCGCCGCGCTGCCCCCTTGGCCACCGATGACGCGCAGTACCGCGCCGCGCAACAGCTCTCTGAGCTGGCGGTGCTGGTGGCGCGCTCTGCAGAGGCCTCAGCGCGCCTGCTGCCGATCGGCACCAATGACTACCAGACGCTGATGGCCAGCAGCCACCAAGCGATGCGGCTGTCCCGCGATCTGGCCCCCGCAGAGCGAGCGGCCGCACCCGCAGACACCACCGATCAGGCGCTGGTCCAGGCCGTCGCTGCCCCCGGGCTCGCAGAAGCCGAAGCCCGCGGCTCCACGGTCGTGTGGAAGGTCAAGGCCGACATGGCGCGGTTGCTGGCCATGCTGGCCGCGCCCAGCGATGCCGGGATCGACGCCGAAGTTCTGCGCGCGCCGATCGTCGAGTAGCCTTTCTCCGCCCAATCAGGCCGCAGCGCAGCGCCGCGCCCAGTCAGTTCTGCGGAGCTTTCGGGCCCAAAATGGCCGAAAGCAGCCGCGGCGCCGGAGACCTCTCCAAGCGCTGCGGCTGCTCTCAGCGGCAGATCTATGGCGAATTGACTAGAGAATCAGCGGCGGCTCAGGTAGTCAATCAGGTCGATCTTGGTGATGATGCCGACGCACTTGCCGCCGGTCACGACCACCGCGACGTTGTCCGCACCCAGCACGCCGCGCAGCTGCTCAATGCTGGCCTCTGGGTCCAGCACGCCCTGCAGCGGCTTGACCAGGCTCTCTAGCCGCTCGCTGCGGTTGGTGGTGCCGTCGACCACGGCGCTCAGCAGGTCGATCTCATGGACCATGCCGATGGGCTCTCCGGCCGGCGAGATCACCGGCATCTGGCTGATGCCCTCTCGCTTCATCTGCAGGATCGCCTCGCCCACGGTTTCTTCGGCGGTGCAGGTGTGCAGGATGTGACTTTTGCCGCGCAGCAGATCGCGGACACTGGCCTCGCGGTGATCGGGCTCAAAGAAGCCGTTGTCGCGCATCCAGGCGTCATTGAAGAACTTGCTCAAGTAGATGGCGCCCGAGTCGGGCAGGATCACCACAATGGTGTGGTTGCGCCCTAGCTCGCGGGCCAGCGTCGCCGCGACGTGGACGGCGCCACCGGAAGAGCCGCCGGCAAAGATGCCTTCCTCGCGGGTAAGGCGGCGGGCCATGGCAAAGCACTCGCGATCGCTGACCTGCATGACATCGTCGATCCACTGGAATTCCAGGGCACCGCACACCATGTCTTCGCCAATGCCCTCTACCTTGTAGGTGTGGGGCTCGCCGTGGGTCTTGGTGTGAAAGATGTCGTAGTAGATCGAGCCCTCGGGGTCGACGCCCACGGTGCGAACGCGATTGGACTGCTCTTTGACGTACTTGGCCGTGCCGCTCATGGTGCCGCCGGTGCCCAGGCCTCCCACCAGGTAGGTGAAATTGCCGCCGGTCTGCTCCCAGATCTCGGGGCCGGTCGAGCGATGGTGCGCCTCGATGTTCAGCTTGTTGTGGTACTGGTTGAGCATGAAAGAGCCCGGGTTCTCTCGGTGTACCCGCTTGGCAGTCTCGTAGTAGCTGTTGGGGTCGTCGGCCGGCACGGCAGTGGGGGTGACGATCACCTCAGCGCCGTAGGCCTTGAGGCGGTTGACCTTCTCCTGGCTCATCTTGTCGGGCATGGTAAAGATGCAGCGATAGCCCTTGACGGCCGCCGCCATCGCCACGCCCACGCCGGTATTGCCAGAGGTATTCTCAATGATGAGGCCGCCCGGCTTGAGTTGGCCGGTGCGCTCGGCCTCTTCGATGATGTGCAGGGCCATGCGGTCCTTGATCGAGCCACCCGGGTTCATGAATTCAAGCTTGGCCAGGACCCGCGCATCGTGGCGACCGACCACGCGATTGAGCTGGACCAGGGGCGTGTCGCCAATGGCGTGCAGAACATTGTTGAAAACACCGCGCATGGCAGAACTCCGCTGGATCAAGGGGGCAGCCTACTGTCGAGGCCGCAAGGGGGGGCCGCAAAGGGCGCAAAATGATGCCTCAAACAGGTACTTGCCTGCAAGGCCCTACAGCCACTATCGGCACCTCTGGGCGCGCGCGGCAGCGGTTCGCGTCGCCGGGACCGCCGCCCGCGCGGCGCAATGGCGGTGTCCAGCCCGCTTGGCTGCCCATGCGCGCCCCAGCCCTGCGCGCTCTTGCGGCCAAATTCGCGGCACCACCAGAAGGGTTGCCTAGCGCTGCCTGCAGAGGGTTTGCGGTTTTGGGGCCTGGATAGGTACGCTTGCGCCATGACCAACCGACTCCCCCGCTCCGTGGTGTTCTCGCTCTGCACAGCGCTGCTGCTTTGGGCTGGCGCTGCGGCTCACGCGTTTGACGTGCACCGCGACGACCAAGGCCGCAAGGTGGTCTTTGCCGATCGCCCGGTCAGCGTCTACCTGCGGACCAGCGGGGCTCCCAGCGACGTGGCCCTGTCTGCGCAAATCAAGGCGGTGCAGGGGGCGATTGCCGCTTGGCAGGGCGTGGCCGGGGCAGACGCGCCGCTGCGGTTTGGCGGTCTGACGATGGCCGCGGTTCGCTACGACATCGAAGTGGGCTTTGACGGCGAATTCGAAGCGGAAGGCGGCGAAGTCCTGGCCAAGACCAAGCGCCACGTCAACGCCAGCGGTCAGCTGGTGTGGGCCGACATCCACCTCAATTCCAGAGATGTCCAATGGTCCGGCGGGCCACTGCTCGGCGGCCGCCAGGTCAGTGCAGACCTGCAAGGTGTCCTGACCCACCACCTCGGCCACGCCCTGGGCCTGGACCACAGCCGCGAGCGCAGCGCCACCCTCTACTTCTATGGCACCAAAAGCAGCCTGCGCACCCCCACCCTCGACGATCAGCGCGGCCTGCGGGTGCTGTGGCCCGCCGCCGCTACCCCCACCGCAGAAGGCCAGCAGTGCGACGCCTGCGACAGCGACGCCAACTGCGCCGGTGGCGGCCTGTGCCTGGCCTGGCCTGACGGCGCGCGCCACTGCGCCCCTCCCTGCACCAGCCATGACGACTGCGCCATCGGCTACAGCTGCGGCTCCTACAGCGCCGGCAAGGCCTGCCTGCCCAATGACGAGCACTGCAAGGCTGACGCGGCCCGGACCGGCCTGGGCGCCAGCTGTGCCAGCGACTTGGCCTGCGGCGCCGGCTTCTGCCAACCCGCCGACCCCGTGGGCTTTTGCGCCGGCAGCTGCCAGGACTGCCCGGCGCCGGCTCAGTGCGTTCAGACCAATGTCGGGGCGATGTGCTTGCTGCGCGGCAACGGCAAGATCGGCCAACCGTGCTGGATCCCAGGAGATTGCCAGACCATGCAGTGCGCCCCCAGTATCGGCGGCGGCGGCCGCTGCACCCAGTCCTGCGCCAGCGGCTGTCCGAACGGCTACACCTGCTCGGCCCAGAGCACCTGCGTAAAGGCAGGCGGGGCCTTGCCGCTGCCCCTTGGCTGGCCTTGCCTCAGCGGCTTTGACTGCCAAAGTGGCCACTGCGTGGCGACTCCCGGCGCGCGGTTTGAGAGCGTGTGCAGCCAATCGTGCGAGCTGGCAACAGATTGCCCGAACGGCACCGGCTGCTCGGTCAAGAATGACAGCGGCTGGTGCCTGCCGGCCAGCCAGTCGGCGTCGGTCGCCGGTCTGCCTTGTCCTGCCTCTGGTCAATGCTCGGGCGGCCTGCTGTGCGATCAGGGCTTGCTGCCGAGCCTGGGCGCCTGTCGCACCACCTGCAACCCCTTTGCTGCCACGCCCAGCGAGTGCGCTTCGGGCGAGGTGTGCGCCTGGGTGGCCAGCGGCAAGGGCGCCTGCCGGCCTGCCCAAGGAGGGCTGAAAGCCTACGGGCAGCCGTGCTCTGGCCTGGAGCCGTGCCGCGATGACTTGGTGTGCGCCAGCGCCGGCGGTGCGGCCTTCAGCTGCGCGGCCGACTGCCAAACCCTGACTGCCGAAGGTTGCAGTGCGCCGCTGACCTGCATAGCCCTGGCCGGCAGCGGCAATCGCGGGGTGTGCGCCGTGGGCCCTGGCCCAGCCGTCGCCATGGCGCCGCTGTCGCCGGCGCTGCCCAACCTGTTTGCCCGCGCCATCCAACTGCCCGACGTCGTCCCGGCGGCTCAGTGGAAGTTCTCTGCCAAGGCCGCGCCGGACCCAGAGGGCGGCTGCAGCGCCGCCCTGAGCGGCTCGCCGTGGTCGCTGGCCGCCGTGGCACTGGCCCTCGCCGCCGTTCGCCGCCGCCGCAGTCTCTCCTAGCCCGCCGCAGCCGCCCCTCCCCCGCTCCCGCTCCCGCAGCTGGCAAAAACGCCAGAGGCGGCCTGGGCTCCGCAGAACCCAGACCGCCTCTGAGGTTTGGTCTGACTTGGGACTCGCCCTGAGACGAGTCGGTCAGGCCGGTCGGCTGTGAAGCGGCAAATCGCCTGCCCAGCCTTGGGTTGGCGACCCACCCAGCAGCAGAACCTGTCCGAGTTGTTCCCGGACAGGTCCCCGGGACTCTAGAGCTTGCCGGCCAGCAGCTGGTCGATGACTTTGGCCATCTTGTCAGGCCGCGGAGCACCGTTGTACTGACGGCCATTGATGTACAGAGCCGGGGTGCCGCGCACGCCGGAGGCGCCGGCCTCCTGGATGTCCTTGGTCAGGCGGCCCTCGTACTTCTTGCTGGCGACAAACGCCTCAGCCTTGGCCACGTCCATGCCAATTTCCTTGGCAAACTTCTTGAGATTCTCTGTCTGGGCCTTCAGCTTGGCGTCCATCTCGCCCTCGTTGGGCATCATGGTCTGGTAGTTCTGGAAAACAATATCCTCAAATTCCCAGAACTTGCCCTGCTCCTCGGCAGCCATCGACCAGTACGAGGCCAGGCAGGCCGCCGGGTGCATGTCGCGGCTCATGCCCTTGTTGCACTGGCTGGACAGCGGAAAGTGCTTGTACACAATCGCCACTTTGCCGCCTGAGTCCTTCTGCAGCTGCTTGAGCGCTGGATTGATCTTGGCGCAGAAGGGGCACTGGAAGTCCTTGAACTCCACGACCTTGACCTTGGCGTCGCGCGGACCCAGGTGCGGCGAGCCGTTATAGTCAAAATCATTGACCTTGGCGTCCAGCGGCGGCGGCGGAATGTTCTCTTTGCCGCTCTCAATGCTCTTGGCGTACAGGTCCTTCTTGGCCACGCCGGCCTTGAGCTTCTCTTCCGCCTTGGGCAGCTCCTGGTCGATGATCTTCTTGAAGTCCTCAAACGGGCGGGCTCCGCCGATCTTGCGGCCCATGATGAAGAATGCCGGCGTGCCGGTCGCGGTGATCTTTTCGGCGGTGGCCATGTCTTTGGCAATGTGGTCTTTGTACTTGTGCGCGGTCATGCACGCCTGCCACTTGGCCACGTCCAGGCCGACTTCCTTGGCGTGTCCTGCCAGCTTCTCTGCGGCCAGCTCGCCCTGATTGGCAAACAGGCGCTTCTCCATGTCCCAGAACTTGCCCTGGTCCTTGGCGCACAGCGACGCCTCAGCGGCACCCATGGCATCCTTGTGGAAGTCCAAAGGCAGGTTCTTGAACACAACGCGAACTTTGTCGCCGTAGTTCTTCTCTACTTCGTCCAGGGCGCCGCGGGCCTTGCTGCAGAACGGGCACTGGAAGTCGGTAAACTCGACCACGGTGATCAGTGCGTCGGCCGGGCCCTTGCTCGGCTCGTCGCCATGCAGATCCACCTTCCATACGGTGGTGTCGTCTTCTGGCGGCTTGCGCGGCTTCTCGGCGGCCTGGGCGGCCTCCTTGGGGGGCGTGCCGCCCTTGAAGACCAAGTCAATGATCTGCGCGCCCACGGCTGGGTTGTTGGCGCGGGCCAGCCGCTCGTGCAGCTCTTCGGCCTTGGCGCCCTTGCCCAGCTCGTCATTGGCCTTCTGGATCTGCTCGTCAATGATCTTCTTGAAGTTCTCTTTGGGCTGGGCACCAGAGACGTTTACGCCGTTGATGAAGAAGCCCGGGGTGCCGCGCACGCCCAGGGCGTTGGCGACCTGCTGATCGCGGTCCACAAAGGCTGCGACCGCAGGGTCCTTGATGTCCGCCTCAAACTTGGCCATGTCCAGGCCGATCTCTTTGGCCCACTTCTTGTAGTTGTCGTCGTTCAGGTCCTTGGCGTTGCTGAACAGCTTGTCGTACATCTCCCAGAACTTGCCTTGCTTGTGGGCAGCGATCGAGGCAATGGCCGAGGGGCGGGCGTTGGGGTGGAAGCCCAGCGGCTGCTGCACAAACACCACCTTGACGTCCTTGGGGTAGTCTTTGTGGATCTCGTCCAGCGTCGCCTTGGCCCGAGAGCAGAACGGACACTGAAAATCGCTGATTTCAATGATGGTAACCTTGGCGTCGGCCGGCCCCAACACTGGGTTGGCCAGCGCGGCCGCTGCCGGCGCCGCCTCCTTGGGGGCGTCAGCGGGAGCAGACACAGGCGCAGCAGGCCCAGGCGTGGGTGCTGGCTTCTTGATCAGATAGCCACCGACGAACGCCGCCACAGCGACGGCGACGACGGCAATGATAGTCTTGTCGTTCTTCATGATTCCTCGGTTTCGACGCGGGGGATGCCTTGGTGGAATGACCAGGGGCGCAAAGGGCGAAAGTCTACGCGCAGTCTAGGCCCCATGCAACGCCGCTTTGGCTCCCGCTATTCCCGTTCCTGGTCGACCTGTTGGCAGGTTTGTCTAGGCTGCCCCGCCGCCCCACAGCCCCGCCGTCGCGATCCTCGCTTGCCCTTGCGCCCGCGCCCGCAAACGGGTGCAATCAGGGCTGCGCCGCGGGTGCCGGTGCTGCGAGTCGCTTTGCGCTGGTCCCTTCTTTTTGTCGCCGCTGCCGTAGCCGCAGCCCTTGCCCTTGGTTGCCAGCCGGCTGGAGCGCCACCGTCGGTCGCCGGCGATGCGCTGGGTGCGGCCGCCCCACCAAATGCCAAGCAGTTCCAACGCCAAGCCCTGCAGCTCGACCCTGAGCCCACCGACGAAGCCCTGCGCGACATGATTGCCGAGCTGAAGGACCGCTTCCGCTGCAACGCCATTTCCGGGTGTCCCGTGCACGCTCGGCTGGTTGCCTATGGCTGGGCGGTGCGCGCACCTCTAGAGGGCCTGTTTGCCAAGGCCGGCTGGCAGACGCCCTACCGGGCGCGGGCCGTGCAGATCATCGCGGAGCTGGGCGATCCCGCGGCCGAGCCTTTCTTGGCGCACACCCTGGACGATCGCGACCCCGATGTTAGGGCCCGCGGTGCCCTGGGGCTGGCCCGCCTGGGGGCCACCCAGTACCGCCAGCGCATCACCGAGCTGCGCCACGCCGATCAGCCCTGGCAGGCGTCCGCCAAGATCGGCGCGCTGTTTGCGCTGTGGCAGCTGGGCGATGCCTCTGCCGGAGTCGATTTTTCGGCCACCCTGCAGGCCCTGGCCCCTCTGCACATGGCGGGAAGTGCCCTGACCCTGGGCGCCGAGCTATGCGCCCGCCATCCCGCTCCCGACTGCAGTACCGCGCTGCCCGCCATGGCTCGCCACCCAGGCTTTCAGGCGCGCAGAGCTGCCCTACACGCCATGACCGTGCGCTTGCGCCCCAGCTACGCGCCGGCCCTGGTCTACCTGCTCAGCGACCAGGCCCGCTCGATCCGAGACGAGGCCGAGGCGGGGCTGGTGGCCTTGACCGGCGATCAGAGCCGCAGCGGCCTGCAGGCCTGGAAGGCCTGGTGCGAAGCCGGAGGCTGCGCAGCGCTGCTAAAGCCTTCCAGCGCAAGGCAATAGCTCTTGGTCAGCCAGCGCAAACCAACACAACCGTTGCCGCCAGCCAGCCCATGCCAATGGCGCCGACCCTCCCCGGCCCCAAGGCCTACCCAAGGGCCGCGGCAGCGCGATCGCCGCCTCACTGAACTGCAAGCGCCTGGTTGAAATGCCCACTTTGCGACAGAGGCTTCAGCCCGCTCTTGCCAGCGGCAGGGTCAAGCAGCGCGGCCCGCCGCGACCCCGAGAGAGCTCAGAGCCGCCCAGCGCCACCACAAAGCGCCGACCGCCCTGCAGCAGCAGGTCGGCATTGGCAATGAACTGCGCTGGGGTCAGGACCTCAAAGCCGCGGCGGTTCAGCTCGCGCAGTGTTGCGGTGTTGCGGGCGTACAGCACGATTCTACCGGGAGCCAGGCACACGGCATTGGCCCCGTCGGACCACTGCTCGCGCGCCGCCGCCCGCGGGTCGTTGCCGCCGCAGGCTATCCACTCCACGGGCGTTCCGGCCAGCTGCAAGGCCTGCTCAAGGCTGTGCGGCAGCAGCTTGCCGCCGTCGGCCAGGTCAAGCACCTGCAGCGCCTCGGGGCCTTGCAGCGCCGGCAGATAGGCCAGCGCCAGGCCGCGATCCACAAAGGTCAGCACGGTGTCCAGGTGCATCATCGCCCGCGCCAGTGGCAGCCTTACCCCCAGCACCTGCCGATAGCCGCGGTCCAGCAGCGCCCGGGCCACCGCCAGTGCCCCAGTCAGGGTGGTCCGCTCGCCAACGCCGATCAGCACAGTGTCGGGCGAAACGACCAGAATGTCGCCACCTTCTACACACCGCTCTTCCAGCAGCTCATGGGGCGCCACAGCGCCAGGACGACCCAGCCGGTCTGCGCGGATGTCCACCAGCAGCGCCTGACCCAGCTGCGGATGATGGCGCGCCACGCACCTCGCCAAGACGCCGTCTCTTTTGCGAGCGCGGGCCTTTGGATAGCCCAGGATCAGATTCTGGCCCACCACGGCCCACAGATCGCGGGCAAACAACACGTTGGGGCAGGGGGCCCCCAGGATCTCGCTGTCATCGCTGGGGTCCAAGCCGCTCAGCAGGGCTTCGGCCAGTTCGTGCGGGGCCAGCTCGTCCAGTCGACTGCGCGCTTGCGCCAACCTCTCGGCCGTTGCCCCCAATTGACCTTCCAAATCAACCACTTCATCCAGCAGCGCCCCGCGAACACCGCTGAGCTGCAGCACCTGCTCCAGCAAATCCCTGAAGTCCAAGCACTGGCGGTCGCCGGTCGCCGCGGCGATGACCGCTTGCAGCTGGGCGTGCTCGCTCTTGAGCTGCGGCAGCAGGACCAGATCGTCAAACAGCAGGTAGTCGGGATTGGCCTGCCAGGCCTGCGGTCCCTCGGGCGGTCCGGCGCGGCGCAGGGCTTCGATGTGGCGCGGCACCATCGCATCCAGCTCGCGCCCAGGGGCACACAGCACGCAGGCCAGCAGCCGCCCTGTCTCGCTGTGGATCGCTGGCAAGGTCATGGCGCGCTAGGGTCCCTTGACCGTGAACGAAACGCTGGCCTGCGGGCTCCAGGCAAAGGTGGAGTTGGTCTCGTCGTAGCCCTGCGCTTGGCCCACGACCACATAGTCTCCGGGCATGTCCGGCAGGACCTTGATCGACGGGGTCTGATCGCTGGTTTGTTCGCCTTCGGGAATCCAGGTCGTTGAGCCTTCTGGGCGCTTGGCCACCACCCAGCGGTAGTAGAAGGTCTTGTCGGCAAAAGAGCCGCCGTCCTTGATGACCATCGCCAGCTTGACCGGGGTGTTCAGCGCCAGCTTGCTGGGGTCGTCGACCACGCTCAGCGCCACTGTTGGCGGCTTGGGGCTGGTCTCGATCGCCACAGAGCCGGTCAGGGCCAGCGAGCGCGACACAACCTGGCCGCCGTTGCACTGCCCGCTGCTCCAGCTGCCGGTGCAGTAGAACACATGGAGCAGATCGTTCTTGGTCAAGGTGTTGGCGTCGGCAGGCTTGAACACCACCTCGACGGCCGCGGTGCTGTAGGGGGCTACCGGCACCGGGGTAAAGCCCTTGGCCAGGCTGTGGTTCTTGCTGGGGGCAGAGCAGGGGTCTTTGCCCGGATAGCTGGCCTGGGCAATGCACGCGTTGACCAGCTGCAGCGGCGCACAGCTCTGGTTGCCCACGAAGATGGTGCCCGTGCTCTCGCCTCCAACCTTGGCCTGCATCCACAGATCCGGCGCCGGGCCAAACTGTGGGGCCTGGGGCGCCGAGCAGCCGCCCGCTTCAATCGGGATAAACAGGTTGGCGCTGGGTGCACCGGCGCTCGACGTAGTCACCACCAGCTGGGCCGCCGGCGGATTGCCAGTCGCTGGAGCCGTGTAGGTGACCACCAGCGAAGCCGACTTGCCCGAGGCGATCGCCATGGTCGACTGCGGACTGCCGCCAATGTCCACCAGCTTGGCGCTAAACGCTGCCGCCACGGCCTCTTTGTCGGCGGCGTAGATGGCTTGAACTTCCACGCCCTTGAGTACCAGCGGCGGTGGTCCGGCGTTGGAGACTTTGCAGGTCGATGTCTTCTTGGCAGCGTCGGCAAACACAAAAGCTACCTTGCCGGTGGCATTGCTGCAGTCGACCTGAAACACGGCTTCGGCCTCGGTCTTGGCGCTGATCTTGGCGCTGACCTGCGGCGGCTTGGCGTTGGTCTCGACCACCAGGCTCACATCCTCGTTGTCCTTGGTGTTGTCGGGCTTGTAGCGCACGCAAATCTCCAGGAATTTGCTGCCGTCGGGATTGCCCGCGTCGCCCTTGGGCGGGATGGCGTCAGAAGAATTGGGCACCTTGACCAGCTCATACTGGCCGTTGTCGGGGTCAAAGGAGGCGCCCTGAAAGCTCAGCGCAGAGGTGCCGGAATTCAGCAGCTTGAAGCACTGCGTCGCCGGATTGGCCGCGGTGGTGTTGACAAAGGTGTACTCGCTGGGCTGCAGCACCGGAATGACGCCCAGGGTCGCCAGGCCAAAGCAGAACTTCAGCGAGGGCTTCTTGGGGTCATTGGCGGTGAAGGTCACGGTCAGCGGCTCGGTGTCGCCGCTCTCATTGCCCTTGTACTCGACTTCCAGCTTCAGCGATCCGCCGATCTTGAGCGCCGCCATCTTGCCCGGGCACGCCGCATCGTCTTTGGTGGCGCCCGAGATCACATTCAGCTTGAACTGGCTGTTGGCCTTGGTGGCCGTCCAGCTCAGACACAGCGGCGCGGTGTTGCCGGTGTCGGCTCCAGCGTTGCGCACGTCGATGTACTTGCGGTAGGTCAGCTGGCCGCGCGAGTCATCGGGCACAAAGTTGGTGCACTGTGTGCCGGTCGGCGGGGCCTTGCTGTCGATCTTGACGTCGATCGCCGGATCCGACTCGGCCTTTAGGCTGTCGCCGTCGTCGCTGCAACCGGCCGTCGCTGCCGCCGAGGCGGCTACCAAGATCGCCGTTGCCCACCTGCGCAGCCTGTGCTGCCGACCCATCGCGCTGTTCATTCAGACACCCCTTGCGAATTCCAGATACTGCCTGCTGCGGTCCAATGACCTCAGGGGAAGCAAAGCATCTTGTAATAGACCGAGACCGAATCGCCCTTGAGCGGCATGCACGGGCTGCCCTCTGGGAAAATGACGCTGTTGGACGCGGCGTCGTACTGGTAGCTGCCCTTGGCGCAAATTTGGCCCTTGACCTTGACCACGATGGTCGACTCTTCTGGCGTGCGGCTCAGGAAGAACTGCTGGGCCAGACCAAAGGCCACGTTGCCAATATCCTTAAGCACTTGGGCAAAGCTGGTCGAGCAAATCGAGCCAATCTTGCCGCCCGTGGCCTTGGCCACCGCGATGTAGCGATCGCCCGCCGCCGCGTCGCCGCCGCCGCCTTTGCAGCCACTGTTGGCATCGCCGACGATGGCGTGCAGGTGAAACAGCCCCTTGTTGGCAAAGCCTTTGATGCTGAACAAGAAGTTGGTGTAGTAGTTGATGTCGGCGGCCGAGCCGTCTTCTTCGTCGCTCAGGATCACCACCTCCAAGCCGGCTGCCTTGCGCAGGAAGGTGCGGTTGGTCCCGCCGCACTTCTTGGTGGCTGGGTCCTCGGCGTCGGGTACGCAGAAGCCGCCGTCACTCTTGCAGTCGGCGTCGGCTGAGCACTTCTTGCCGCTGTCATAGACGTTGGGCAGGGTCAGCGCGGCTTCCGCGGCCGCCAGACCCTGCTCATCGCCCGAGCCATTGGTCCCCTGCTTGACCATGCTCAGCAGGATCTGCTGGCCATTGGCGGTCTTGGGCGTCACCACCCGCACGCCGCTCTTCTCCATCAGCTTGCCGCTCTGCTTGCTGTCGTCCATGTCGGTGGTCACAGTGCCGATGTGGTAGTTGTTCTGCCATAGGTCGGCGATCTGCACAAAGGTGCCAAAATTCTTGGCCAAGTTGTCTTGCTCTTCGCTCATTGACCCCGAGTTGTCGACCACAAACAGCACATCGACCTGCTTGCCAATGCCCTGCACAAACGTGTCGGTAAACTCGGTATCCAGCGTGCCTTCGCCGGTAATGGGCACCGTAAACAGCTGGCCCGCGCAGAACTGCCCCGCCGCACAGTCGCCGTTGACCGCGCAGTCGGTGCCAGTTTGGCTGCCGTCGGCCTTTTGGCAGGTGCCTGACAGGTTGGTCCAGATGAGCAGCTGGCACTGGTCAATGCCGACGTTCTGCGGGCCGTACTGCAGCTTGAAAGACGCCGGCTTGGCCTGCGAGATCGGGTAGCCCGTCTTGGGGATGCCCGGCCAGCCCACCGGTTGGACCTCTAGGCCGCAGCCCTGCAATTCCAGCTTGTTGATAAACGCCTCGGTGGATCCGGTGTTGAAGACGTTGACTTCTTTGGCCGGCGACTTGCAGCCCACCGAGACGACGCCAAAATCCAGCTGGCCAGGCAGCACCGAGATCTGGGCCTTGCCGACCTTGGCTTCCAAGTTTGGCGTCGCCGCGGCCACTTTGGCCGGGTCCGTGACCGTGACGTTGGGAAAGTACTTGATTTGCCCGGTAGAAGCGTCCTCAAAGGAGGCCACCAGCAGCGCCCCAAACGGCGTAACTTCGTTGGGCTTGCCCAGCAGGAAGCCCAAGTCCTCGGGCGCTGTGAACGTGACCAGCATCTTGCCCACATCGCCCGGGGCCAGCTTGAACAGCGCCGTCGACGGGGCGGCGGCGTAGAACTGCGGCGACCCGCTCTGCTTGCACTTGATGGGCCCTGGGCCAAGCGGTGGCGGCAGGCCATTGCCCGAGCAGCCCAGCACGTTGACGCTCTTGAATGAGCACATGCCGCTGCCGGTGTTCTTGAAGCTCAGCGGAATCGTCTTGCTGGCGCCGTAGGGCAGCAGGCCAAAGTTCAGTACCGGCGGCAGCAGGACCACGTTGCAGACCGTGCCTTCTTTGCGCTCGGCATACATCGGCAAGATCTTCTCTGGCGTGCCCGGGTCGGTAGAGAAGATCCGCAGCTTGGCCTCAGCCTTCTGATCCGGCGGGCCCTTGGCCTCAAACTGCACCTGAAACACTTCGTACTTGCCCGGGTCCAGGGTGGCCGGAGTCGGATTGGCCGCCGACGGCCCAAAGTTGCCCGGCACGATGGTAAACTCGCCCAGCTTGTCTTTCTCGTCGGTGATCTGCAGCTTGGTGATGTCCAGCGGCGCCGAGCCCTCGTTGAACAGCTCGATCTTGCGGGTGACTTTGACGCCCTTGCCCACCAAAGAGAAGTCGACATAGTCGTCCGGCGTGACCAGCAGCTTGGGGGCGTTGGTCTCGGCATAGATGGGCAGCATGAACGTCGGATTCACCGGGTCATTGCTGATGAACTGCAAGCTGGCGACCGGGCTGCCGTTCTTGGGCAGCGGCTTATCAGCCTTGAGGGTCAGCACCATGGGCACGCCAGAGTCGCACAGGCCCGGCTGCTTGGGCGCCGCAACGGAAAGCGGTGCCAACACAGAGAGCTTGACGTCCTTGACCAGCGACACGGCCGACAATTCGATCTTGCTGACGTCCAGGTTGGCAAAGCCGATGTTGCACACCTTGATGTCGGCCTTGACCTCTTTGCCAAGCTCGATCTCGCCCAGCATAACCTTGGGCGGAACCACCTGGATCCGCGGGGCGATCTCGTTGCCGCGCACTTCCACGTTGTACTTGCGCCCATCCGCCGACTCAAACAGCAGGTGCTGCAGATCGGTGTCGCCGCCCTTGGGGGTGTAACGCATCACCAGCGTTGCCATGCCACCCGGCGGAATTGCCTTGGCGATGTCAGGCTTTGCTTCGATCGTCAAGTCGGCACTTTCGTTCTTGGCCAGCTGGATGGAAGTCAGCAGCAAGTCCACAGTGCCAGTATTTAGCAGCCCGACCTCCAGGGTGGGCGAGGCGCCTGCCGCTACATTGCCAAATTCCACAGGATTGGGCGAGACCGTCAGCTGGGCCGCGCCGGCCGCCACCTTGACCGGCACCTTGAAGTTGCGCCTGGCCGTGTCGCGGTCGTTGTTGGCCAGCACCAGGTCCAGCGCTTTTGCCCCGCCCAGCTTGGGCGTGTAGCGGACTTTCACCGTGACCTTGCCACCCTTGGCCAGGGAAAGCGCTTTCCAATTGACGACTTGAAACTCGTCGCTGGCGGGCAGGAAGGTGGCGGTATCGACCTTCAGGGTGCCCGTGGTGCCCGCGTGCGAAATCGTAAGCTCGCGCTCACTGCTCAGCCCCACTGCCAGATCCGTAAACAGCAGCTGTGCCGGAGAGACGCCAATGCGCACGTCGTCTTCGATGCAGAACCCGCCAGAGCACGTCTGGTTGGAGTTGTTGGCGCCGGAGGAACCGCTGCCGTCAGGGGTATCAGAGCAGCTCGCCAGCAGCAGGGCGGCGATGGCGGCCAGGGCCGGCAGGGTAGGGCGTCGGCGCGACATCGTCGTCCTCCAAGGTCAAGCGGTGGCTGGTCGTGCCAGCGGAAGTTCGAAAGGCCATGGGCTCTAGGACCAAGCCGGCGGACCAAGCCGGGCGGCTCCGGGCTAGTCCAGTGCGGGCGTGGGATACTTCTTGGTAATGAAGTGCCCAGGCGTGCCGGGCACCTTCACAGCCGCTTCAATGTCAGCCTGCGGCCAAGAGACGCGGGCCACGTACCACATGTCGCCCTTGATCAGGTTGGACGAGGTGACTTCATACTGCAGGGTGCCGTAGATGTAGATCCGCACCGTTGCCACCGAGGCGCCCAGGCCAAAATCGTTGTAGTAGTGCACGCCTACGCTGTAGATGCGCCCTTCTTCTGGCAGGGTCAGGTTCAAGTTCTCTGGGCCGGCGCCGTCGGTGTCATCGCGGTCCAGGCTGGGGTCGTCGTCCATGTTGGGATCCCAGCTGCCCCACTCTACGGTGTTGCCGTTGCCGCAGTTGAACCAGAAGCAGTCGTACTGACCGGCAAACCACGGGTCGGGCTTGCCGTCGCCGTCGTAGTCCTGGCCCGACGCCAGCTGGTGGGCAAAGTGCAGGTCCAGGTCGGTGCCTACGCCCGGGCCGGTGTCGCTTTCGTCTTTGTCGCCGGGGGTCTTCCAGATCAGCTCGACGTGAATCGCCTGATCGGGGATGACCTTGACCACCTTGGTCGCCGGAGCGCAGGACTTCTTGCCCGCGAGGTCGTAGACGTGCAGCCGGAACGTGTACTCGCCGGCGATGTTGGGCTGAAACGTCACCGCGCCGGCCTTGTTGTTGGGGGTAAACAGCGCGACTGAGCCCTTGGCCTGGTCGACTTCCCACTCATACTGGCCAATGGTCGAGCCGGTGGCGTAGCTCTGCTTGCCGTCCAGGTGCAAGACGGTCTGCGGCGTCACGGTGTCGCCCTCGGCAATCGTGATGATCGGCGTGGGGCAGTCGGCAGAGGCGCCGTAGCCCTCCAGCTTGACGGTGGTGCCGCCGTTGGCCGAGTTGGCGGTCAGGATCAGGTCAGCGACGTCGAGGGTGACGCTGCCATTGGCGCCAGTTGGCGACAGCTTGTCGGGGCTGTAGGTCAGCTCCAGGGCGGCCACGCCGTTGATCGGCAGCTTGAGCGGCGCCTGGTCGGTCGGCTCTTTGCCACCGGTCTGGCTCAGCGACGCCCAGTTGACCCCAAAGTTGCCCGAGCTCTTGGCGGCGTCAAAGGCAATCTTTCGGATTTCCAGGGGCTCATCACCGCAGCTCTTGATTTGCACGGGCTGCTTCTTGGTCTGGCCCAGCTGGGTCGGGCCAAAAACCACCGTCTTGGGCGAGACCAGCAGGCAGGGCCCCGTCGAATTCACCTTGACCGGCACGCGCTTGATGCCAACGCCATTGCTGACCAAGCTGGCGTCATTGGTCTGCAGCAGCATCTCGACCGAGCGCGGCTTGTCATCCTTGGCGCTGTACAGCAAAGAGAACTGCACCAGATCGCCGGCCTTGATCGAGATCGGCGGATTTTGCGTCAGCACGCCGCCGGTGGGGAACTCCTTGCCCTCCAGCACCAGCTTGAAGAGATCTTTGTCCAGTGACGTCAGGTCGATCGCCGAGACCAGCAGCTCGCCGTTGCCGACATTGAGCAGCGAGCCGTCCGCCACCGGATTGGAGCCGACGCTGACAAAGCCAAAGTCCACCGTCTCTGGCTGCACGGCGATCTTGGCCTGGCCGGCCGCGGTCTGAAACACCTGCTTGAAAACGTTGTTCTTCTTTAGGTCGTTGCTGTTGATGACCAGGGTGGCAGTGCGGTTGACCTGGTCGTTGGGACGGGTAAACGCCACCAACAACGTCAAGGCGGTGACATTGCCCTTGCCAGACGGCGAGATCGCCGGAAACTTGGCCTGATCGCACGGAACTTCGCTGCCGGCGATGATCGCATTGCAGCGAAAGGCGGGGGCTTCTTCGCCTGGCGCGCCCTGGTAGTCCAGCTGCACCTTGCTGATGACCAAGTCACCGACGGACCCGATATTGCTGATCACCAACGCTTTTTCGTTGGTCGATCCCACCGCCATGCCGCCAGCGTTGACCGCCACCATGCCGTTGTTGCTCAGGATTTTTCCAGAGTCTTTGACGGCAATGGTCTGGTTGCTCTCCAAAGAGAAGCCGCCGCCGCCGCCACCGCCACCGGTGCCACCGCTGCCGCCAGTTCCGGTGCCGTTGTCGGTGGATGAGCAGGCTGCCCAATTCAGCGCCAGGGCGGTGATCAGCAACGGGGCGTGGGTCAAGCGAAACATCCTATCCTCCGAGTCGATCCTGCGGCACACCCGGCACGGGCGGACCGGCAAACGCTGCAGTCTGCCAAGGTCTCCCCACCCGCGCAACCGCTATCTGCAGATCTGGCGCGGACGGTGGGTGGCTGTGCCTCACAAGGGCCCATGCCTGTCCTGTCGTCGGTCTAAAAGCGCCGCGCGCCCCGCTGCCCTCAAGGTCGCCAGCGGAGCGCGCGTCTGTCAGATCCAGCAGCCGGTCAGAGCCAGCAACCAGTCGGACCCAAAAACTACTTGAGCAGGCGCTCTTTGGCCGTCTCGATCATCGCCGGGCGAAAGGACTTCTTGAGCTTGAGCAGCTTGTCAAACTTGGCGCGCGTCCGCGACTCCATGTGCAGGGCCGCGGGCTTCTTGACGTCGCCATCGATCAACTGGTCGCTGAAGTCGTAGAACTTGGCTTTCTCTTCGGCCGCGGCGGGGCTGCTGTAGCCCACCGCCAAACCAGTCAGAGCCAGGCTAGAGAGGGCCACCAGGGCAAGGACTTTCTTCATGGTCAACTCCGCGGTTCTTAGAAGAGCCGTGACGACTCCAGGTTCTTTGGAAGCTACCCGCTGCGGCTGGTCCGCGCAAGTGAATTCACCCAAGCGCCGGTCAAACCCTTGGCAGCCAACTACTTGGGCGCCGGCTCGGGATCCTTGGCCTGCTTCTCCAGGCTCTTGGCGGCTTCGATTTCCTGGATGCGCGAGACAATCGCCACCAGTGCCTTCCACTTGCCGTCGGCTTCGTCGCTCTTCTTGATGAGCTCGTTCTTCTTGGCGGCCCAATCCGGGGTCGCTTTCTTGGGGGCGCCGCTGGCTTTGATAAGCACCAAGGTGGCAGGCCAGTCGGCACCGGGCTTCTTGAGCGCCACGTGGGCCTTCAGCTGCTCCCGCAGGGCGTCGCGCTCGGCCTTGAGCTTGTCGGCCTTGCCCTGGGCTTCGGCCGGATCCGTGTCCATTGCCTCGCGCAGGTACTGCTTCCACAGCGCCACGGCCTTGTCTGAGTTGTTGAAGTACTTGTAGTTCATGATCGCCAGCCGCACCAAAATGGCGTAGCGCTTGGGATCCTTGGCCAGCACCTTCTCATAGTACTCGGAGGCTTTTTGCGGATTGCGCAGGCCTTCTAGGGTCAGCGCGTAGCCGGTAATCGCCTCCAAGTTGCCGGGCTCCAAGGCCAGCGCCTCTTTGTAAACCTTGTCGGCATCGCGATAGTTCAGGTATTCCAGGTAGATGGCGCCCAGGTTCAAGCGGGCCGAGACCGAGCCAGCGTTGAGCTGCACCGCGTTCTTGAGCGCCACCACCGCGCGCGGCAGGTCGCCCAGCTGCACGTAGGTCATGCCAAGGTTGCCCCACGCCTCGGGATTGGCCGGGTCGATGGCCAGCACCTTCTCTTCCAGAATCCAGCGGGCGATGTCGTAGCGGCCCTGCTTGAGGTTGATCAGACCGCGGACGTTGAGGGCAATGGTATCTTCGCGGTTGACGCGCAGGGCTTTTTGCAGAAACTGCTCGGCGAGCTTGTAGTCGTCCATCGCCAGCCAGTAGACCGCCAAAGCCACGTTGTTCATGGCGTTGTCAGGGTCCTGGCCCAGGATCGCGTCGCAGACCCCCTTGGCCTGCTCGCGCAAGCTCTTGGCTTTTTCGGCCTCACCGGCTTCGGCCAGACGGTTGGCCTGGGCAAGCAGCGAGCGGGCGATGTAGGCCTGGGCAGACAGCTGCAGGCCGCGCTCGCGGTCGTCCTTGGGTTCAATGGCTTTGGCCGCTTCGTAGGCCTTGCGGGCGTCGTCGTACTTGCCCAGGCGCTCGTAGGCCATGCCGGCGTTGAAGTAGGCTTCGTAGAAGCGCTTGTCCAGATCGCTGGCGCGCTGGAATTCCACGGCGGCGCTCTGGTAGTCCGGCCCACACTTGCTGCAGCGGCCATCCGAGGCTTTGCAGGCGCTTGGGCAGCTGTAGCCAGTGCACTTGCCGCTGCCCAGGTCGATGTACTCGCCGACCTTGCACGGCCCGGCACCGTCGCTCTTGCCAGAAGTCAGCTCTTCTTCGGTGCACTCGCGGGTCGCGAGCTCACAGCCTTCGGAGCCGGGCTTGCAGCGGGTGAACTTGAAGTTGGGGGCGCCCGCAACGGGCTTGCCGGCTTCATCGGCGGCAGGAGCGGCCTCGACCTTCTTCATCCAGTCGCCGCACCACTTGTTGCGGCCGGCGGCGTCCAGGACCTTCTTGTCACAGGCCTTGGTATCGAGCTCGCAGGCGAGGTCGCGGGTGCCGTCTTTCCACGGCTCGCACGGCACTTCGACGTCCTTCTCGACTTCCTCTTCCTTGCCCTCGTCGTTCTTGACCTTCTCCTTCTTCTTTTCGGTGCGCACGTACTTGGCGCAGCGGTCCAGGACGCAGGAGTCGGGGCTCTCAATGGCGACCGAGGCACAGGTGTTGGGGCCGATGCGCGCGCAGCTCTTGCCCAGCGAGACAAAGCCCGCGGCGCAACACTGGCCGTCATCGAGGATCTGGTAGGGGTTGCACTTGGGCACCTTGCGCAGGGCCGACTGCAGGCCAGAGCGCATGGCGTCCTGGGCCTTGTCGTCGATGCCGGGCAGGTACTCTTGGGCGTAGCCGCTGGCTGCCGAGACGACCGCCAGGGTCAGGCCCAGGGCCGTCGCGGCGAACTTGGCCCCCTGCGCGTCATTCACCCGGTGCGCGAACTTCTTGGAATTCGTGATCATGGCTAGGGTTCTCCTGTGCGCGGGCTACTTGGCCTCGGCCTTGGGCTTGTAGGAAACGGTAAACTTGCCGCGGCGCACGCTGGTGACGAACGCTGCAGAAGTGGCCGGGTCCGAAGACTCATTGGCCGACACAGTTGCGGCTGCTTTGGGCAGGTTGGGGTCCTTCTCGACCGTCGGGTACGCGTCCGGGTTGACCTTGTACGCGTAGTCGCCGGCTTCCTTGGACCACTTGTTGTACACACCCAAGTTGTGGGCGATGTTGATGGCGCTCTTGAGCGCGGTAACTGACTGTTCTTCAATGGGCGTGGCCAGCTTCTCGATTTCCAGCTTGTAGGCATCCTCGAGCTCGGTGTTGCCAATGATCTGCGGCGGAACCGGAGCGTTGAACAGGTCTTCCTTGAACTTGAAGTACAGCAGACCGACGCGGAACGCCGCCGCTGCGGCGTAGGCCTTGCCGCCACCAGCGGAAGCGCGCTCGACCACGTCGAAGTAGCGGGCCTCCGCGCGCTTGAGTGCTTCTGCCTTTTTCTGCAGCATCGGCAGCAGGCCCTTCATGTTCTTGACGCTCTTGAGGGTCAGCACGTCGAAGTCGTCAAAATCATACTCGGTGCGGTAGAACAAGGCTTGCGCGGCGAAGAAGGTGGCTTTGCCGCCCTTGCCGTCCGGCTTCTCATAGGCCTTGGCAGCAGCGTCGGCCGAGGCGATGGCGTCCTTGCGGTTCTTGCCGGCATCGGCCAAGCGCAGCTGCTCGGTCTTGCGCCCCAGGGCCTCTACGTGCAGGTCCGGGCGGCCGGTGTACTTGCTGACCACCGCAGCGTAGGAGCCGGCGGCCAGCTTGGCCCCTTCCACGCCCATCTTCTCGTAGACGTGGCCCTTTTCCATCTCGGCATCGGCCACCAGGGCCTTGAGCCGCTTGGTGTTTTCATCGTCACCCTTAAGCGCGTTGGCCACGCCAATGAACTTGTCATAGGCCGCTGCCGCACCGCGGTAGTCCTGAAGCGCCGCCAGAATCTGGCCGGCATTGATCAGGGCCTGGGCGGCGTCGGCGTTGTCGCGGAACTTGGCCATGTCCAAGAAGGCATCGGCGGCTTCGCGGAAGCTGGTCATCGCTTCATAGAGCATACCGACCTGGAACTTGGCTTCCGGGGCGATCTTGGACTTGGGGAACTCTTTGACGACGCGCTCAAACGTGTCGATGGCGACCTTGTCGTCCTTCTGGTCGATGTAGAGCATCGCCTTGTTGTACAGCGCAATCGCCGCCAGCTCCGGCTCTTCGCTCTTGAACTCGCGCAAGATGGTGTCGTACTTGGCGTGGGCGCCGTCATAGTCCTTCTTGGCCGCCAGCTCGATGGCCTGCTCGGCCACAGAAACCGCAATGTACTTGCGCAGATCCTTGGTCTCCAACACGATGCGGCTCTTGCGCTTGAGCATCAGGCGGGCCCACTCTTCGATCTTGACCCAGTCCTTCTGGCGGGCGTAGATGTCGATCAAGCTGCGCACGGCGATCTCAGCCACCTTGTTGTCTTCCTGGTACTTGTAGACCCGCTCGTAGCCGTTGATGGCCTCGGTGTACTGGCCGCGGTCGTAGAAGGCCGAGGCCGCCAGGTACATGATCTCAGGGACCATCTTGCCCTTGCCGCACTGCTTCTTCTTGCCCGCGGTGCAATCCGTCTTGGCTTTCTCCATGAGCTCGACGTACTTGTCGGCCGCTTTGACGTAAGAGACTTCCAGCGGGTGCAGCTCTTGGCGCTTCTTGGGCACCTGGGCGGCCTTGATCTGCTCTTCGGTCAGCTCTGCCTTCTTGTCTTTCTTGACGATCTTGACCTTGACGCCATCGCCCTCGACGGTATCGACCAGCGGCGCGCAGTCGGCCCGCTCTTCCCACGCCTGCTTCTTGTCGTTGTAGCAGGCCTTGGTGTTGCGCATCAGGTTCTCTGTGGCGTAGATGACGCCCAAAGCCGAGTCTTCAACGTAGTCGCCGCCCGGATCGAGCTGGATTACGCGCTCATAGGCGATGCGCGCCTTGTCGAAGTCCTTGAGCTGGTCGTAGAGGAGCTCAGCGTAGTAGAAGTTGACGATGTACGCCTTCTTGCTGTCCGGGTAGCGGCGAATGAACTCTTTGTAGTCATCCGCGGCCTTGGCGTAGAAGGGCCGTGACTTGGCTTCGTCCTTGGTCTCGTCGTCGGTCTTCTGGGCCAGCTGGTGGTAGTAGTTGGAGATGAACAGCAGGTAGTTCTCGCCGTTGCGCTGGGCCTTGTCGCGCGACTCTTCGGCCTTGGCATCCTTGCGCTGCTTCATGGCCGATACCCAAGACGAGGTGCGGTCATCCGTAAACGCCAAGAACTTGCGCATCGCCGCTTCGATGTCGGGGAACGCGCCTAGCTTCTTGTAGATATCCACGATCTGCTCGTGCCATTCCACGCACCGCGGATCGACGGGCTTGCTCTCAATGAAGTGGGTGTGCAGGTCAACCGCATCTTTGTCTTTGTCGATCGAGACGTAGATCTCGCCCAACTTGTACATGCGCTCCCAGGCCTTGGCCTCGCCTTCCACCGAGATGAAGTACTCCTTGGCTTTGGGCCAGGCGCCATCCAGCTCTGCGTAGGCCTGCACCAGGTCTTTGAGGGCCTGGTCGCGGAACTCGATCTTGCCCTTGTCGCCTTCTTTGCTGATTTCCTTGACCACGGCCTGGAAGGTCTCGATGGTCCGCTGGAACTCGCGCAAGTTGTAGTACACCCAACCGAGCTTGTAGAGCGCGTAGTTGTACATGGCGGCGTTCTTGAAGTTCTGGGTGATCTTCTCGTAGTTCATCTTGGCGAGGGTCAGGTTGTTCGCCTCAAAGAAGTGCTCGGCCAGCGCCAAGTGGGCCTGCGGAATGAGCGGGCTTGTCTGGAACTTCTGGATCAACTGGTTGAGGTACTGCACGCCGCGCTGCGAAAGCACCTTGTCTCCCAGCGCCTTGCCCTGCTGCATACACGCCTTGCCGACGCGGTACAGAATTTCAGAAAGCCGTGGGTAGTTTGGGAACTGCTGCAGTACCTTCTCATAGTAAGAGATGGACTGCTGGTAGTTCTCTACCGGCTGCACGGGCTTCTCTTTGAGGATGCCCTTCTCAAACTGCTCCATCTTGCGGTCGTAGTCAGAGCGCTCCAGCAGGTACAGGAACTTGGTCTCTTCCCACCATGCTTCGGCCAGGCGGAAGTAGTAGTCGGGCGCGTTGGGGTCGCGGGGGTTGCGCGCCAGCAGGTCTTCCAGGGTCTTGATGGTCCGCACGCGAATCTTGGACTTTTCTTGCTGCAGCGCGCGCTCTTTGGGGGTAAAGCCCAGCTGGTCCAAGCGATCGGCGGTAAACGAGCCCTTGAGCAACTCGTCTTCGCTGCGCTTTGGCTTGGCCGCTTCGACCTTCTTTTCTTCCTCGACCAGCGACCCCTTCTTCTCCACCTTCTTGGTGGCGGCGCCGGCTTCGACATCCTCTTCTTGGGCGACGGCGGCGCCAGCGCTGGCCAGCAGGGCCGCGGAGGCCACAACGGCCACCAGGCGCCGCCACATTAGACCGGAGGAGCCCGACCGGGAGTCGGTGCGCTGCAAGCTGGATTCACGCATGGCGATACCTTTGCAAAGGGGAGGGGAGGCGAGCGGACCGCTGGTGCGGGGCTGACTCCACTGGCATGGTCACCGCGGGTCTTTGGGCTGGCCCGCTACTGGTTCGGTCACGGCTCACGCCGCTACGGTTACGGCTGCCTAGGTCACCGCTGGTCCAGTCACGGCTGGCCGAGTCGTGGCAAGACGGCGACGTTCAGACTAGTTGCCCACCGCCGGGGCCGCGCTGGTCTTACACTTGGACTTGAGAAAGGAGCGATAGGCGCCGATCTCGTCTTTCCAGAATTCGCCCTCAAAGGGCCACTGCATGGCGTCAGAGCCGGCGATGGCCACCGGGCCTTCTTTGGCTACGGCGTCGCTTTCTTGAGCGGACTTGCCAGCTTGCTCGTCTTCGATGGCCTGCATGCGGATCTCGTCCAAGTCCAGGCGCAGCTGGGCCAGCTTGTCTTGGTAGGTGTCCAAGTCCTTGGCGGCCTGGCGCAAAGTCTGCTGGATGACCACGCCCGCCTCGGCGATGCGCTCGGTCTTGCGCTGGCCCAGCTTGGCCAGCATCTCTTGGCCAAAGGCGCCGAGCTGCTGCAGGTTGGACTTGACGACCCGCTCTTCCTTCTCGATTTGCTTGATGGTGTTGTAGAGGTTGTAGAACTCGACATTCATCAGCACCGGCGACTGCAGCTGGCGCGGCAGGCCACCGCCTTGCTTGGGCTTGTTCACGGTCAGCAAGAAGGCGTTGTAGAATTCTTCCGGCTTGCGCGAGCGCTTGAGGAAGTCGCGCAGCGGCGGAGCCAGCACAATGACCCGCTCCTCAAACATCTTCATGGCCTCTTCGGCCTCGACCGACAGGCACAGGTTGACGTAGGCCGTGGCCTCCAAGATCCACAATTCCGGGTAGAAGTGGTGGGCGAAGTACGGGCTGTGCAGCGCGTGGAAGGTGCCCAGGGCGCGCGAGGTGTCGCCCTTGAGGAAGTAAGTCCAGCCGCTCTCATAGAAGGCTGTGGCCAACTTTGGAGAATTCTTGCTGATCTTCTTGTAGTAGTAGATCGCGGCGTCGTACTGCTGGATGTCGTAGGCCAAGCGGGCCAGCGCCAGGTACGCCAGGTCGACCACCGGCCGGCCCTCTGCCTCCACTTCGGCCGCCAACACTGCCTTTTGAAAAGCCTCTGCCGCTGCCTTGACTTGGGCGCCGGCCAGTCGATCCTCGGTGCTGTCGGGGATTTCCATCAGGCCCAGCAGGTACTGGGCGCGCGCATAGTCCTGCGCCTTGGGGCCGACTTTCTCCAGGTAGGGGCGAGCCGCCTCTTTGACGCCAAAGTCGTTGAGGGCTTCGCCTACAAAGTAGTAAAAACCATCCTGAAAGCTCTGGTCAAAGGTATTGACCGACAGCTTGGTCAGCTCTTCCAGCTCCGGCGGACGGTAGATGATCTGCTTGCGCAGGTCGCGCAGCTGGGTAAACGCGGTGACAAAGAACATCTTGTCGGAGCCGGCGCGGACCACGTCGAGCAGGGTGTCGGCGGCCGACTGGATGAGGCCGGCGCGGGCCAGGGCGTTGGCGATGCCGTACTTGGCGACATAGGCCTCATTGCTGTCGGGGGCAAACGGGATTCCGCCCACGCCGTCTTCGACAAACTTGGTAAAGACCTGGATGGCCTTGACGAATTCGCCGGAGTTGGCGTACTCCTGACCTTGCTTAAGGATCTTGCCGGCAAAGGCCTTGCGCTGGCTCTCTTCGCGGCGCTTCTGCTCCTCAGCCAGGCGCACAGCTTCTTCGCGAAGGCGGGCTTCCTCGGCGGCCACCTCGGCGGCGCTGAGCTCCTTCTCTGGCTTCTTTTCCTTGCCCTTGTCTGCCTCGACCGGCTTTGGCGCTGTCCCGGCTCCGGTAGACAGCATAAAGCGGATGAGCTTGTCGGTCGCGCCGCGCCGCTTGAGCTCCATGATATCCTTGGGCGCCAGCGCAAATTTGCTGCCGTCCTTGGTGATCTTGCGGATGATCTGGTCGTCGGTCGCTTCCGCTTCCAATAGCGTAAAGACCTGGTCCAGGGTCAGGGCCCACGCGGGGCTGGCTTGCCCGACCGAGGTGAGCAGGACAGCGGCGGCGGCCCAGGAGCTGAGGCGGCCAAAGCGGCTGTGTGGACGGTGCATGTTTCCTCCGCGGGGCGGTGCGATGCGGCTTGGCGGCGCGTGGCTGAACGGCTGGGGGCCGTGGGCAAGAACTGATGACGTGTTACCAAGCGCCGCGATCTGTGCAAACGGACAGGGCGGCGCGATGCATCCTGGCGGCGCGGACCTATTCCGGCGGCGCGGTGAACCAGGTCAGAGAGAGCGTGAACGAAATCGGCCGAGAAACGCCCGCAGTGGCGGTGCCTTCTACGTCGTCAAAGGCCGGGTAGTACAGCTGGTGGACGTTGACGCGCAGCGCCCAGCGGTCGGCGATGTAGAACTGCAGGTAAGAGCCCACAGATCCTGCGGCGTCAAAGCGGTAAGCCGGCTCCAGCACGCCTTTTTTGGTCACGCGGGTGGCGACGCCGCCGATGCCAAAGGACAACGCCGCGTCAAACTCGTTCAGGCCCGTGCCAAAGAAGCTGAATTTGCCGTGCATCAGGTTCCAGTCCACGCCGGCCGTGGCGTAGCCCTGCAAAGTCTGGGGCAAGCGCACGTTGAGCTCATAGCCCTCTGGGCGATTGCTCTCTAGCTTGGCGCGCAGAGAAGTTGGCTGGTCGTAGGTGTAAGCACCCTGGACGTGCAGCGCCAAGTCTTCTGAGAAGTAGTAGTTGTAGCCCAGACCGCCGGTGATGTAGGTCCAGAAGTCGTCATTGGGGACGACGCCGCCCAAGAAAGACACGCTGTGGCGGCCCTCTTTGACGACCGCGCGCTTCTGGATGACCTTGATGTCGCGGCGCTTGGCCCACTCCATCCGGGCGCCCGGGGGCACTGCGTCGTCGCTGACTCCGTACAGGTCCTGATCGCCGGTGTCGCCCATCATGTCGGGCACTGCCGCCTTGGCCTTGGCGGGCTTGGTCGGCGCCGGCTCAGTCTTGGCCGGCTCGGTCTTGTCGCCCTCTGGCGCGGCGGCATCGGCGGGCTTGTCGGCTGGTGCATCGGCGGACTTCTCGGCAGCCGGCTCAGCCTTTTCGGCTGGGGGTTCTTGGGCTTGCGCGGGCAGGGCAGCCAAGCTGGTGCCCGCCAATAGGGCGGCGGCGGCAGTCCGCCAAGAGCGCCTGAACAGAGAGGAACAAAGGAAACTGCGCATTTCGGACCTCAGCAGCCGCGGCGAGCGGTGCGTCTACTTGCTCAGGTAGGCCAGACCGAGGGTGAACTCTGCCGGGGCGAGGAAGGAGATATTCTCCTGCGGTTGGTAGATGTACTGGTTGTAGCCCACCTGCAGGTTCAAGAACCGCGACAGGTAGAAGCGAAAGCCCAGACCCCAGTGCCCGCCGACCTTGGTCTTGTTTTCGGGCAGCTTGTTGCCGCGCGACTCGTCGATGTCGACGTTGATGATGCCCAGACCCGCCGAGAAGTTGACGTCAAAGCTGGTCAGCTTCTTGTCAAAGATGCCCCACTTGCCGTGAAACGGTGTATAGACCAAGTCCAGAGCGCTGTTCCAGTGCATCTGCGGCGCGGCTTGGGCACCCTTGGTCAGCACGCTGCACTTGTTGTTGCTGGCCGGCACGCACTTGAGAAAGGTCAGGATCTTGGAGTCATCGGCCATCAGGTACTGAAAGCCGCCCTGCAGCGCCAGGGTGTCGCCCAGGTAGTAGGCGACCCGTCCACCGGCGGTGTAGAACAGGTAGAAGTTGTCGTTGGGGATGGTGCCCAGCTGGACCGAGCCCTCAAAGCCGCCCTTGCGCTCGTAGAGCGGGTTGGACAGCGACGGCACAGCTTGGTCGACGTTCCAGTAGCGGCCGAGTTCGGTGTCGATGGGCTCGATCGCCTCTGCGGCCAGAGCTGCCTGCGGGGCCAGGACCGTCAGCAGGGCGGCACAGGCCGTCGCCATGGCCGAAGCCAGCGCCACGGGTCGCGCGCCGGCGACGACGCGGCCAAAAGCCCGGTTCATCCGTTGTTTTGCCAGGGGCATCCAATTCATCCTCTATTCCTCCCGCGCGACCGACCGTTGAGGGGTCGCAGGTGCCGCTGCCGCGCGGCGATCTCGGGCGCTCTGCAGCAGGGCAGGGCGCTCAACTCACCGGGCTGCTAGCCCTTGCACACGCCGTCGCACTTGCCGTCTGCCTTGCAGGCTCCGGCGCAGCACTTGCCCTTGCCGTCCGCACCGCAGGGCAGCAGGTCCGGGGCGGGGTCGCTGATGCACTCGCCCGCTGGGCTGCAGTGATTGGCGCCGCAAGAGTTGCTGCCACCGCAGTCCGCATCGCTGGTGCACGCAAGGTGGAAGATCATCCGGCGATCGCGCTGACCGTCCTGGGTGAACTGCCACTCCTTTTCGTTCTTGAAGACTTCTTCCAAGCTGGTAAACACGGTGGACTTCATCTTCATGGAGCCGCGCAGAGCAGTGACGGCACCCTTCTTGATCGAGTCGTCCTTGAAGCGGTTGTCCTGGAAGCCGACGCGCCAGTTGCCCGCCAGCGAGAAGCGGACCATGGCCACAGCGCGGCTCATGGCGTCTTGCACCGCCGATGGGTCTTTGTTGTTCAGTTCCAAGGTGTTCAGGAACTGGTAGGTGCCCTCGGTGCGGCACGACAGGTCCTGCAAGTACGGGTCCGGCTTGGGGTGCGACTTGGACTGCATCTGCACAACGTGTAGCCGAACCGGGTACTTGTTGTCGTCCATGACCTGCAGCAGCGACTTGTAGTCAGTCGTGATCATAGCGCACTGCTTGCGGCAGTCGCCGCCAGTGCCAACCTTGGGATCAACAAACTGGTAGAGGTCCGAGTAGGTGCAGCTGTCCGGCCCATCGGTCAGCAAGACGATGTGGCGCGGAATGGCTTTGCCGGCCTCAAAGTCGCGCAAGAAGTTGTAGGCGGTGCTCAACGCTTCGTAGACCGGGGCGCGGCCAGTGGCGATTTCGCGGGTGCGCTCTTCTAGCCCCAGCTTGTTCTGCGCCTTTGCCTTGTCAGACTTGCCAAAGCACTTGGTCATTTGCTCTGGCAGCGACCAGTTGGCATAGGAGTCGTTGGCAAAAGAGGGGTCCGCCGCGCACTGGTAGCCTTCTTTGCAGTCCGCCGCGGTGACGCATACCTTTTCGGTGATCTCTACGGTGGCGCCGTCGGTCTTCTGGCAGCGCAGATCGTCGGTGCAGGCCACGCGAACGCCCTCGTTGCTCTCGTCGTAGTACATCGTCAACACGCGATCTTGCGGATTGAGCGAGTCGATGAGCGAGGTGGCGCCGTAAGCGAGCACGCGGTGACGGTCCGAAGAGCACTCTGGAAATTCTTTGGGCGTCTTGAACTTGCCCGGCAGGTCTTCCTTAAAGACGTTGGCGGTGGTGCAGTCGCCGGTGTCCGTAAAGATGTTGCCGCCGGTCGAGCCGCTGTGGTCGACCAGGATGGCCACGTTCTGCCACGTCGGCATCTCCAGGGGGTCGCAGCGGGCAGGGGCAACTGCTTTGTACTTAAGGGCTTTGCCCACGCCGCCTGCGCCGGATGCGGAGGTGCTGCAGGTGGCTGGGTCTTGCAGACCGCTGCGCGGCTCGTAGCAGCCGACCGACAGCTCAAAGGCGCTGGCCGAGATCGTTTGCAGCTCAGGGTCCTGGCTGACCGGCTGCTGCTCAATGCGATCGCCCTCGCGAATGCCTTGATCGCGATCGGGGCTGCACTTGGGGCCGGTGACGGTGAGGTCTGTAGACACCAGGTTGACCGTCAGCTCCAAGCCGTTGGCTTCCAGCGCTGGGGTCTCGGCGTTCAGAGGGGCGCCGCACACCCGGGTTACCGTGCCTTTGGCCGGGTCGATGAACGCCGGAAAGGCGCTAACTACCTGGATTTTGTCGAAGATGACGTTGTCCAGACCAAAGCGGGCCGTGGAGTCGCAGCTCGACAGGCCGCCCGTAATCAGCCAAGTAACGCCAAGCAGCGCCGACGCGATCGTGGTGGGCACGGCCAAGCGGCCACGGCCAGCAGTAGCGTGCAAACCGCTAGCGGCTTCGCTGGGTTGGCTTGCCTCGCGGCCGAAAGGGGTCAAAATCTGGCGCTCGCTCGCGGACAATTTGGGGCGGCGCGGTGTCTGATTGGGCATGGGCCTCTCGCATGGATTCGCCCTGCTCGGGCGAAGGACATGCGCGGGTCGGCACGGCGTCGGAGCGGGAGGCTCGGCGGCGTCGGCGCAACCTGAAGTTGCTGGGCTGGTGATTCTGGCGGTCGCCTTGAGAAGGTCTTGGCGCCAGAAACGGCCGAGAAACTGCAGGGTTTACCCCGCGTCTCCCGCGCGCCGGCACCAGGACCGGAACGCACGAGAGCAAGCAATAGTTCCCGCGCCAAGCACGCAAGTCAAGCCGATCTGCTGCAGGCTGTTTTTGCCGTTGACGTTGCTCTGGACGGCCGGTACATTTGAAGGCTGCCACAGGCCGCACTGCGTGCGGCTGACACCGCTGCCGATGCCTTTGTCCGCCCCAAGGGCATCTCCACAGGAGCTCTCCAATGACGCCAATTTCCTCCCTGCCGACTTTCACCCAGCGGCCGCGCGCGCCCGCGTCTAGGGGCATCGCCGGCCGGCGTGCGTCCTGGCTGCAGCCCATGGCGGCCCTGGGCAGCTTGGCGCTGCTGGCGTCCTGCAGCGACACCAGCACTCCCGGTGGGGGCACTGGCGCCGCAGTTTGCCTCAACGGCGTGCAGGCCGACTGCAAGCCCGTGGCCGAGGTCACCTCAGAGAGCAAGGCCTTGGGCCAGGTCAGCTCAGAGGCCAGCACCCTGACCGGCAACTTGGTCCTGGACGTGGGCACGGTGGTCAAGGGCAAAGACCTGACCCGGCTGGTGACCTTTGGCAATTCTGGCAATGCGACCTTTCCAGCGGGTTACCGCATCAAGTCCGTGCGCATGGACTACGCGGTCGGCTCGCCAGAGGAGGGCGACGTCAAGTCGCTGGAGTGCTGGAGCGCCGATGGCAGCAAGCGCTGCGAGCAGATGGATGCGCAGTGGCGGTTGATTGTGCCCAAGGGCTATTCGCCCAAGGTTGGGCAGTCAACGACAGAGAACTTTGCCGTCAAGTTCACGTCTTTTGACAACAAGCCCCGCAGCGGCGTCATCAAGGTCGAGCTTCAGGGCATCTCGGCATCGACCTTGACCTTCAATATCAACGTCAGCACCAAGACTGGCTCGCCCAAGGCCAACTTGGCGCCCAAAGACATCAGCTTCCCCTACGTGCCGCCCAAGCAGTGCGCCACAGAGAAGGTGCAGCTGCTCAATACCGGCGAGGCCACGCTGGCGATCGACTCGATCAACTTGGCGGGCGTAGACAAGTCGTTCCAGATGAAGCTGACGGACCCGGCCGACGTCGACACCGAGTGGCACGACGGCGGTGCGGTGTGGACGCTGGCCAAGCAGCTGCAGGTCGTCCCCAATGGCAGCGCCGAGTTTGAGGTCAAGTTCTGCCCCGCCGATGACAAGAAGAAGCAGGGCCAGATCAAGTTTGTCGGCAATGACAGCTCGGCTCCGGCGCTCACCGTCACGGCCAACAGCTCGGTGCCGTGCATCCAAGTGAGCCCCAGCCTGATGGGTTTTGGCGGCGCGATTCCCGGCTCGCAGAGCCCGATGGATCTGGTCATGAAGAACTGCGGGTCCCAGGAGCTGATCATTACTGAGCTGCAGCTGACCGAAGACACGGCCGACGCCAATCAGGAGTTCTTTATCGATCAGGCGCCCCTTGCGGCCTCGGGCAAGCTGAAGGCGCCGCCGCCGCTGTCCGCTGAGAACCCGCTCAAGCTGGGCATCAACGAGCAGGCGACCGTCATTGTCAACTACGCTCCGGCCGACATCACCAAGGAAGGCGGCAAGGATACTGGCGAAATCAAGGTGATCTCCAGTGCTTATGTGTCGCCGATCGTCAAGCTTGAAGGCATTGGCGTCGAGCAGACTTGCCCAATCGCCAAGGTCAAAGTCGTAGAGGGCGAGGAAGTGGTTCCGCAGACCAACCTGCACCTCAACAGCTTGAGCTCCTTGGCGCCCGGCGGCGGCCAGATCAAGAAGTGGAAGTGGACGGTCAAGCAGCCGTCGGGCTCCAACCAGCCGCTGCTGCCCAGCGCGACCTTCCCCAATCCCACCCTGCAGGCCAATGCCGCGGGCGAATACGAGTTCTGCCTGGACGTGTGGGACCAGAACGACGTCAAGTCGTGCGTTCCGGCCTGCATCAAAGTCCTGGTGATCCCCAACAACGCCATCCACGTGGAGCTGCTGTGGGACACGCCGTCGGACCCGGACCAGACCGACAACGGTCCTGCCGCCGGCGCTGACCTTGACCTTCACTTTGCCCACCCGCTGGCTTCTGGCCTGGACCACGACTGCGACGGCGTCGGCGACCCGTGGTTCAGCAACCCCTGGGATGCGTTCTGGTTCAACCCCAATCCGTCGTGGGGCGCCGCCATCATCACCGACGACCCCAGCCTGGACCTGGACGACACCGACGGCGCCGGCCCAGAGAACCTCAACGTAGAGGAATCTGAGGGCAGCCTGGATGAACCGGTCTCCTACTCGGTAGGCGTGCACTACTGGAATGACCACGGCTACGGGACCTCCTACGCCACGGTGTCGATATACCTGCAGGGTGGTCTGGCGCTGCAGTTCACCAAGGTCAAGATGGACCCCCTGGACATGTGGTACGTCGGCAAGCTGAATTGGCCCAACACCATGAGCGGTGGCCCCAAGAAGCCGTTTGACACCTGCTACCAGTCGGGCCAGTCGTGCAGCGCCGGCAAGAACCTGATGTGGCAGCCCAAGGGCGACTGGTGCATTACCAAGTGCTACGAAGACAAGGCGTTTGTTCAGACTGTCGGCGGCGCGGCCTCCGGGAACTGCAAGAAGGTGCCCTGATGGGGCATTCGGGGCGGGTGAAGCGGGCGCTGGTTGGGGCCGGCCTGCTGGCGACACTGGCGGTTGTGGGCAGCGCGTGCAGCGGCGAGTCGGCCGGCGGCGGCGCGGATACGACCACCAGCGCGGATGGCAGCAAGGTCAAGTGCAGCTTTGACAACTCGGCGGTGGGCATTGACCGCTCGGCGCAGTTTGCCGTCAACGTCTATGGCGGCGCCGCGGTCGACGAAACCAAGGCCATCGCCATCAACAGCGGCACGTTGGCAGTGGGCTCTACCACCGACATAGCATTTGAGATCAAGAACAACGCCAGCCTGGCCAGTGCCGCAGAGCTGATCGTCACCAAGATCAACGTGCAGTACACCGGTGGAGACGGGGCCTTTGAGTGCCTGGTGGCTGACAAGGACGGCAAGGCCCTGCAGCAAGGCGGCAAAGCGGTGCCGTGCTTGGGCCACGACTTTGGCTCGATCGTGCCCAACGGCTTTGACCCCGGCTGCGTGAGCAAGCCGGCGGTGGATGCGGGTCGGTTCTTGATCCGCTTCAAGAAAATTGACGGCAGCCCGCGTACCACCGACATCGTCATCGTGGCTAATGGCGATACCAGCCGGGCCACCGTCAAGGTCAAGCTGGAGACTAAGGCCGGCAAGTCGACTATTGACGTCAGCCCGGATCCGGTGGACTTCGGCGTAGTCGGCGTTGGCGGCAGCGGCAAAGTCGAAGAGATCAGCATCACCAACAACGGCGACGCGCCTTTGCAGCTAGACGGCGTCCAGTGGAGCGTGGCTGACGGCTCTTTTAAGCTGGAGCTGGAAGGCCAGACGGTCAAAGGCGATCAAGCCGGGGTCTTCAGTCCGCCGATCCTGGTGCCGGCCAAGAATTCGCTGACGGCCAAGATCACCTTTGTGCCCATCGACGACAAGGGCCGCGAAGTGATCCTGACCTTTGTGCACAAGGGGTCGTCGGGCAAAGCCAGCACCGTGCTAAAGGGCAATCTGGAGGTACCGTGCGTGCTCCTAAAGCCCGAGAAGAAGCTCGACCTGGGCATTGTCTACGTTGGCCAGACCGCGACCAAGGGCATTACGCTGGAGAACTGCGGAATTGTACCGGTAGAGGTGTCTTCTCTGGCGCTGCAGGAGGATGAGCAGGGCGTTTTTGGCTTTGACGGCACCTTGGCCAAACCAACGGCCACTTCGCCCATCAAGATCGCCATGAACGGCAAGCACACCGTGCCGATCACCTGTACGCCGCCAAGCGAGAACAAGAACGCCGCTGGCGAGCAAAAGCCCTTTACCGCCAAGCTGGCCCTGAAGGACAACACCGCCAAGCCCAACAAGACGGTGGATGTGCAGTGCTACGGCACGGCGGCGTCTTGCCCAACGGCCGTCATCGTCCCAGACCCGGGTGAGCAGATCGAGCCGCAGCAGAAGCTGTGCCTGAAGGCTTCGAGCTCCTTTGCGGCGCCCGGCAAGCTGGTCAAGAAGTACAAGTGGAAGCTGCTGAGTGCCCCCAAGGGCGCTACTGCCTTGAATTTTGTGCCCAATGACACCACGGCTGACGTGTGCTTTGGCACGCTGACGTCCAACCCCAAGACCGGCAAAGAAGACCTGACGGTCAACATCGCCGGCGAGTACATCTTTGAGCTGCAGGTGTGGGACGACACCGGGACGGAGTCCTGCAAGGTCAGTGTGATGTCGGTGCTGGTGATTCCCAGCATGGGCCTGCATATCGAGCTGCTGTGGGACACCCCCGCCGATGACACCAAGGACACTGGGCCCCAGGCTGAGGGCAGCGACCTTGATCTGCACCTTGCCCATCAAAAGGCTTATGAAGCAAAGATTTGCGATGCCACGACGACCAAGGCCTGCCAGCCCGATCTCGACAAGGATGGCAAGACCGACCCGTGGTTCAACTCGGTGTACGACTGCTACTGGTACAACAACACCAACCAGTGGGGATCCAACATCTCTACCGACAACCCTGCGCTGGACCTCGACGATACCAACGGCTGGGGCCCAGAGAACATGAACATGCAGGCGCCCGAGGAAGGCATGAACTACGCCGTTGGTGTCCACTACTGGGACAAGCACGGCCTGGAGCCCGACGACACCACCGCGACGGTCAACATCTACGTGCTGGGCATTCTCAAGGGCACGTTCACCCAGATGATGCACCAGTGCGACATGTGGTGGGTCAAGCAAGTCGCGTGGCCCACTGGCGATTTGCTCGACTTTGGCGGTGCCAATTTGAGTGCGCCGTCGGCCGGCAAGATCACGCCCAAGTACTGGAGCATTATCGCCAGTACCTTGAACGGCGTCTGCAAGAAGTAGCGGCGCACCGCCGTCGAACCCGCCAATAGCGTGGAAATGTAAAGGCAGCCGCGGGCGATGGACGTGGCGCCGCCGACCTGTCATTTTGCTGGGGGATCTGGGCTGCGGCAGCTGCGGCATGAGGTAGAGATGGCTTGGACCTGGAACAGAACCTGGCGCAGCATGACCGTTGTTGCCGCCGCTCCGTGGCTTGTGGCACTGGTCGGCTGTGGCGAAGAAGATCCCGCAGCCAGCGGAGCCTGCAGCGTCAGCTCCAACATCGACCGGTCGGCGACCTTGGCCCTGCGCGACGGCAGCGGCGGTGCGGCGGCCGCCCAGTACGAATTCGACGCGGCGGGAATGGCGGCGGGCGGCGTCAAAGAGTACACCTTTCAGATCACCAACACGGCTTCGGCGGTAGCGGCACTGCCGTTGGTGGTAAAATCGCTGACTCTCAAAGAGTTGGATGCAAGCGGTGGGGTCGCCGCGACCCCTCAGTTTAGCTGCGTGGGGCCGGGGGACCTGCCGTGCGACAAGGCCAGCTGGCCAGAAGTGGTTCCGGCTGGCTTTGATGCCGCCTGTGCCAAAGCCGGGGCGGTGACCTCGGTGGCGTTCAAGATCCGCTACACTCGACCCGCCAAAGCGGAAGTGCGAAAGCTGGAGCTTGCGCTGACGTTGAGCGGCGACGTCAAGCTCGGGGCAGCCGCAGTCCCGATGGTCTTTCAGACGCGGCTGGGCACCCCCAAGCTGAGCTGCAGCCCGCCGAAGTACGATTTTGGCAAGGTAGGGCTGGCGGAGGCCTCTTCCACCACCGTGGTCTGCGCCAACACTGGCAAGGCGGATGCAGTCATCACCGATGCCAAGATGCTGGGGTCGCTGCCGCTGCAGGCCAAGCTGGAGGCAGTGCTGGTCAACGCGGCCACGCCGTTGGCTGCGGGGACCAAGCTGGTGGTGCCGGCCGGCTCGACCATGAACATCGATCTCTGGTTTGACAGCCTGCCCAGCGAGCAAAAGATGGAGGCGATCTTGCGCCTGGCCACCTCCGATCCCGCCCAGCCACAGATTGACCTCAGCTTTACGGTCAACGCGGTGGGGCCGTGCCTGGGGTTGGCGCCTACGGTGATCGGCTTTGGCGAGCAGCCGCCCGGGATCCAAGTCAAGAAGGAGCTGTTGCTGAAGTCGTGTGGCACGGAAGAGCTGGCGATTACCGGGATCTCGATGGTCGAAGGCGCCGATCAGGGGTTCAGCGTGTCTTTGGCCACCACTTGCTTTGACGGCAAGGCGCCCACGGCGCAGGCACCGGTGGTGATTCCCAAGGGATCTTCCTGTGCTGTGTTTGCGGTCTATACGGCCCCCAAGCTGGGCGCTGTGAGCCAGGGCATCCTGGCGATCGAGAGCTCTGCTGGCACCAAAACCGCGCAGCTGAGCGGCTCTGGGGCGGCGCAGATAGCCTGCCCCAAAGCGTGCATGAGCCTGCAAGTCAAAGGTGGGGCGCCGATCACCGGCGCGGTCGTGCCGCAGACCGAAGTTCAGCTCGACGCCAGCTGCTCAGCGGCAGCCGGACATCCGGTGACCAAGTGGAAGTGGGGGGTGCAGCAGCCGGCGGGCAGCTTCTCTGTGTTTGCTCCGTCCGATGCTGCCAAGTCCCCAACATTTCAGCCTAATCTGGCCGGCAAGTACACCTTTACCCTGGAAGTGGCTGACGAGATCGGCATCGCCGGCTGCGCTCCGGCGCAGTATGAGCTGCTGGTGGTGCCCGATGACAAGCTCCACGTCGAGCTGACCTGGGACACGCCTGCCGATGCCAACAAGACCGATGTAGGCGACAAAGACGGCAAGCTGACGGACGGCAAGTACGCGGGCGCCGACATGGACCTGCACCTGGCGCACCCCGATGCGATCGACCAGCCGGGCCAGCTGGACCTGGACAAGGACGGTGTGCCCGAGCCGTGGAATGCTGCCTGCTATGACTGCTTTGTACTCAACACCTTGCCGCAGTGGGGCGACTCGTCTGACTACGACGATGACGCTACGCTGGACCGCGACGACAAGGACGGCTGGGGGCCAGAGAACATCAACCTGGCCCTGCCGGAAAAAGGCCTGCAGTACTACGTAGGGGTCTACTACTGGGCCGCCAACGGCTTTGGCAAGTCGACGCCGACCATTCGCATCTACTTGGATGGTTTGGCTTCCGCATTCGCAGTCAAGACCGGGCCAGCGCTTGGGCAGGGTGAATTGTGGTGCGCCGGGCGAGTCAGCTGGGGGCCCAATGCAGTGACCCCATGTAAGAATGCGGATCCTCAAGGAAATCTGGTCCTCAAGTCTGTGCCTCTGCCCTCGCCGGCAGCGCTCAAGTGCAAGTAGGGCCACCGACGCATGAAAGTGCAGATGCCGTTGGCCGGCGGGCTTGCAAGGCGAGCAGACCTGACGTAGACTCTGTCTCCCTTCCACGGGTTGGCTTAGCGCCGACTCCGCAAGGGGCCGGGCGCTCCTAGGGGCCTCCGTGCCATCCATCGACAGGGTTTCTGACCACCCAACGGAACCGTGTTTTCGGAACCGTGATCCTGAAACCGTGATCGTTAGCTTGTAGTCGTGAAACTCTGATTGCCCATGTTCCTTTACGACCCCAATGGGCCTGCAATGCCAGCAAGGCAACTGTTTCCACACGGCGTGGGCAGGACCTTGTGGCCGTCGCGCCGACACCAACAGCCCGTCGCGCGAGCCGATTGCAGCCATTCCCAGCAGCACCCACTGCAGCCGAGGCAGCGTTATGACCAAGTCCGACCTGATTGAAGTCGTCGCCCAGAAAGCCAGCCTCACCAAAGACAAGGCCGGCACCGTCGTCAACGCCATCTTCGAGCTGATGGTGGATGCGATGAAGAACGACGAGCGCATCGAAATCCGCAACTTTGGCAACTTCACCGTCCGCAAGTACCCCCCGTACGTGGGCCGCAACCCCAAGTCCGGCAATCCGGTGCAGGTTGCTGAGAAGCGCATGCCCTTCTTCAAGGTCGGTCTCGAGCTGAAGAATCGCGTCGACGGCAAGTAGGCTCGCCCCGGGCCCAGGCTCGGCAGAGTATCCGCGACCGTGCGGGCAGGCCGAGTCTCTATAGACGGCCCGCCCAGCACGGTCGTGGCATTTTTGGCCGGTCTCGGCGATCGGCAGTCCAATGAGGTCGCATGTCAGCCCCAGCTTCGCCGTCTCCTTCAGACCTTGGCCCGTCTCCGCACCTGCCCATCGCCATCGCGGGGGTGCCAGTGGCCCGCATTGGCGAGATCGCCCAATTTGAAGGACAGCGCGTGCAGGTGCGCGGCTGGCTCTACAACCGTCGCAGCAAGGGCAAGCTTCACTTTCTGCAAGTCCGCGATGGCTCTGGCATTATCCAGGCCGTGATGTTCAAAGGCGACGTCAGCGAGGAAGTGTTTGTCCAAGCGGACCATCTGAGCCAAGAAACCTCTTTGATGGTCAGCGGTACGGTGCGCAAGGATGAGCGATCGGCCATAGGCTTTGAGCTGGCGTGCGATGGTTTGGTGGTGGTCAAGGCCGCTGACCCGGAGTATCCGATCTCGCCCAAAGATCACGGCGTGGCGTTCTTGATGGACCACCGCCACCTGTGGCTGCGCTCGCGGCGGCAGGCGGCGATCATCCGGGTGCGCGCGCGCATCATCAAGAGCATCCGCGACTTCTTTGACAACCGCGGCTTTGTGCTGATGGATACGCCGATCTTTACGCCCAACGCCTGCGAAGGCACTTCGACCTTGTTTGAAACCGAGTACCACGGGCAGATGGCGTATCTGAGCCAGTCGGGGCAGCTGTACAACGAAGCCAACGCCATGGCCCTGGGCAAGGTCTATGCCTTTGGACCTACGTTTCGCGCAGAGAAGTCCAAGACCCGCAGGCATTTGACCGAGTTCTGGATGGTTGAGCCGGAGGCAGCCTACCTGGATCTGGACGGCGTGATGGAGCTGGCAGAGGACCTGCTGTGCACCATTGCCGCCGAAGTGCTGCGCGACTGTGGCGCTGAGCTCGACACGATCGACAGCATCCGCTCAGAGGCCGAGGAGCAAAAGCAGCTGCTGCCGCGTCGCGAAGCGCTGGCCCGGGTCCACGGTCCGTTTCCGCGCATCGATCACGCCGACGCTGTGCGGCAGCTGCAGGCAATGGGCTCGGACATCACCTTTGCCGACGACTTGGGGGCTGACGACGAGACCCTGTTGACCCAGCAGTACCCAACGCCGATCTTTGTGTGCCGTTATCCGGCTGAAGTCAAGGCGTTCTACATGAAGCGCGACCCGGCCGAGCCGCAGCGCTCGCTGTCAGTCGACATGCTGGCCCCAGAAGGCTATGGCGAGATCGTGGGCGGCGGCCAGCGCGAAGACGACTACGACACCTTGCTGGCAGCCATCCACAAGCACGGTTTGCCTTTGGAGTCGTTTGACTGGTACCTGGACCTGCGCAAGTACGGCTCGGTACCGCACGGCGGATTTGGTCTGGGGGTAGAGCGCACGGTGGCGTGGGTCTGCGGCTTGCCCCATGTGCGCGAAACAATTCCGTTTGCTCGGATGATGGACCGCCTGCGTCCGTAGGCGGCCGTGGACAGACGCGGCGCTGGGACTGGTGTTCCCGCAGCGCAGCGCCCAAGCCAGGGGCCAGAGACGGCCGAGCGGTTTGACAGCGCTGCGCGTGCAAGCTAGGTTCGCACGAAGGTATTGGAGTCCAGAAGTCGCAGCCCGGAGAGGGGGCGGCAAAGGACTGCGACCCGCGACGGGTCGCTGGGGCGAGGGCATGGCCAACAGCAAGAAGCAGACTCCGCGAGACCCGGCCAAGCCGGTGGCGCCGCGAGCCTCGGCTGGCAAGCCGCGCCTCCGCTTGGAAGTGTTTGGCATGACCGACGTGGGCTTGGTCCGCGACGGCAACGAAGATGCGCTGCTGCTGTTGGGCGGAGAGCAGCTCTACGTTGTCGCCGACGGCATGGGCGGGCACTCTGCCGGTGAAGTGGCATCTGCCTATACCATTGAAAGTATGAAAGCTTTCTATGAGAACCCCGACCTGACCAAGAGGGTCAAAGCCGCCTACTTGCGCGCTCGCCGGGCCAAGAAGCCCATGCCGGAAGCGGAAGCCTCGATGCAGGCTTTTCGCCTCAAGAAGGCAGTTGAAAGCGCCAACTTGACGGTGTATCAGCTGGCGCAGCAGCACGAGCAACTTCGGGACATGGGCACCACCGTGGTGGCGGCGTTTGTTCACGGCTCGCGCCTGCATGTGGCCAACGTCGGCGACAGCCGGATGTACCGCCTGCGCGGCGGCAAGCTGCAGCAACTGACCGAGGACCACTCGCTCCTGAACGAATACATCAAGATGAACCTGCTGCAGCCCGACGAGATCGAGGCGTTTCCCTACAAGAACGTCATTGTCCGGGCGCTGGGCCTGCAAGAGGCTGTGGCTGTTGATATTTTTGGCTATACCGTGCGCCGCGGCGATCAGTACCTGCTGTGCAGCGATGGCTTGACCGATCTGGTCCGCGACGCCGAGATCCGCGCCGTGCTCGAAGGTGGGGCCACGGCTGCCGCGGCGTGTCACCGACTGACCGAGCTAGCCAAGGCCCGCGGTGGCCATGACAACATCACGACCTTGCTGGTGCGCACCCATCCTCATGACTGGACACAGCCGCCGCCCGTCATTCCGCCCCCACCGATGATTCCGCCGCC
>CAIXGW010000204.1 GCA_903919145.1 uncultured Myxococcales bacterium
CAAATCGATCACGTGGTCGCTCTGTCTAATGCATGGCAAACGGGAGCTTTTCTGCTCAGCGTCGCCCAGCGCCAGCAGCTGGCCAATGCCCCGTTGAACCTGTTGGCGGTCCAAGGGCGGCTGAACAGCCAGAAAGGCGATGGCGACACTGCCACCTGGCTGCCGCCGCGCAAGGCCTACCGCTGCGCCTACGTGGCCCGCCAGGCGGCGGTCAAGCGCCGCTATCACCTGTGGGTGACCCCTGCCGAGCGCGATGCCATCGCCCGGGTGTTGGCCAATTGTCCAGGCGAACCGCTGCCGAACTGAAGGTCGCGGCGCGGGGGGGCTGGCGTAAGGTGGGTCGTTTTGAGAGTAGTTCGCTCCAGTGCCTAGGAGTTTCCGCTCACCGGTTCGGACAAGTGCGCCTGGCCACTGCGGTTTAGGCAGGCTGCTTGATGCGTGATGGGGGTTTTGGCTTGCAGCCACCGCGACAATTCGCCAGGCCCAAAGGCCAGGCTCACTGCAGCATCTGGCTCCACTTCGGCGCGTTCTCTACGCAGTCGATCGACGCTCCGTGGGGCGTAGAGCCGGTGCACACCACAGCATTGGCGTGGCTCCGCTCTTGTGCCATGCCAAGTGCCTTCCAAATAGCTGGATAGCCTGCACAAATCGCGTCCCCCGCTGCCCCAAGACCGTGAAACTTCGCAGCTGGCGATGTCGCGTAGGCGTATTTGGCAGCGTCCAGCCAGGTCGCCGGTCCGCTGGCGGTCTGGTCGCACGGCGAGCTGAGGGCCACCAGCCGGTCCACCTCAAAAGCCATGGCGATGGCCGCCGCGTGCCCACCGCCCTGCGAGTGCCCCGACGCGATGACTTTGGCCCAGCGGATCTGATCGCCTGGTTTGGCGCCTGCGGGCTCAAGAAACGCGTCCCAGCCGCCGGCCGGATCGCGCTCTGCCAGGGCCTTGAGCCCGGCCGCGAGGCGCGCGTACGCCCCCTCGTGCTCGGCAACGGTGCTCAGCGCTGGCGAAGCCCCGGCCTGGTAGATGCCGCTGAGGATCGTGCGGCGGGTGGGCAGCAAGCATGCGTCGTTGCCCTTGCACAGGCTGCCGATGGCGTCGTCGCTGCGATAACTCAGCGCAAAGACGTGGAGCCCTGCCGCCCGCGCGGTGGCGTAGTAGTTCTGCGCTGGCGAGCCGCGGGTGCCGGCCACGGGGCTGCCGCCGCTGCCGTTGAAGAACACCAGCAATCGGCCGCGGGCGCCGCTGGTCGGTCGCAGGGCGTACTGATCGACGTTGGCGTTGACCCCAGCCGCGGGCAAGCCGGACTCCGCTGGGGTCAGCAGATGGCAGACGTCGCCCGTGACCGCGCCCTTGCCACTGGTCGGACACGGCCGCAGCGATGGCGGTGCTGGTGCGTCGGCTGCATCGGCGGAGCCATCAGCCACAGGCGCGCTGGCGTCGGCGCTGGAGATCTCGAGTGCGGCGGTGTCGAGCGCGGCGGTGTCGGCATCGCCGGCGGCGGCTGGCGAACTGCACGCTGCTGCGGCCAGGGTCAGCAAGAATCGGCGTGGGTCCATCGTCTTTTCTGCCTCCGCTTGTGTAGAGCCCTTGGGGCCCTGGGCAGAATAGCTTTTCCTGGGCGTTGGGGAAGGGACGGCAGAAACGACCGTTGAACAATCGCAACCGTCCATCTGCCGGCGCAGCCTGAGCCCTGCAGCTACTGCCGGCGGTAATTGCCGGCAAAGGGCTTGAGCGCCTTCACCGTCGGCCGCAGCTGCACAGCCACCGCGACGCGATGGTTGCCCAACCCCAAAGGCTTCAAGGTCGCGACGGGCTGGCCGGCGGTGACCGAGCCACAGCCCAGACCGTCAGCATTTTTGGCAATCAGCTGGTAGACCTGGCCGCTGCGCCGCAAATGGCCTTCGATGCAACAGGCATTCCCTGCGCACAACGTGACCTTGGCTGAGTCTTGCGCCCAGACTGCGGTCAGCGTGCCCACCGGGCCTTCGTAGCTGCCATCGACGGCGCCAATAGAGCCGTCGGCCAGGCCTGTGACTGCCGCTACAAGGCTGATCAGAATCCACATCGTCCTGCTCCGGTGGCCAGTGAAGGTACCCACTGGTAGGGGGCAGCGTCGCAGTAACCGGGTCGGCCGTCAAACGGGGTTGGAGCGTGGGTGCTTGGCTTGGTGGGTTTTGGGGCAAGCTGTGGTATTTCTATGCGATGTTAGGAACTAACGCACGAGGCCCGCCGCAACAAGGCGCTTGTACAGGGCGCGGTATGGGTTCAGCGGGGCAGCGAAGGCGGCCAGCTGGGCGTCGAATTCGGCTTGGGCGTGCTGGTGGGGGACCATGTCCGGGTAGGGGCGGGTCTCTGTGCCCGACCGGTTGATTCCTTTGAAGATCAGTGTAGAGGCCAGGGCTGGGCCAGGCCGCCGCACGCCGGGCCGCCATGGAAGCAGGCCAGCCAGCCAAACATCGTCCCAGCCAATGAATTGGCGGGCTATCATCACCCCGTCCGCCTGCGCAGACGGGAATCGCCGCTTCGCGGCGATGGGCCACCCCCAGGGCGAGTAGGGGCGGGTCTCCGTGCCCGCCAGGTTGATTCCCTTGAAGATCAGTGTGGAAGTCCAGGCATTAGCGCGTCGCGGCGCCATCTGCTGCCACAGCAGCAGCAACCTTTCGCGCGTGCGCCATGCCTTGCAGTTGCTGGGACTGCTCGCGCAGGCGCGGGTCGCCGCTGCGGTCGACACGCATGCGGCGCCGCGCTTGTTCTGCTTCCAACAGGGCGGCCTG
>CAIXGW010000205.1 GCA_903919145.1 uncultured Myxococcales bacterium
ACGCGCTCTTCTTGGCCCTGGCCGCCGGTCCAAGGCCGGCGCGGGTCCGCGCTTGCAGCAGGCGCTCCAGGTCCGGCTCGGGCAGCAGGCGAGGCTGACCTACCGACAGGACCTTGAGCTGGATCGAGGCGAGGTGCTCTACCAGCTCGGCGCGCAGAAAGGCCTGCTCCAGGTCATCGCCCCAGGCCAGCACGCCGTGGTTGCCCAGCGTGACCGCATCGACGACGCCGGCCAGGGTGCCCAGGTGCTTGATCTGATCGGCGCCACCGGGAAAGCCATAGGGAATCAGCGGAATCTCGCTGCCCAGCGACACCACCGACTCGGCCAGCAGCCGTGGCTCTACCGCGTGCCCCAGGATCGACAGCGCCACTGCGTGGGGGGCGTGGGTGTGCACCACGGCGCGCACATCTGGCCGGACCGCGTACACAGCCCGGTGCAGTGACAGCTCAGAGAAGGGCTTGCGGCCGCCCTGGATGACCTTGTTGTCGCCGTCGACCGCGATCAGGTCGGCTTCGGTCAGCACCCGCTTGGACAGGGCCGTGGGGGTGGCCAGCAGCCGGTCGCCGTGCAAGCGCGCAGTCACGTTGCCGTCGTGGTTGGCGACCCAGCCGCGCGCGTGAATTTCTAGAGCGATCGCCAGCATTTGCCGGCGCAGGGCCGCCAGCGAGGCATCGGTGCCGTAGACAGTGTGGACGACGCGGCTGCTCATGGTTTCCGTGCCCATGGCCGGCTGGTCCGGACCTGCAGGGGAGAAAGAGGCGTCAGACCGCCGGCTCGACGTGATCGACGACGCCGACAATCAAGCAGCGGATCGGCGATTTGCTGTCGCCCAGGATCTGGCGGATGCCATTGCCCTCGCGCAGGATGACCACCGTGTCGCCCGGACCGGACTGCGCGTGGTCAACGGCAAGAAAGGTGTCGCCGTGGGCGCGGCCGTGTTCGTCCACCGGCTGGACGCTAAACACCGCATAGCTGTTCAGGCTGGGGTGCTTGACGGACGACACCACATTGCCCAGGACTTTGGCGAGGATCACGGTCGGCCCTCCTCAAAAGGCTCCTGGTGCACGTGGTCGACAATGGCGATGATGGCGGCATCGACGGGCACAAACGGGTCGGGCAGGGCCAGCGCGGCTTCGCGCGACTCTGTCACATGGACCAGATCGCCGGGGCCAGCCTGAGTCACATCGGCTGCGCACACGGGTTTCCCGCGCGGCGTGCCATCTTCGCCGACCGGCTGGACCATCAGCAAACGGATGCCCGTGAGGCCCTCAGGCTTCTTGGTGGCGACGACAGTACCAATGACGCGGGCGAGAAACATGGCCGCAGGTTGGCACAGACCCGCGCCGGGTTCAAGCGCCGGTTCGCCGGTGGGCGGAGCAGCCGCGGCGGCTAGGGGCACCGGGATCTCCGCCTTCTCCTTGCGGTCCGCCCGCATTTGTGAAAATCTGGCCCCTGTCCGCAGTCGCCAGCGCCACGCCAAGTAGGCCGCAGCCGGTGGACGCCGCCGCTCCCGGTTCAGCTCTTGCTTTTCAACTCCTTAGACTTCTTTCTGTTCTTTGCCGTCGTCTGTCTGTGGTTCTTCCGCGGACCGCTGTGGCTGCGCGCGCCGTTGACGCTGGCCGGGATGCTGTGGCCGCTGTATGCCGAGCGCATGTCGGGCAGCGCGATCGGCGCCAGCCTTTTGATTGTTGGCACTTTTGCTGGGGTGGTGGCGATCCGCCGCCGCGGCGACGAATTCCTGGCTCGCAAAGTCCTGCTGACCAGCGCCAGCCTGCTGTTCTACGCGGCGTGGAAGTGGCCCTACACCGTGCTGATGCTGATCAGCACCTTGCTGGACTACTGGTGCTCGATCAACATCCAGCGCACCGAAGACCCCAAGCGCCGCAAGCTGTTTCTGATGATCAGCGTGGTCGGCAACCTGGGCAGCCTGTTCTTCTTCAAGTACACCAACTGGATGCTAGACAGCGCAGAGACCGTGCTCCAGTGGTTTGGCGTCCAGGCCGACCTGGGGCCGCTGCCAATCATCCTGCCGCTCGGGATCTCCTTCTATACCTTCCAGATTATGTCTTACACCATTGACGTGTACCGCCGCGAGATCGACGCGCGCAAGTCGATGCTCGACGTCATGCTTTACGTCACCTTCTTTCCGCAGCTGGTGGCCGGGCCGATCCTGCGCGGCGCCGACTTCATGAAAGAGCTGGCCAAGCGCCCGACCTTTGACCTGACCCGCGCCAAAGAGGGCATCCTGCAGATGATCTGGGGGCTGGCCAAGAAGCTGCTGATTGCCGATGCGCTGTGCGGCATTGTCGATATGGCCTACGGTCGCCCCGGGCAGTTCAGCGGCGCCGGCTTGCTGTTTGCCACCTATGCCTTTGCGTTTCAGATCTATGGCGATTTTTCCGGCTACAGCGACGTGGCGATTGGCGCCTCCAAGGTGCTGGGCTATCACATCCCGCCCAACTTTGAGCGACCCTACTTTGCCACCAACTTGACCACCTTCTGGCGGCGCTGGCACATCTCGCTGTCGTCGTGGCTGCGCGACTACCTGTACATTGTGTTGGGCGGATCGCGGGGCAACCGGGCCCGCACGCTGTTTAACCTGATGGCGACCATGGTGTTGGGCGGCCTGTGGCACGGCGCCAGCTGGAACTTTGTGATCTGGGGGGCCATCAACGGCGGGGTGCTGGCGCTGCACCGGCTATGGATGTGGCAGCGCGGGATCGCCAAGGCGACCGACGACCGGCGACCGCTGCCTTGGCTGGTCCTGGCCACAATCAACTTTCACATCGTGTGCTTGTGCTGGGTGTTCTTTCGGGCCGACACCTTTGCGACCGCGGTGGCCGTGATCAAGGGGATCCTGACCTGGCAGCCAGGGCTGATGGTGCCGACCTTGTTTCCGCTGGTGATTATCCCGGCGCTGCTGGCGGCCGAGACGGCCTGGGAGCGCTGGCCGGCCGTGCGCCAGTGGGTGTGGCGGCCCGCGGTGTCGCGGTGGCTGATCTACGCCGGCGTGGCGGGGCTGATTACGCTGGTGACCTCGGTGCCGCCGCAGAGCTTTATCTACTTTGTGTTCTGAGCCGCCGCGGTGTTTTGAAGCGAAAAGGGTTGTATGTCCAGTTCTACCCCAGCGTTGACCACCAAGAGCCTGTTGCGGATCGTCGCGCGGGATGTTGGCGTCTTGCTTGGCCTTTTTCTGGCCCTGGAGCTGGTGCTGCGCTTGGTCGCCCCCCAGCCGGTGCAGCGGCTGTTGCAGGGCGTCTACGCGACCGACCCCACCTACGGCCTGACCTTTGCCGCCGGCACCTCGACCGTCGCCAACAACGGCTTTGGCGACCACGTGTTTGCGATCAACAGCTTTCAAGCGCGCGACAGCGAGCACGGGCCCAAGCAGCCCGGCGAACTGCGGATTTTGGTGGTGGGCGACAGCTTCTCAGAGAACCAGGCGGTAGACGTAGACAAGCTCTACGCCAACGTGCTGGAGGCAGAGCTTGGCAAGCGCCTCCCCGGCCAGCGGGTCACCGTCATCAACGCCGGCATGGCGGGCTGGGGCCTTTGGCAGTACTACACCTACTTGGACCAGTGGCTGGCCAAGATTGAGCCCGACCTGGTGGTTCTTTCTATTGGTATTACAGGCGATTTTGTGTTTGACGCCGTCCAGCCAGCGGCGGCGGGCATGGCGCTGTACCACGGCCAGCCGGTGTGGCCGGGCGGCGGCTGGCAGCGCAAAGCCAAGTTCTGGGCGTGGTATGGCGTCAAGCTGCTGGACCAGTACAGCCACGCCTTTGTGGCCCTGCGGGTGGCTTCGTACTGGCCGTCTCTGTGGCTGCGGGTGGGATCGACGCCGCGGCTGACGGCGCTGGTGCTAGACAATGCCCTGGCCGACAAGGTCCGCGAGCCGACCACCCAAGCGCTCAAGGTCCTGGTCAAGAAGGCCGGCTCTGGCGGCGCCAAGGTGGCCGTGCTGTCGGTGCCGATGCGCTATGAGGCCCTGCCAGAGGCGCAGCAGGAGCGAATCCAGTGGGAGAATCCGGATCTCACCCGCCTGGACTTCAACCGGCCGACCCGGCTGCTAGCCGAGCTGACGGCCGCAGCTCAGGTGCCGCTGTGCGACCCGCGCAAGGGCTTGGCGGCAGCCACCGAGCCGACGTACTTTCCGCGCTTTGACCACTGGAACGAGGCGGGCAACCGCGTGGTGGCGCAGACTCTGCTTGGGTGCCTGGAGCGCGATGGGCTGTTGCCGGCCGGGCAGGCTCCGGTTGGGCAGATCCCGGCTGGGCGTTGAGCCTTCCGCCGCGCCTCGACCCGCCGTGGGCCAGCGTGGTTCGCCAAACCCAAGCGTCTATGCGCGCATGCAGGAGCCCAAGTGCCGCTGATCCCGGTGTTGCTGCCCAGTGGCCAACTGCACCTGCGCGACGACCTCGCGGCGCCGCCCCTGGCCGATGGCGCAGCCCAGCGCCTGCGTGCGGCTTTTGCCGGCGGGTCAGCCCACCTGCTCTTGACCTTGGGTGCAGCCGAAGTCGCGACTGCGCTGCCGGTGGACTGGGCATTCTGGCGCGATTTTGCCGTGCGCTACCTGACGGCGCTGCGCCACCTGCCTGACCTGGCGGAAGAAGGGGTCCGCTCGGTGCCGCAGCCGCCCGCGGAATTGGCCAGCTTGGCGCTGACCGTTCCGCCGATGGCTGGCGCTGAGTACGCCGATGCCGACCTGCTTGCGTGCCTGTGGGGCGAGCTGGATGCCGCGCTGCCGGCCCTGAGCCAAGGCGACCCCCAGGGCTGGCTGGCGCGGCAGCACCCGTCGTGGCACGCCGTTGGGCGCATCCACCTCAACCTGGCCGAGTTGAAGAAAGACCCTGACCTGCCCTTTGCGTTCATGGCCACCTACACCACCCGACTGTCCGCTTCGGCGCGGCCGCAGCACCTGGGCCTGGGCAAGGCCGTGCAGGAGGCGTCGGCCGGGGGCGACACCCAGGCCCTGTTGGCGCTGCTGGCCCCGCTGCAGCGCGCGGCGGAACAGAGCCCGTGGCTGGCTCAGCTGGTGGCCCAGGGCCAGCTGTACGCGCCGGTGCGCTGGACGGCAGAACAGGCTCTGGCCCTGCTGCGCGAGCTGCCGGTGCTCGAAGCGGCGGGGCTGGTGGTGCGGATGCCGCAGAGCTGGCAGCGCGGCCGGCCGGCTCGCCCGCAGGTGTCGGTGGCGATTGGCTCTGTGCCCGGGGCCGGGCTGAGCGCCGGGGCCCTGCTGGATTTTGCGGTGGCCGTTACCCTGGATGGCCAGCCGTTGGATGCTGCAGAGCTGCAGCGTCTCCTGGCCGGGGTGGATGGTCTGCAGCTGCTGCGCGGCCAGTGGGTCGAGGTGGACAAGAAGCGCTTGCAGGCGATGCTGCACCACTACGACGCGGTGCAGGCCCGGGCGGCAGAAGGCGGTCTCAGTTTTGCCGAAGCGCTGAGGGTGCTGGCAGGGGCAGAGAGCGGGGCGGAGCAGCCCGCCGAGCCGGGCGCCCGCTGGAGCGAGGTGCATGCAGGGCCGTGGCTGGGGCAGCTGCTTAGCGAACTGCGCGATCCTCAAGGTAAGTTGGCTCCAGCCGACCCGGGACCTCAGCTGACCGCGCGGCTGCGACCCTACCAGCAGGCCGGCGTGGCGTGGTTGCAGCTCCTGGTGCGCCTGGGCCTGGGCGCGTGCCTGGCCGACGACATGGGCCTGGGCAAGACCCTTCAAGTGCTGGCGCTGTTGCGCTCGTTGCAGCGCCAGGGTCAGGGCGGCGCGGCGCTTGCGGTGGTGCCCGCTTCGCTCATTGGCAATTGGCTGGCGGAAGCGGAGCGATTTGCCCCTGAATTGACCGTGCGGGTCGCCCACAGCAGCGCCTCGCCGCAGCAGCTGTGGCAGCCGGGCGCCGCCGCCGACCTGGTGCTGACCACCTACGGCACGCTGGCGCGCGACGAGCGGCTGCGCCAATTCCCCTGGCGACTGGCGGTGCTGGACGAGGCGCAGGCCATCAAGAACCCCGGGGCCCGCCAGACCCGCGCCGTCAAGCAGCTGCACTGCCAGGCGCGCATCGCCATGACCGGCACCCCGGTCGAAAACCGCCTGGGCGATCTGTGGTCGCTGATGGATTTTCTCAACCCGCAGCTGCTAGGAACGCCAGCGCAATTCGCCAAGTTCTGCAAGCAGATGGAAGGCAGTGCCCAAGGCTACGCCCCGCTGCGCAAGCTGGTCCAGCCCTACTTGCTACGCCGCAAGAAGACTGACAGGTCGGTCATCGCCGATTTGCCAGACAAGACCGAGCTGCAGGCTTTCTGCGCCCTCTCTAAGCTGCAGATCGCCCTGTATCAAGCGGCAGTGGACCAACTGGCCAGCGAGCTGCAGCGCAATGCTCCGGCGGACGGGCTGGCGGACCAGCCAGAGGGCGCGGCCCAGGGCGGCGAACAAAAAGACCAGGCGATGCAGCGGCGCGGGGTGATCCTGAGCTTTTTGATGCGCTTCAAACAAATCTGCAACCACCCCTCGCAGTGGCTGGGCGACGGCGGCTGGCAGGCCGAACACAGCGGCAAGTTCGCTCGGCTGCGCGAAATCGCCGAAGTGGTAGCAGAGCGCCAAGAAAAACTGCTGGTGTTTAGCCAGTTTCGCGAGACCATTGCTCCGCTGCACGCGCTGTTGCAAGCGGTGTTCGGTCGGCCCGGGCTGATGCTGCACGGCGACACGCCCATTCGCGAGCGGACCAAGCTGGTGGCGCGCTTCCAAGACGATCCGGAGGCGTGCTTCTTTGTGCTGTCGCTCAAGGCCGGTGGTACCGGGCTGAACCTGACTGCGGCGGCCCACGTGGTGCACTTTGACCGGTGGTGGAATCCGGCGGTCGAAGATCAGGCGACCGACCGGGCCTATCGCATTGGCCAAAAGCGCAACGTGCTGGTCCACAAGTTTGTGTGCAGCGGCACGGTAGAAGAGCGCATCGACCAGCTGATTGGCGACAAGCGGATCCTGGCCCAAGAGGTGCTGCAGGGCGGCGGGGAAGGGGCGTTGACGGAACTGTCGGATTCAGATCTGATGCGGATGGTGCGCTTGGATCTCGGGGCCCTACAGTCGGAATAGGGCCTGCGCCAGATCCGCCAAGCGCCGGAGACGCCCATGGCTAGGTACCAGAACTATTCGTCGATGTGGGCGCCCTACGTGCCGGTGGCCGAGCGGCGGCGCAACGCAGAGAAAGAGGCCCAGAAGCTCGCCAAGAAGGGCCAGTTGCTGGCACCGGTGCAAATCGCAAGCCGGACGATTGCCGCGACCTTCTGGGGCAAAGCTTGGTGCGAACAGCTAGAAATGCACAGCGACTACGCCAACCGCCTGCCGCGCGGCCGCACCTATGCGCGCAACGGCTCGGTCATTGACCTGCAATTGCTGCCGGGCCAGGTGACGGCGCTGGTCAGCGGCTCGGCGATCTACCAGGTCACCGTGCGGGTCGAGCCGCTGGACGCGGCCAAGTGGGCCGCACTGGCCCGCGATTGCGCTGGGCAAATTGACTCGCTGGTCGAGCTGCTACAGGGCAAGCTGGCCAAAGGGGTGCTGGCGCGGCTGTGCCATCCCAGCGACGGTCTGCTGCCGCTGCCGCGGCAAATGCAGTTCTCTTGCAGCTGCCCGGATGGCGCGTTCTTGTGCAAGCACGTGGCTGCGGCGTTGTACGGCGTGGGCAACAGGCTCGACACCCGGCCCGAGCTGCTGTTTGCGCTGCGCCAAGTCGACCAGCAGGCGCTGCTGCGCCAAGCAGCGCTGCCCTCGCTGGCGGCCGCGGCGTCGGCGCAGACGCTAGACGACATGGATCTCGCAGATGTTTTTGGCCTGGACATCGACGGCGAGGTCAGCGGGCCGCCCGCCGTGGCCAAGCCGGTGACTGCGAGCTTGGCGGTCGCGGCGCCGCTACCGCTGCTGCGGGCGTTCGCCTCCACCAAGGCCAGCAAGGCGCCGCCGGCCGCCGCGGCGTTTGTGCTGGGTGTCCTGCGCGAATATGCCGACCAGGAGTGTTCTGTCCAGGATTTGTTTGACTGGCAGCAGCCGCCGGTTTTCAGCAAGCCGGCCATCGCCGCGGCCCTGCTGCATTTGCGCGGCAGGGGCGAGGCGGCGAGCGACAAGGATGCGAGCGGCGTGGTGTATTGGCGAGCGGGGTGAGGGAGGCGCGGCGGCGCCCTTGCCAAGGCTGACCTGCAGGCGGGCGGTGGCGTGGTAGGTGCGGCCGTCGTTTGGGCTGGGATTTGGGGTTTTATCTTTGGCAAAGCGGGGTTTGGGCGCTTCGCCTGCGGCGACCGGGCTGGGCCTTTTTGCCCGCGCCGGCTGGCCCTGCGGGCCCGCCGACCCTTGGGGCAAAAAGCGGCATCGGATGCCGCCCTAGGAGCCTGTCGGGATAATCTCCGCCAGGCTCCGTGCCACTTTGCGTTTTTTCAGTCGGGCAAGAAATATTGGAAGTGAATTCCAATATTTTGCCCGCCTGGGCGCTCGCAAGACGATCGCCCTAGGACCCTGTCGGATACCGCGACTGATTCAATAGTTTTGCTGAATTATCCGTAGGTGACTGCATTACTCCGACAGGCTCCTAGCGGGGCCTCATCCCTAGCGCTTTGGGGCGCCTTGCGCCTGCTGTCGGGGCTGCCTACACTCATCACAGGAGGCTTGATGTCCGATTTGGCGCGCGATGAACAGGTGGCACGCGCGCTTGTAGAGCGGTTGCACAGCGTTTTTGATGTGCACCGCGCCGTGTGGTTTGGGTCGCGGGCCCAAGGCCAAGGCAGGGCCGACAGCGACTGGGATTTGCTGGTGGTCGCGCCCTCTTCGGAGTCGGCGGTTGCTCGTGCCGCCCGGGCTCTGCGGGCTACGGCCGACAGCCACGTCGATTGCGACTTTGTCGTGCTGACACCGGAGGAGTACGCGCGCGTGCGCCAATGGCGCAGCAGTGTGGCCTACGAAGCCGAGACGACAGGGCGGGTGCTGTATGCTGCGCCGTGACCACCCGGAGGTGGCTGATTGGCTGAGCCATGCCCTGGAAGATGAACAGGTTGCCCGCCTGCTCGCGCCCCACGGCCTGCACGCAGCGATCGGCTACCACTGCCAGCAGGAAGGCGAAAAGCGCCTCAAGGCGTTGTTGGTGGCTGCAGAACTGATCCCGCCAAGGACCCACAATCTCTTGGCCCTGCTTGACCTTCTGCGCAAAGCTGGCCTGGAGCTTGCGGACCTGGAGCTGCCGTGCGCCGAGCTGACGCCGTGGGCCAGCGTTTCGCGCTACCCGGGTCACGGCGACCTGACGGCGGACGACGCTCGGGCGGCCTTGGGCCACGCGGCGGCGATCCGGGTGGCAACGGAAGCCGTGCTGGCGGCTTTGGATTAGACGCTGGCCGCGGAGTGTGGTTAGGGCGCTTCGCCTGCGGCGACCGGGCTGGGCCTTTTTGCCCGCGCCGGCTGGCCCTGCGGGCCCGCCGACCCTTGAGGCAAAAAGCGGCATCGGATGCCGCCCTTGCGGGGCCTCATCCCTAGCGCTTTGGATCTAGGTTGGTGCACGTCTTCGGCAAAATCCTTAGGGGCTGTGCTGAGATGACGTGAAGGATGGGCTTGTCCGCATGACCCGTCGGCCTTGGCGGGTCCGCGAACGACCGGCAGAATCTTTTGCGGGCGCCTCAATGGCGGGCGACGCAGTGCTACTGTTGCCCTTGCCGCCGGATTCGCCCTGAGTTGCGGGCGCGGGTTCTTGAATGGGCGCTGAAGCCTTTGGCAACGACTGGTAATTGAGAGGGGCTGGCGGTTGCCCTGCTCGCTTCGTGCCGGTTCGGCGCTGGCCTCATGTGTCCGCTCATCGGCGAGCTTCTGCAGTCGCTTTTATTGCTGAAACAAACGTTTCTGGACTAGCTGCGCCGTTGCGGTCGGCCTGGGCGACTCTGTAGGCTCGTAGGCGCCATAAACAGGTCGGCCACCTCGCACGACAACGCTTCGGCCAACTCGCAGAGGGAAGCGATCGTTAGGTTTGCGCCGCGCTCGACGGTTTGCACTCGCACGACGCTGCAACCCAGGGCTTCGGCTAGATTCTCCTGGGTCTGGCAACGGCTTGCGCGGATTTCTGCAACCCTGCGGCCTACTTGGCGGGCCAGCGCATTAGGATCGTACCTTGCATCGGGTGGCTGGCGGCTCATGGCGACAATGTCGGCGCAAGGCTGCTTGACTAACACTACTTCATAGATTCGTGTTATTCGTCGCCCACTCGGCAACTGGATTGAATCATGCCGAATAACTGCTACGCCTGTGGTGGCCCAATGCGCCACGAATTCTGGCCAGCACCGCACGGGTCGGTTTGCTCCGAGGGGTGCCAAAAACGGATGTACGCCGAGGCCGAAGCGCAGGCCCAGGCCAAAGTGTTGGCAAGATATTCCAAAGCGAATGCGCAGAAAGCGAAGCAAGCTCAAGTTGACGAGAACTACCGGGCAGCAGGTGCCGACGGGTTTCTCGGCAAAGTCCGCCTTGGCTGCGGTGGCCTCATCGGCTGCGGCGGCCTGATAGCAGTCATCGGTGTTTTTGCCGGATCAGGCGGAGGCAGGATTGGTGCTGGATTGGCCGCAGCAGTCTTGTTCTTGCTCGCCGCCAAAGTACTGCCGAGGGCCGGCCATTGAAACTGCAAGATCCCCTGAACAACGTGATGCGGAATGGATCGTTTGCCGCGCTAGGTGCTGCGGGGCGGTTCGCCCGCACGCTAGCCCAGGGCCTCGTTCACGGCCTAGCCGCCACATTCGGCCTAGCCGCGTGGGCCTGGCTGCTTTCGGTGAGCATCCCCGCACTACTTTACCTGCTCATCGTCCCGTGGTTGCTCGCATCGACTGGCTCACTCGCGATCACAGCCTGGCTGCGCAACGAAGCGCTAGCTATCACCGCGGGTATCGTGGGATCGAGTGCCGGCATTCGCGATGCCCTGGTGACCGGCATCAATGCGCGCTTGCCTGCTGGTGCATTGACAGTACCAGTCAACGGTGCGGAACAAATCATCGCCGATGCACTCCGGTCCGCGCTAGGCGCGCGCTTCTCGGCCGCGAGCAGCGGCATAGCAGCGCACATCTTCGCCAAGTTGACCGGAGCGATTTGGCGGCGAGTAAGGCCCTGGATACTGAGGTCTTGTCGGTGGAGGTCGTGGGCTCATTTGTGCACGCGCGACTGGCGCAGGCCCTGGAGCATGCTGTGGCAGCGCAGTTGACTCCCTTGATACCGTTACGGGCTGGTGTCTGGTTGTGTATCGCCGGCCCGTTCCTACTGACCGCGGTCGTCGCCGTGTTCTAGTCCCACACTCGCAAGTACCTCGGGCTCCACGTCAAAGTAGGCGTGCGCCAAAATATCTCGCAGTCCGCAGGCCTTTCGCCAGGGCAACTTCGGGGCCATTTCCCGAACCGCGTCCGGTACGTGTTTCGCTGCTTCGCCCAGGACTTCCAGTGCCCTCTCTACCTGGTATCGCACTGGGATCTCTACCTCGAGAGCATCCAGCCCAGCCGCGGCTGTCCACTGGATGACCCACACTGCGTGCTGGCGGAAGCGTAGGGCCTCATTCTGGCGCCGCAATCGGCGTAGTTGACGCCGACGGCGTGCACGGCAAGGCGCACCTGACGTGGGCCGGGCTGCAGGTCTGGACTGGCGACGAGCTTCAACTGGCCGTAGCCCCCGAGCGCCGTGATCTGCACTGTCTGCATGGGGACTCCTGGGCTGACCGACGGGCGAGCCCAGCTCGTTTAGCGCATGGGCGACCGCGGTTGCCTTGGCGGGAGTATGACGGGGCGCTGCGGCGACCGGGGTGGGCCGTTGATTTCCCGGCGACTGGACACGCGAACGGCACTGGGACTGCTCCTTGGCCTGACCGGCCCCAATCCGTAAGTAGACTTGCCGTAACTCGACTTACAGTAGCTAGATGATCCAAAGACCCGGCCCTGATGCGCCTTGCGGCCCAGCGGCACCACGTGGCCTTGATTGGACTGCCGCAACTGTTTGGTCAGGAGCCTGTGCCGGGCTTTCCCAGGTAGCTCAGCTTAAGACGAAATTGTGCGGCGCCAGGGGGCGGGTGGATCTTGGGCTGGGTCAACCGGATCATGTGCCAACAGCCTGGCCCAAAACCCGCCGCCGCAACCGTACCGCCGACCGCCAGTCCCCCGGTTCGTCTTGCTCGCTCGCCTATCCGACCACCGCTTGCACCTCAGAGAGCGCTTGCTCGACCAACCCCTGCGGCACCGCCGGCGCTGAGGCCAGGCCGTGGGCCCGCGCTGCCAAGTTGGCTTCCTCGACCGTCACCAGACCGCGGGGCAGCAAGTCGGCGTAGATCCAAGCCACCGCTGGGGTCGCCGGCACGCCGTCCAGGCCTGCGCGCACCGTCAGGGCCAGCACCAGCGCGTGGCACAGCAGGGTCAGCGCTTCATCGGGCATCTCTTGGTCGAGTAACGCCCTGGCCGCGCTGACTTTGCGCCGCGCCTGGGTCAGCAGCGGCGAGACAGCCGGAGCCTGCGGACGCAGGTACAGCGGCGATTCACTAGGCGTGCCCACCAGCTGGCCCATCTGCTGCAACAACGCGTAGGTCTGGACGTCCAGAATCACCACCGGCGCATCGGCCTGGGTCAGCTCCGCCATCAGCGCGGCATCGTCGGCATCGCTGCGGTCGACCAGCGCCAGCAGCCCGGCCCGCGCCAGCAGTACCCTCTCTAGCCGCTGGCCCAGGCGCACTGAGAGCTGCGACACCAACCCGGCCACGGGATCTTCTTGCAGCGCCAGGGTTTCTTCCACCGGCTCAGGCTCGCCGGCGGGCGCTTGGTCCGCCAGCTGCGGCTCGGCGGGCTGGTCCACCGCGCCTGAATCCGCCTGGTCGCCGTCGATCTGCACCCCAGCTTGCGGCTCCTCGGCCGCGGGCGCGAGCTCACCCTCACCTTCGGGCCCTTCCAGCTGCAGCGGTTGCTTTTTGCGCTCTTGCTCCAGTTCGCGCACCGCCTGCATCGCCTGCTTGAGTGCGGCCTGGCTGAGCCCGACCACGTCGTCACCGTCGTCGGCCATCACTTGGTTGAACAGGTGCTGTTTGCCGCTCATGGCGCGCCCGACTTGCAGCTCATAAGACGCCGCCGCCACCAGCAACACAATGAGCACGTTCTGTTTCTGCCCCAGGCGGTGGATGCGCGCCAGCCGCTGTTCCAGCACTGCGGGGTTGAAGGGCAGGTCGAGGTTGATCAGCACGTTGGCGCACTGCAAGTTCAGCCCCGTGCCGCCGGCATCGGTCGACAGAAACACCTGGGTCGCCGGGTCTTGCTCAAACTTTTCGATCAGCGCGCCGCGGTTCTTGACCGCCACCCCGCCGTGCAGCCGCACCGTGCCAAGGCCCAGGTCGCGCGCTACCTGCTCGGCCATCGCTGTCATCTGCTCCCACTGCGAGAACACGACGACCTTGCGCCCCGACTCCACCGCCACTTCTTCAAGGATCTTGCCTAGCTCTTCGAGCTTGGGGCTGCCCACAGTCTTCTTGTCGACCAAGCCCGCGGCATCGCAAGCCATTCGCGCGGTCTGCAGGGCGGCCAGTAGCAGCTTCTCTTCGGGCGGCGACAGCGGCCGCTTTTCTGCGTATTGGGCAAACTGCCCGGCCGAGGCCATCGCCGCGTCGTGGATCCCCATCTGAACAGGGGTCATGGAGACTTCGCGGACGATCTGCAAGCGCTCAGGCAGCTGGTCGGCGATGACCGCCCGCGAGCGCCGCAGCATCACCTCGCTCAGGCGCCGCCGCAGCACGGTCAGGTTGCGGTAGCCGGCCAGCTTGCCGCGCTCATCCTGCACGCAGTAGTCGACCTCAAAGCGCCACAGCGGGCCCAGCACATGCGGATCCACCAGCTGCATCAGGCTGTACAGGTCGGCCAGGCGGTTCTCCAGGGGCGTGCCGGTCAGGACAAACACAAACCGCGAGGGGATCGACTTCACCTTGGCTGAGATCTGGGTGTTCCAGTTCTTGATGCGCTGGGCCTCGTCGACAATCAGCAGATCCGGGGCGAATTCTCCGGCCAGCAGGCTCTGGTCGCGCTGCACCTGTTCGTAGTGGACGACGTAGAAGGTCGCGTCGCTGCGCAGCAGGGCTTGCCGCTGCACCCGCGTGCCTTGGATGTCGACCGCGGCTTGGCCGGTGAACTTGGCGATTTCTTTGCGCCAGCCTGACTTCAAGGAGGCCGGGCAGACGATCAGCACCCTCCGCACGCCTTCGTGCTCGACCAGCCACTGCGCCGCGGCGATGGCCTGCAGGGTCTTGCCCAGGCCCATGTCGTCGGCCAGCAGCGCCCGCCCTTGGCCGGCCAACAGGGCGACCCCTTTGCGTTGGTAGGGAAACAGCTTGGCGCGCAGCCAGGTTGGCTGACCTTGGCAGGTTTGCAGCTCCGCTTCGACCTTGGCCCGGCGGGCCTGACGCGCATCCTGCTCGGCACAGCGCTGGGTCCAGGCGCGGGCATCTTCGCCCAAAGACAAGGTGTCGCTGTCCTCTGCGGCTAGGCGCAGCGCCGCCCGCTCTAGGGCATACCAGGCGTCCGGCAGGCTGCCGCGCAACACCCCCGCCTCGTCAAAATGCCTGGCGACCAGCGCAGAGACCGCGGGCGGCAGCTGGCCCATGTCGCGCACTCGCACCGCTGGGGCCTGCGGCGCCTGCCAGTCGAGCCAGACCACCGCCATCGCCGCGGCGGTCGACTTCGCCCCGCGCCGCCGCAGCCGGTGCAGCACCGCCTCAATGTGCTTGCAGGTGCCCAGCCGATTGACCGCAAAGTCCGGGCAAGTGCAGGTGTTCAGCGGCTCTTTGGGGTGGCGAATCTGCACGGTGTAGGGGCGCAGCGCCGCCGCCGTCGACAGCACCGACTTGGCTGACCACGTGCCAAATGCCGGAGCTCCCGCCAGGTGCTGTACAGCCACCTCGCGCTGGCCCGCCTGAACGCGTAGCTGCAGCGCCGCTTGGCTGGCCGTCAGGCTCTTGAGGCTGCTGGTCCTGGGGGCATCGCCGTGGGCCAAAAGCGTCGCTGCGGCGTGTTCGCATAGGCGCCCGTTGTCAAAGGCGCCGCACGTACACGTGGCGTGCAGAGCGCCCAGACCGTCCAGACCGATACTGACATGGCTATCGCTGATCTCCCCGGCCACTTCGCCGTGCAGTACCGGATCGCCGCCGCGCGGGCCGTCGACATACACCTCAGTCACATAGTGCTTCTTGAACAGCACCATCGCCTGGCGCAGCGCCGTCTCGGTCAGCAGCGCGCTCAGGGCGTCCAGGTCCACCAGGAACGGGTCGTCGGCCAGCTCTGGCCGCGCTTGGGCGTCGGCAGTCGAGTTCGCGGATGGGCGCGGCTGGCGAGGCCGGCGAGTAGAACTAGGCGTGGTCATAGCGGGTCCCAAGGGCCACGGTCGGCGCGGCGCCGCGGATTGTCCAGACATTTGGCACAGGCTGCAAGGGGCACCGGGGCCAGTAGAGGCTCGCGGGTCAGTACCGGCCGGCCGGCACCTCGGCTCGCCAGAAAGAGAAAAAGGACGGGCATCGGCCAGGGTGGCAGGGCACTTAAGCTATACGTTTCGTGCGCATCCGGCGACGCCTCGGCATGTCGCAGCGCGAAGCCGGCCGCGTGTTGGGCGGGGGCCCCATGGCATTTCACAAATACGAGAAGGGCGAGATTGCCATGACCCGAGCGGCGGCCGTATTGCTGCGGTTGCTCGACCGGCATCCAGATTTGCTGGCGGAGATTGTTGGGCCGAGGGCGGCGTAAGTGCCCAAAACCGCTATGTCGAACCGGGAGCCTGCGATGGCCGCCCGCTGGCAAGCTGGGCGATAGGGCGCGGGCCAGGCTGCCCCCAACAGGCCAAGAAGGCCGCACACCACAAAGAGTAACCAGCACCTCAACTTCGTCGGCCACGTCGCCCGCCAACTCGCCGCGCCAGGGTGCGTCAACTCGCTTCAGCGCGGCAGCGTGGTCGGATTCTGTGCGGACGGGGTGGTTAGATATGTAGGCGCCTAGAGTTGGCTCGGGTCAAGGGCGTGCTGGTCGTCACCCTTTGGGCAGGCTGCGCCGCCTACGGCTTCACGCAGCGTCCGGCCACGCACGCCAGCTTCCGCTCACACTGCAGCTCGCCTTCGGCGCCGCGCCCTTGCGGCTCCTCTTCGCAAGGGGCGCCTTCCGGCTGCCGCGCCCGACAGACGCCATGGACACAAGTGATGGCAAAGGGCGGGCCTCCGCACACGCGGCCCTCGCACGGGTCGCCCTCTGCGAGGTTGACCACGCAGACTTGCCGGACCACGTCGCACACAAAGGGCATCCGGCAGCGACCTCCGAAGACCCTGCGCCCGGCGCACGGTTCGCCATCGATGGGCAGGGCCTCACAGCGGCCCGGCTTGGTGGCGGTGCTCCCGGCGCAATAGGCCTCGCTGAACGGACATTGGCCATCGCCAGCGCAGGGCTCGCCCAGTTCTGCCCTGGCAAGGCAGCGTCCTCCGCCTGCAACCGGCACGCAGAATAGCCCGCGACCACAGTCGTCGTTGATTCTCTCAGGATCACAGGCTTCTTCCTGCTGGGCTGGAGCCGCACAGCGGAACCCCGCTCGAGACTGCTGACAAGCGAGGCCCTGGCGGCATTGCTGGAGTTCGTCCGGCTTGCAGCTTCCGCCCTGCCCAATGGCGGGCCGGCAGACCGGCGGTTTGGCATCCTTATCGCACCACAGGCCTTCGGTCATGCAGGTGTATTCGCAGCGCTCGCCGGCCCTGGTTGGCGGGGGCTGACAGGTTCCGCCGATGCAATGCAGGTCAAGAGCGCCGGGGCAGTCCCAGAAATGCTCGCATGGCGAGCCAGCTGTCAGCTTCGCCACGCAAGTCCCAGTCTCGTCAGTGAGCTTGCGCTTCACGCAAAACCCCGAGGTGCAATCGCCGATCTCGTGGCAAACCCCGCCGGACTGTACCAGTCCGCGCAAGACTTCGGCACAGGCGGTCCCTTTTGACTCGCCGTCGCCGCAGCTCACGGCCTCGCGCAAGCAGCGCGCAGCGGCCGCGGGGTCGTAGGCGACCCGGCCAGCAGCCACCCCCTCCAGAGCCGGTCGGTTGAATTCAGCTCCCCCGGCAAGCAGCGCCCGGCAGGCGATGAGTTCGGACTTCATCTGCTCGACGGCGACGTCACGGACTTTGCAGCGGCAAGCCGCTTCGTCGCGGAGCTCAAAGTAGCGTGCCATCGGCAGCGGCCCGGACGGCGCGTCCGCGCCGTTGCCCAACGGCAGCGCGGGCAATGCCGTTGGCAGCGCAAGGGCCGGGCTAGTTGGAGGCCCCGCCGCGCCGCCGGGCGCGGAATCGCCTCCAGCCAGCGCGCCAGCGGCGCGCGCCGGCTCCGCCGTCTCAGTCGGCAGCCCTGGCCACAGCCAGGCCGCGACCGCGACCGCGAGCGCGAGCGCCGCTGCCGCAGCGGCCGCCAGCCAGCGCCGGGCAGGCGGCCAAGACCC
>CAIXGW010000206.1 GCA_903919145.1 uncultured Myxococcales bacterium
CGCGTCCAGGTAGGTCTTGACCATCCACTGCTTGATGCCGCCGCGGGCTGCCAAGGAGACGCCGTCATCCCAGCTGGGCATCGAGATCGGCGTGACGCCATCGTAGTCGATGTGGTGGATGAAGCGGGTCCAGCCACCACCGTCTGAGGTCATGTCGCAGAGCACCCGCACCGCCGGATAGGCGCCAGCAGCATCGACGTCAACGGTATACCAGCCCGACTTGGCGGCGCTGTTCTTGGCCAAGATGGCGGCGCAGTTCTTTTCCGCTCCTACCACCAGGCAATAGGCGGAGCAGCCGTCGCCGTCGGTGTTGTTGCCGTCATCGCAGGCTTCGCCTTTGTCAAGAATGCCATTGCCGCACAAGCTGTTGCCCAGGATCATGCCGTCGACGATCAGGTTGCCCTTGATCTGGACCTTCTTGCTGGAGAGGGTCTGGATGTTGACGCTCCAGTTGAACTTGCCGTCATAGACAAACGGCGGGGTGCCGGGCGGCACGCTGATGGCGGCGGTGTCCTTGACGGTGATCGACCAGCTGCCCTTGATGTTCTTGCCCAGCCAGTCTTTGTCGATGTCGCCGGTGTCGATCTTGTCGGTGTCGTTGTACTTGGCGGAAAGCGTCGTGCCGGTCTTGGTGCCCTTGTACAGGATGTACGGGGTGCTCATGCCCGGCGCAAACAGCTCGACGGTCAGCTTGGAGACGTCGGAGTTGCCGGCGCTGAAGTCGATCCAGATCTTCTGGGCCACGCCAATGTCGGGGAAGCTAAGCGTATCGGTGACGCCGGCCGAGAAGCCGTCTTTGATCTGGACGTCTTTGGTGCCGTCGGTCTTGTCGACAAACTGGTTCCAGATGAGGTCATTGGAGATCTCGTTGATGAGGTCGGGGCCAATGCCGGCGCTGACGCACTCGTAGGAGCCGTCGGCCTTGATGCCCTTCATGACCAAGCCGGTGCCACACGCGGCGCCGAGCACGGGCAGCTTGGGCTGATTGCTCAGGTCGGCGTAAGAGCCGGTGGTGGCGACCTTGGCCAGGGTGGGGGCGTTGGTCAGGTCGGCATAGCTGCCGGTGCCGGCGACTTTGGCCAGGCTGCTGGCTTTGACGTAGTCGGCCAGGGCGACCACGGTGGCGTAGCTGGACAGGTCGGTCTTCTTGGCGTAGGCGGTCAGATCGCTGGCCTTGGCGTAGGCAGACAGGTCAGCCGTCTTGGCGTAAGAGCCCAGATCGGCAGCCTTGGCGTAGGGCTGCAAGATGCCGGCGTCCAGGTTGCCGGCCTTGAGGCAGCCGCTGCAGTCCAGGCCTTCGGCGATGGCGGCGCGCAGGGCGTAGGGTGAAGCGCCCATGGGCTTGCGCGGCAGCTCTGGGTCGGTGCCGATCTGCACGCCGATCCAGGCGGCGGGCAGGCTGAGGGCCGCAGCCGACAGCGGGGTCTTGGCGCCGACCTGGAAGCTGAACTGGCCGCCCTTGACCGCGATGGTGACGCCGCTTTCTGTCCAGACGGCGCTGCCGCCCGTCTCGGCGGCGTAGATGCTGATGGCAACTGTGTAGTTGCCATCGGCAGCTGGGCCACCGCCGGAGGACAGCAGCATGCCTTCGATGGCGCTGGTGGTGGGCACGGCAGCCAGGCCGTCGCTGGCGCTCACCGCCGCGCCGAGGGCAAGGGCTGCGACGATGGCGGCGAACTTGGGCAGCAGAGCCATCGAAAACCTCGCGGGCGAAGACCTTGGCGCCGGCACCTTGTGCATACTTCTGGTCGGAGTCCGGCAGTCGCGCCATTGTAGCGAACTGCACGCATCCAACGCAATTCTGTGTCAACGGGATGGCGCTGGACCGCGGCGGACCGCCAAAAAGGCTGCGGGCGCCGCAGGTCCGAGTTTCCACGGAGTCTGCGGCGCCCGCAATCATGGCGCTAACTACACAAAGTAAGATGCCCCGTCAGGACTTCGGGCGCCAGCGCCTCAGTTGGCCAGCGGGCCCTCAAAGGAGAACTGAGCGCGGCTGTGCTGGCCATTGGCGTTCCAGGAGTGCCACTTATAGTAGCCACCACCGCAATCTTGCTGCGAAACTACCTGGAACTGATCGCCCTCCATGAACGGCCAGGTTTGATCGACGATCAGCTGGTACCAACCGCCGCTGTTCTCATAGTGGTGGCTGTAGGCGAAGTCGGTCCAACCCGGTGAAGCTTTGTAATTGCGCCGCAAGTAGACCCGGCGGTAGCTGCAGCTGGTGCCGTCCATGTACACATTGATGCGGTAGTAGCCGGGAATGGTGACCGTGACGATGCCGTTGGAGTTGACATTGAGATACTTGCCAGCCGTGTTGAAATCATTGCCATCCAGGCAGTAGGTCGCCTCGCCGCTGCTGGTGTTGTGAGAGGTGCAGCCACCCGACCACATGACCGGGCGGTTCTTGAGAGCGACCCAACGCGTGCCATCGCAGTATTCCGTACCGTAGGTGGCGTCGACGTGCATGGCGCCCTTGTTCGAGGCGCCGCAAGTGTCGCTATTGGTCGCCAATTGGACGCTGCCGCCGACCTTGACGCTGCCATCAACGATCAAGTCGCCCTTGATCTGGATCTTCTTGCTAGACAGGGTCTGGATGGCGATGCTCCAGTTGAACTTGCCATCAAAGGTAAAGGGCGGCGTGCCAGGCGGGACCTGAATGGCCGCGATGTCCTTGACGGTGATCGACCAGTTGCCCTTGATGTTCTTGTTCAGCCAGTCTTTGTTC
>CAIXGW010000207.1 GCA_903919145.1 uncultured Myxococcales bacterium
ACACGCCTGCCGGTCGGGCGGACTTTGCAGGGATTTTGCGCGGCAGCCGCGTGCGCGGCGGCGGACATCGGCTTGGACGGGGCTGGCAACTGATGTTAACCGGTCAAAACTTATGTAGGTTCCAACCAGTCCGGGTAAGGGCGGGTCTCTGGCCCGACCGGTTCACACGCCTCCCGGTCGGGCGGACTTTGCAGGGATTTTGCGCGGCAGCCGCTGTTCTGGCAGCGCGGCGGGTATGACCGCGCAGTGTGGGCGGGCGGTCAGTTCGAGGAGAAGGTCGCGCATGTGGTCGCAAATCCGCGGAAGCGATGGCCTGATTGTGGCGAGTATCCATGGGTTTGGCCGCTGACGCAGGATTGAACCGGTCGGGCCAGAGGCCCGCCCCTACCCGGGCGGGGGGGGGGGGTGGCTGGACGCGGCGTTGCGCGTCGTATCCGATGGTTATCGGATGCGAACCGGTCGGGCCAGAGGCCCGCCCCTACCCGGGCGGGGGGGGCTGGACGCGGAGTTGCGCGTAGTATCCAATGGTTATCGGAGGCAAACCGGTCGGGCCAGAGGCCCGCCCCTACCCGGGCGGGGGGCGCTGGACGCGGGGTTGCGCGTCGTATCCTCCCCCCCGACCTCAACCCCCTCCAGCGCAACCACCTCCCCGTTGCCCCCCTGCCTGCCGCCGCTAGCTTGACCCGGCCTCCGGCGACGGTATTCTGTCACCAGAATACCGCCGGTAGTGCGGTCAGGACGACGCGTGACGGCGCACAAGCTGGCCATCTCCTTGCAGCCCGAGGTGCTCGCCCAAGTCCAGCTCGCAGCGGACCGGCTCGGCATCGCCCGCAGCCAATACATTGCGCAAGTGCTGACACGTGAGGCTGCGCGGCTGCGCGATGCCGAGGTGACCGCCTCTTTGGATGCGGTTTACAGCGACCCGTTGGTCGCCCAAGCCCAGCGCGAGAAAGCTGCGCAGTGGGACACGGTTGGCAGCGACGCGGGGACAGAATGGTAGTGTCCCAAGGCGATGTCTTCTGGATTCAGTTTGGCGGCGCCGGCGGTGCAGAGCCAGCCAAGCTCAGGCCAGGCCTCATCATTTCGCACAACCGCTTTAACGCGTCGCGGATCGAAACTGTGGTCGTCGCGGCCGTGACTTCGAACCTGCGGCTCGCGGACGCGCCCGGCAACGTCGCGTTGAGCCTGGGTGAGGGTGGTCTGGCCAAACCCTCGGTGGTCAATATCAGCCAATTGCGAACGGTGGACCGCGAGTTCTTGGGCCAGCGAATTGGCGCGCTGTCGGCCCGGCGGATGGACCAGATCTGGCAGGGGCTGCGCTTGCTCTTGGAGCCGGAGAGTTTGGCACGTGAGCAACGTTGAGTGGTTTGCGCCAAGGTCTCAGACTTGTTCTGATAGTGTCGAAATTTCAGCGAAACGGTCGGGCCAGAGGCCCGCCTCTACCCGGGCCGGGGGGGGGGCGCTGAACCCGGAGTTGCGCGTAGTATCCGATGGTTCCCGCAGGCGAACCAGTCGGGCCAGCCTGGCAGCCGACTTGCCGTTTGCTCGGCCGCGGCGCAGCATTTGGGCGGCCATGCGCACGGCGTCGCCCCAGCGAGCACAACCATGCAATTCCAACACTCCTTGCAAGCCGTCCTCTGCATCGCCCTGGCCACCGCTTGCGCCCAAGCTGTTCCTGAGGCTGGGAAATTCGCCAACGCTGATGGCGGGGTCGACGCCAGTGCCGCCGGGTCTGCCGACACCGGCCTGGACTCCAATCCCGACGCCCCGGGCTGCACCCCGGCCAGCTGTACTGACGGCGACCCGTGCACGGTCGATAGCTGTGCGGCCGGCCTGTGCAGCCATCCCAAAGCGGTCAATGGCAGCAGCTGCGGAGCCTTCAAGGTTTGCAATAATGGAACTTGCTAGCTGAATTGTGGCAAGGGGCTGCTGAGCTGGAGCTTGGATGACGGCACCGGCCCAACCAAGGTTTGCGTCGCCGACTACCCAACCTGGGGCATTGGCCCGCTGACCCCCAGAGGCCTCAAAGACGCCGGCGACGGCACCGTAACCGACAGCCTGACCGGCCTGCAATGGCAGCAACAGACCGCGCCAAAGCTGATGAAATGGCAAGAGGCCTTGGCCTACTGCAACACGGCATTGGTCTTGGCGGGCAAGAGCGACTGGCGCCTGCCCAGCCGCGCCGAGCTCGACAGCCTGATCGATTTCGCCCGCGCCATGCCGGCCATTGACCAGGTCTTCTTTCCCAATGCGCCCAAAGAGCGCCACTGGGCGATGGTCGTCACCTACGGTGCCCCCAAAGAGGCTTGGGGGTGGATTTTGCCACAGGTTTTCAGTCTACGGAGCTGCAGGACAATGCTCGCGCCGTGCGCTGCGTCCGGGGCCAGGTCGCGCCGCCGCTGCAGGCCAAGCGCTTTGAAGTCAGCGAACAGGCCGGGACGGTGCTGGACACAGCGACCCAGCTGACCTGGCAGCGGGCCCTGGACACCAGTGGCGGCGATGACGGTGCGGGTCGCCACAACTGGCTGCACGCCAAGCCGTATTGCGCTGGGCTGACCTTGGCCGGCGGTGGGTGGCGCGTGCCTGAAATCCGCGAGCTGCGGTCGTTGGTCGATACGGCGGTCGAACAGCCGGCACTGGACCACGGCGCATTCCCAGCGGCTGGGACCGGAGGGGTTTGGTCGATGACTCAGAGCGCGACCGAGCCCACCGCCTTCTGGTTCGTCGACTTTCTGGACGGGTTTAGCGACGTGGAAGATTTGGCGACGCAGCTAAGGGTGCGGTGCGTCAGGTAGGGTCCGCGGGTCAGCCTAGCCTCCTTGGCGCGGGGCCGATCGGTCGGCCGGTGGTTGTGGACCTTTACTATTGTGCACAGTTTTGTTCGCTGGTACGCTGCGTGCAACTGGGGAGGAAAGCATGCGTGGAAACCGAAGCTTCGGCAGTGGACAGCTCGGCCTTTTGTTGGTCCTACTAGCACTTGGCGCCATGGCGTGCGGCGAGCAGGCCGGCGACCCGGGCGCGGCCGGCGCCTCTGTCGACGGCTCGCCAGCAGAGGACACGGGCCGCGTCAGCGGCAGCGACGGTGAATTCGTCACCGATGGTGGCGACGACGGCTCTTCGCGCCTACCCGACGGCGATCCCAGTGAGACAAGCGGCGGTGACGGCTCCACCCTGAGCGACAACGGCAGCAGCGACGACCTGGCGAGCGGTGACGGCGCGGACGGCGGCGCCGACGCGGCACCCGTTTGCCCCGGCGGCGGCGGCTGCGCCTGCAGCGAAAATGGCGGCTGCGACAGCGGATATTGCCTCGACACCCCGGCCGGGCTGCAGTGTGCCAGCAAGTGCACCGAAAAATGCCCAGCGGGCTTTGCCTGCAAGACCATGACCGGCGCCGGCGGAGACAGCATCTCTTTGTGCGTCGCCCAGTTCCCTCGGCTGTGCGAGCCGTGCAGCAGCGACGCCGACTGCCTCAAGGGCGGCTCAGATGCGCTGTGCGTGGCGTACGCGGCCGGCGACGAGGGCCTTCCCGGCGCCTTCTGCGGTGGCGCCTGCGACGACGCCACCAACAATTGCCCGGCTGGCTACAGCTGCGCCGAGGTCACCTCCCTGTCTGGCGCCAAGGGCAAGCAGTGCAAGAAAACTGAGGGCGTGTGCGCCTGTAGCGCCAAGGCCACGACGCAGAAGCTCTCGACGATCTGCAAGACCAAAAACAGCTTTGGCACCTGCTCTGGCCAGCGCATCTGTGGCGACGGCGGCTTGACGGCCTGCGACGCGCCGGTGCCGGCGACCGAAACCTGCGACGGCGTGGACCAGGACTGTGACGGCACCACCGACGAGGAAACCTGCGACGATGGCAACCCTTGCACCAAAGATGGCTGCGACGCCGCCGGCAAGGCCTGCAAGAACGAGCCGCTCACCGGTCCGTGTAGCGACGGTACGGCCTGCACGGTGGGCGATACTTGCCTGGAAGGGGCCTGCAAGGGCCAGCCCAAGAGCTGCGACGACGGCAATCCTTGCACCAACGACACCTGTGACGCCCAGAAGGGCTGCGGCTACGAATTGGTCGACGGCCCGTGCGCCACCGACAACAAGTGCGAAACGGGAGGCACCTGCCAGGCGGGGTCGTGCAGCGGTTTCGCCGCCAAGGTCTGCGACGACAAAAGCGATTGCACCGTAGACACCTGCGACCTCAAGACCGGCGACTGCGTGTTCAAGCAAGTTAGCTCTCCGTGCGATGACGGCAACAAGTGCACCACCGGCGACGTCTGCGCCGACGGCAAGTGCGCCGGTACCGCCAAAAATTGCAATGATAACAATGCATGCACCGACGACAGCTGCGACCCATCCAGTGGCTGCAAGCTCACGGACAACAGCGACCCCTGCGACGACGGCAGTGCCTGCACCCAGAAGGACCAGTGCGCCACCGGCGAATGCAAAGGTACGGCGCTCAAGTGCGACGACGACAATGTTTGCACCATCGATGCCTGCGATCCCAAGACTGGCTGCACTTACGAGCAGTTGAGCGTGCCCTGTGACGACAAGAACGCTTGCACCGTCGGCGACACCTGCACCCAGGGCAAGTGCGGCGGCACGGCCAAGAGCTGCGACGACGGCCAGGTCTGCACCACCGACACCTGCGACGGCCAGGTCGGCGGCTGCCTGCACACCAACAACAGCGATGTCTGCGACGACGGCAGCGCCTGCACCCAGAAGGACTTGTGCAAAGACGGCAGCTGCACCGCCCAGCCCCTCAACTGCGACGACAAAGACCCGTGCACCAGCGACACCTGCGACACCAAGATCGGCTGCAAAAACAACGTCATCAGCAGCGCGTGTGACGATGGCAACGCTTGCACCAGTGGCGACGTCTGCACAAGCAGCGGCTGCACCGGCAAGTCAGTGAACTGCGACGACAAGAACCCCTGCACCGACGATACCTGCGACGCGGTGGCCGGCTGCAAGCAGAGCAACAACACCACCCCTTGCGACGACAAAGACGCTTGCACCAACGGCGACGTGTGCAAAGACGGCGCGTGCGGCGGCAGCGGCGGCCAGAAGTGCGATGACAAGAACCCCTGCACAACAGACAGCTGCACGCCCGGCACCGGCTGCGTGTTCACGCCCAACAAGCTCCCCTGTGACGACGGCGACACCTGCAGCGAGGGAGAGTCCTGCGCGCAGGGCAGCTGCCAGGCCGGCACTGCGATCTTGTGCGACGATGGCAATCCCTGCACCACCGACAAGTGCGACCAGGCCAGCGGCAGCTGCGCATTTGCGGCCAATACCGCGACCTGCGACGACAAGAATGCCTGCACCACCGGCGACAAGTGCTCTGCGGGCAAGTGTGCCGGCGCGCCCAAGGTCTGCGACGACAAGAATCCCTGCACCATTGACGCTTGCAGCGCTTCTACCGGCAGTTGCAGCAACACCAACTCCACGGCGCCCTGCGACGACGGCACCGCTTGCACCCAGAAGGACACCTGCAACGCCGGCAAGTGCGTGGGTATCCAGCTAGTTTGCGATGACAAGAACGCCTGCACGGCCGACAGCTGCGACGCGGTCAAGGGCTGCGTCAATGCCAACACCACCGCTACCTGCGACGACGCCAACGCGTGCACCAGCGGCGACACCTGCAAAGACGGGGGGTGCATCGGAGCCAAGGTCAGCTGCGACGACCAGAACGTCTGCACCGACGACGTGTGCAACCTGTCTACCGGCTGCGCCAACAACCCCAACCTGGCGACCTGCAGCGACAGCAACGCCTGCACCAGCGGAGACAAGTGCAGCAGCGGCAAGTGCATCTCGACGACTGTAGTCTGCGACGACAAGAACCCGTGCACCACCGACAGCTGCGACAAGGTCAAAGGCTGCGTCTACACCAACAACACCGAGACGTGCAGCGACGCCAGCTTGTGCACCGACACAGACCTGTGCACGGCTGGCAAGTGCGTGGGTGTCGCCGTCGCCTGTAGCGATGGCAACGTCTGCACCAACGACACCTGCGACAATGCCAAGGGCTGCGTCTACCTGGCCAACGCCGCCACCTGCAGCGATGGCGACGCCTGCACCACTGGCGACGCCTGTGCCAACAGCACCTGCGCTAGCAAGCCGGTGGTCTGCAATGACAGCAACCCCTGTACCGACGCCAGCTGCGACAAGCTCAAAGGCTGCCTCTTTACCAACAACACCTTGACCTGCAACGACGCCGACGCCTGCACCAGCGGCGACAAGTGCGCCACCGGCAAGTGCGGCGGTACAGCAGTGCTCTGTGACGACAAGAATCCGTGCACGACCGACAGCTGCGACAAGCTCAAGGGCTGTGTATTTGCCAACAACGCCTCGGCCTGTACCGACGGCGATGCCTGCACCAGCGCCGACGTCTGCACGGGCGGCTCCTGCGTGGGCAAACCGGTCGTCTGCAATGACAGCAATGTGTGCACCGACGACAGCTGCGACAAGGCAACCGGCTGCAAGGTTGCCAACAACACGGCGCCATGCACCGACGGCAACGCCTGCACCAGCCTGGACAAGTGCGCCAGCGGCAAGTGCGTAGCCGGCACGGCAGTCGTTTGTGATGACAAGAACGTATGCACCAACGATAGTTGCTCTCCCACTAGCGGCTGCACCTTTGCCAACAACACCAATACCTGCGACGACGGCAACGGCTGCACCGTCACAGACAAGTGCACCAGTGGCAAGTGCGCTGGCATCGGCAAGGACTGCAACGACAACAACGTCTGCACCAGCGACAGCTGCGCCAACAACATCTGCAGCTATGCCAACAACACCCTGGCCTGCACCGACGGAAATGCCTGCACGGACAAAGATCTGTGCGCAGCCGCCAAGTGCGTTGCCGGCGCCGCGGTCAAGTGCGACGACCTGAACCCCTGCACCACCGACAGTTGTGACCCGGCCAGCGGCTGCAAGTACGTTGCCAATACGCTGGCCTGCTCTGACAACAACGCCTGCACCACCGGCGACAAGTGCAGCAACAGCGCCTGCGTACCCGGCAGTGCCGTCAGCTGCGACGACAAGAACCCCTGCACAACAGACAGTTGCGACAAGGCCACGGGATGCGTCAACGCCCCCAACACCAACCCCTGCAGCGATGGCAGCGCCTGCACCCAGAACGACGTGTGCGCCGCCGCCAAGTGTGCCGGTACCACCGTAGTCTGCGACGACAAGAACCTGTGCACCACCGACACCTGCGACCCAGCCGCCGGGTGCGCGTTCACCTCCAACACCCTGGCCTGCAACGACAACAACGCATGCACGGGCCCGGATAAGTGCAGCGCCAACAAGTGCGTCGGCGCGCCGGTCGTCTGCAATGACAACAACCCTTGCACCAACGACAGCTGCGACATCGCCAAGGGCTGCGTCTATACCAACAACACCGCCACCTGCAGCGATGCCAACGCCTGCACCAGTGGTGACCTCTGTGCGCTTGGACTTTGCGTTGGAAAAGCAATCACTTGCACCGACAGCAACGTCTGCACCGACGACACGTGCGACAAGCTGACCGGCTGCACATTCCCCAACAACGCCTTGGCCTGCAATGACGCCGACGCCTGCACCAGCGGCGACAAGTGCGCCACCGGCAAGTGCGGCGGCACCGCGGTGGTGTGCAATGACAGCAACCCTTGCACCAACGATAGTTGCGACAAGCTTGCGGGCTGCCTGTACGTCGCCAACACCGCCAGCTGCAGCGACGGCAACGCCTGCACGGCCGGCGAGAAGTGCGCCAACAAGGTCTGTGGCGGCGGCGTAGACAAGGTGTGCGATGACGCCAACCCGTGTACGGCGGACAGCTGCGACAAGGTCAGCGGCGCCTGCGTATTCACCTTCAACGCGGCGGCGTGTGCGGTAAAGACCCTGCCGTACGTCAACGCGATCGACTGCGGTGACACGAGCTTGGCGCTGGCCGCGGCGATTGGCGGCGTCAGCTGGGGCCTGGACGCCACCCCGGGCACGCCGGGCAAGCTGTCTGGCTCGTGCTCGCTGAACTTCAACAATGGCACCAACTATGTCCCGACTGGCGGCCTGGTGCCGTCTGGCACGGCAACCACCGCCTTTGTGCTCGATGGCAGTGCCGCCTCTAAGCTGGTCGTCGCCTTCATGTCCTACAACGGCGCGGATCCTACAGAAAACTCTGACTCTTTCGACATCCGCTATGTGGAGGCTTCCGTCGACGGCTTCAAGACCGTGGCGTGGCAGAAGCAGCTCAACCAGAGCGTCGCCAAGGGCCAGTGGGTTCACGAGGCCTTGGACGCTAGCGCGCTGGCCGGCAAGAAGTTTCAGCTGCGCTTCCGCTTTGAGGGCAATGACACGACGGCCAATGCCGGAGCGGGCTGGTTTGTTGAAAACGTGCAGGTCTATGGCGGAACCATCTTGACGCCAACGGCTACTGTACCCGCTGCGGAAGGTTTTGCCGCCGGCAATCTGAACGGCTGGAGGTTCAGCACGGCGATTCTGGGAGTCACTTGGGCCATCGACGCATCGCCAGCCGCGCCCGGCAAGCTGGACGGCGACGCGAGCCTCAACTTGAACAACGGCACCAACTTCTCGGGCGGCACCGTCGCCGGTACGGCTCAGTCGCCGATTTATGACCTCTCGGCCTTTGGCGCTGGCACCAAGCTGAGCGCTGTGTGGCGCACCTGGTTTGACACCGAGCTAGGCGGCTTCTACGACCGGCGCTATGTGGAAGTGAGCAGCGATGGCGGCCAGACGTTTGCCCCTGCCGTCCAGCTGGCGTCGAACACTGGCAACAAGGGCTGGATCTACGAATCGCTGGACCTGACCAGCTACGCCGGCAAGCGCATCCAGGTGCGGTTCCGCTTCGACTCGATCGATGGCGCAGTCAATGAGGGCACTGGCTGGTTCATTGACGCGCTGAACGTGGCCGCTGCGCCGGTGCCTGCCTTTGCCGACGGCGTGGTCTGCAGCGACAAGACCAAGTGGACCCTGGCAAATTCACAGACTGGGACGTTGTGGGCCATTGATGCGACGGCCTCGCCGCCCGGCTTCTTCAGCGGCGATTGCTCGCTCAACTTCAACAACGGCACCAGCTTTACCTGCGCCACCGGCGGGACCAAGGTTGCCGGCACGGCCACCAGTGCGGCGTTTACCATGGCGGCGGCGCCAACGGGTCAAAAGGCCTACCTCGTGTACTCTGTGTTCATGGACACCGAGGGCGGCACAACCCTTGACTTGCTCAAGGCTGAAGTTTCAGACCACGGCTTTGGGACGGCTGCGAATGTGTCGGCGCTGGCCCCCAAGACCTCCTTGGGAAGTTGGACCACCCACAAGGTCGATGTAACGGCGTTGGCGGCGGCTGGCAAGGCGGTGCAGGTGCGCTTCTGGTTCGATTCGGTCGACTGCATTGGCAACGGCGGCAAGGGCCCGTTTGTCGACGACGTGCGCGTAGAGTACGGGCTGTAGAAGCCCCGCGCGGCGGTGGGCAACAGGCCGGGTAGGCCGGCTTGCCCCCAAGACGCTCCGCTGACCAACAGGCCCCCGGTCTTTGCTGGCCATTTTCGGATGCTGTGAGCGAGCGACGGGCAGTTTGACGCCGGTCATAGCTCAGCGCCAAAGCCCAGAAGCCAAGCCCCGGAATGCGGTAAGGCGCCTGCGGACTGCGGCACGGCAAGGCTCTATGGCTGAGTCACAGCTTCGCTATTCCGCGACCTGACAGGGGCTACCTGTCTTCGCGCGCCCGCCCAGCGCAAAAGGGGCGCGGTCGAAATCCGGGGGCTGAAGGCGGTCCGGGCGCTCAGCCTGCACCCCAGCCCTGCAAGCCAAAAGCTGCCAACCGCCAGCCGCGGCGAAGGGGCACAGCGCCTTGGCCAACGTCTGCTGCCAACAGCCAGCTGTCCTACACCTGCAGCTCAAGTATCTTGAGCGGCGGCTGCCCGTCTGGGCTGGGAAAGTCGGCCTCGGGGGCAATCCACTGCCACTCGCGGATCGGCCGCCCGGCCTTGACGGCGCAGCGCTGCACCTGGTCGAGCCACACCTCGCGCGGCAGCTCGGCGGCGTTGTTGCAGCACAGCAGCGTCCCTCCGGGCGCCGTGGCCAAGAGCGCAGGCTTCAGCAGGGCTGCATAGTCGCGCACCAGGTCGACCACCCCAAACGGGCTCTTGGCGTGGCGCGGCGGGTCCAGAAACACCAGGTCAAATTGCTGAGGCGCCAGCTTGGCAAACTCGGGCAGCCGGCGGCCGCGCACCGTCTGCGGTTGACCCAGCCCAGCGTACTGGCGCAGCGCGGTGAAGGCGTCGCTCTTGAGAAAGCTCGGCAGGGTCAGCAGGCCATTCAGCTCAGCATTTTGCTTGCCAATCGCCAGGCTAGACTGGGCGAAGTCGATGTTGACCACCTGCCGGGCTCCTGCAGTGGCCGCCGCCGTGCCAATGCCGCAGGTGTAGGCAAACAGGTTGAGCACGCTCTTGCCGCGGGCCAGCTGCAGCACCCGCCGCCGCCCGGCGCGCAAGTCTAGAAACAGCCAGGGGTCTTGCCCGGGATGGCGGGCAGCAAAGTGGTAGTGCACGCCCAGCTCGGCGATCTGCCGCGGCTGCTCGGCCTGCTGTTGCGCAGCGCTGCTCAGCCAGTTGCCGACCCGCGAATTGCTTTGGCTGCGGTCGTTGTACACCACCAACAGCCCGGGCTGGGCGGCCAGGTAGAAGGCCACCAGCTCACCCAGTTCAGCGGGCTCCAAAGAGCGGTGAAAGGTCTGCACCAGCGCGATGTCGCCGTAGCGGTCGACCGTCAGGCCGGGCTGGCCCTCGGTCGCCCCGTGAAAAAGTCGGTAGGCGTTGGTGTTTTCGGCAGTCAGCTGTTGGATTAAGCCGGCACGGTCGGCCAATGCGGCGGCCAGGGCCGGGGTCAAAAGGTCGGACATGGCGACTCCCAGAGGCGGGAGTCGACAGGTGGACCGATACCGCAGTAAAAACCGGCGGTAGAGCCTACAGCCCCATCACCTGAAACGCATTGACAAACGGCCCGGCAAAGTTGTTGAACTGACCGTCGACCGAGTCAAACTTCAAGCGAACCTTCAGCGACTTGCCCACCAGGGCCTTGGGTACGTCGTAGGAGACGGTCCGCCACACTTTGAGCGGCAAGCGCGGCACCGCGTAGACCGCAGTGTTGGCGCTGTTGCAGGTGGCGTTCTGGCCGCAGCTCTGGTTGGCCGCGCAGCAGCCCTTGAATTCATCGGAGCTGACCTGCACATACAGGTTGTCATAGGGGCCGCTGTTGTCGGTGTTTTCTACGTCGAGCCACAGCTTGAACTGCACCGCTGCCGACTGCAGGCCGGCCGTCTCGATGGCTTTGGCCCACTGGGCAGTGCCGGCCACGGGCCCGTTGCTGCCCGGGACATAGTCCTTGCCGTTGTTGAAGTTGAGCGTGCACGCACCGACCACGTCTGGAGTTTGATCCACGGCCCACACCACGCTGGTCGAGCTTGAGCTAAGCGTCCAGTTGGGGGCCGAGCCAGCGCTGCCGGCGCTTGCGCAGACCATGGGGTCGCTGGCCAAGGTCTTGGCGTTGGCCGAGCACTGCAGCACCGCTGCGCAGTCTTTGTCGCCGCAGTCGGTGGCGCCGTCTTGGTCGTTGTCCTGGCCGTCGGTGCAAGCGGTCTCTGTGCAGTTGGCGGCCTTGGCGCAGTCGCTGTCTTTGCAGTCGGTGGCGCCATCTTTGTCATTGTCTTGGCCGTCGCCGCACTGGGTCTCTGTGCAGCTGGCAACCCCTGCGCAGGCAAGGTCGGCGCAATCGATCTTGCCGTTGGAATTGTTGTCAATGCCGTCTCCGCACACCTCTGGCTTCCAAGCCGCCTCTACCTTGAGGTTGTCGACGTACCAGCCTTTGCCCTGGTTTCCGCCGTCGTAGAGGATGCCGCCATCGCCGGTTGGCGCGCCCAGGACCAGCTGCAGCTTGACCACCTTGCCCTGCGCCTGCGGCAGGGTCAGCTGCACGGCCGGCTTGATCTTCTTGACGTCATTTTGCGACAGCGGCAGGGGAATCGTGCCCAGCAGCGCACCTGACGCGGCATCGACCACCAGCACGTTGGGGGGGTTGGCGGTGAACTGGTAGTCGACGTCGTAGTAGGTGTCCATGGTCAGCAGCGGCGTCAGGCCGGCGGTCTTGGTGAAGTCGAGCACCGGCGAAGTCGCCTTGCCGTGCTGGCCGATGCAGCCGTTGCCGGTCTTGGCGCAGTAGTTCTCTCCGTCGTTGTAGTTCAGGGTGCAATTGCCGGGGACCGCAAAGCCATCGACCGTTGGCGCCACGTCAATCGCCCACTGCACGTCGGCATTGGCCTCCAGCGACAGCGGCGGGTCAAACTTCCAGGTGCTTGGCTTGGCGCAGTCAAAGCTGTCCAGCGGCAACACCACGCATGGCGCCGTTGGGGCGCAGGCGCCGGCTTGGCAATTGCTGGCCTGGCTGCAGGCGACGCCGTCGTCACAGGCGGTGCCGTCGGCCACTTTGGTAAACACGCACTTGCCAGTGGCCGCGTCACAGGCATCGGTGGTACACGGGCTGCTGTCGTTGCATGTGGACACGGTGCCGGCCTGGCACTTGCCGTCTTTGCACTTGCCGCCGCCGTAACAGGCGACCGCGCCCACGCACTCGGCGGTGTTGGCCAGGAAGGTGCAGCTGCCGGTTTTGGGGTCGCAGACGTCATTGGTGCAGGCATTGCCATCGCCGCAGTCGACCGCAACACCGCTGCACTTGCCGGCGAGGCAGGCGTCTTTGGCGGTACAGGCAGTGCCGTCGTCGCAGGCCAGGCCGTTGGTATTGACCAGGGCGGCGCACTTGCCCGTGGCCGGGTCGCACGCGTCGTTGGTGCAGGGGTTGTTGTCATTGCATACCAAGGCCTTGCCGCTGCACTTGCCGTTGGCGCAGGTGTCAGGCCCGGTGCAGTTCTGGCCGTCGCTGCAGGCGGCACCGTCGTTGGCCGCAAAGGTGCAGACCTTGGCCACGGTGTCGCAAGAGTCCTTGGTGCACAGGTTGCCGTCGTCGCAGGCGGCGCCGGTGGCCGTCTGGCACAGGCCATTGGCTTGGCAGGTCTCGCCGGTGGTGCAGGCGCTGCCGTCGTCGCAAGGGGCCCCGGCTTTGGGCGGGTGCAGGCAGCCCTTGACGGCGTCACAGGTGTCGGTGGTGCAGGGATTCTTGTCGTCGCAAGCGACGCCGGCGTCTACCGGCTTGCCGCCCTGGCAGGTCACGCCCTTGCCCGGAACCACTCCGCAGGACTCGCCAGCGGTGCATGGATTGCCGTCGTCGCAGCCGGCGCTAGAAGGGGCCCAAGAGCAGCCCTGGCCGGGTACGCAGCTGTCGGTGGTGCAGGCATTGCCGTCGTCGCAGCTCTTTGGCTTGCCGGCCACACACAACCCCGCATTGCAGGTGCTGTCTTGGGCGCAGGCGCTGCTGGCGCAGACGGTGCCGGTGGCGCTGGCGACGTTGCTGCACTTGCCGGCAGTGCAGGTGTCCTGGGTGCACGGATTGCCGTCGTCGCAACCAGACTTGGCGGCGGCCACGCAGACTCCGGCGCTGTTGCACTGGCCCTGCACGCAGGTGGCCGCGTCGGCGACGCAGGGGCCGGTGGTAGCCGCTGCGGTACAGCCGGTCTTGGGGTCACAACCGTCAGTCGTGCAGAGTTTTCCGTCGTCGCACGCCAGCGGCTTGGCCCCCTTGCAAGCTCCAAGGCCGCAGGCATCGCCGCTGGTGCAGGCGTTGCCGTCATCGCAGGCGCTGCCGTCGGCCAAGGGCTGGGCTCCGCAGACGCCGGCGGTGCAGGTGGCCACCAAGCACGCGCTCGCCGGCTTGGCGCAGTCGCTGGCCTGCAAGCACGCCGGTGTGCCGCCGTCGGCAGGTCCGCCATCGCCCGGCTGGGCATCGGGGCCGACGACCACGTCCGCGGGCGCCGTGTCGGGTAGGAGGGTGCTGTCTGGATTGGTGGCGCTGTCTGGATTGGTCGCGCTGTCTGGATCCACAGTGACATCCGGGTCTACCGCACCGTCGGGACCCACAGCGCCGTCAGGCTCGACCGCGCTGTCGCTGCCGCCAGCCGCGTCTGGGTCCAGGACATCGACCGGCGTTGCGGCGTCGGACGGCTCAAGCGAATCCGCGGTTACGGCCCCATCTTCTGCCGCGCTGTCTAGAGCGGCCCCATCCGGCTCTGCCCCATCGACGCCCGCTTGGCTGTCTGAGCCAGCCGCCGTGTCCGCTGTGGTCAGGACCGAGCCAGAGACGGCTGTCTCTTCGCCACAAGCGGCAGTGACAAGCAAGGCCACCGCAATGAGAGCCATCTGCCCAGCCGCAGCTTGTACCTTGAAATAGTTGAGCTTCATCGATTTCTCCAGGGCATTTCGATAGGACAGCGGCCGGCAGACCGGTGCTGCACTGATGCTAAACTGCCGATCTCCGGCCCCTTCGTCAACAAAAGGCTGGATCTATCCATCGGCGCGCACCAAGCGATCGACCAGGGACTGCAGCACCGGCTGGCACGCTGACGGCAAGGCAGCGGCCGCCGCCAGGTTGAACTGGCTGAGGTGATGGTCCAGCAGCGCCGAGGTCGCCTCCAGGCCGCCGCGCTGGCGCGCCCACTGGACCCAAGCCGCCACCGTCTCTGGCAACAGCTCCTGGCCGGCGGCGGCGCGGCGCAGATCCTCGGCAAGTCGCTGCGCTCCTTGGCGATCCTGGGGAGCGGCCAGCAGCAGCGGCGCCGTCCACTTGCCTTCGTGCAGGTCGGCCCCGGCCGCCCCGCGGCCCTTGGTGCCTAGCGTATCCAGCAGATCGTCGCGCAGTTGAAAGGCCAGCCCCAGGTGGCGCGCCGCCACGCGACAGGCCGCCAGCTCTGGCGCACCAGCGCCCAGCAGCAGCGCCGCCCCGCTCAGGCAGGCGCCAAACAGCGGCCCGGTCTTGGCCAGGTGCACCGCCATCAGGTCGTCCAGCGTCGGCTCGGCCAGGTCGCGCAGGCCCAGATCGGCCACTTGGCCGCGGATCGTCTCGACAATGGCGTCGGCCAGCAGCAAGGCCAGGCCCGCGCGCAATTCGGCGGATAGGCTGGGCTCCGCCAGCAGATTGGCCAGCGGCGCTACCAGCATGGCATCGCCGGCGTTGATCGCCTGGGCTTCGCCCACCAGGGTCCACAGCGTCGGCAGCCCGCGGCGCAGCCGGTCGCGGTCCTGCACGTCGTCGTGGGCCAAGGTGCCGTTGTGGACCAGCTCTACGGCGGCACCGAGCAGCAGCGCCGCCGGCTGCGGCCCCCCCGCTGCCGCCACCAATGCGACCGGCAGCAGCCCGCGCAAACGCTTGCCACCGCTGGACAATTGCTGCTGCACCATCTGGTCCAGCAGGGCTCGGCCAGCGGGGTCACTGCCGTGGGGATGGTCATAGTGCGGTGGCCGGCCAAGGGAGGTCGGCGGGCGGCCCCACTGCTGCAGCTGCGCCTCCAAGGCTGGGGCGTGGACGGCGAAGTAGCGGTCAAAACTCAAGCGCACCTGCCCTTGGCGGAATCGCGGGTCCGCCGTCTACGGCTTGGGTCGCCGCGGCCAATTGTTCAGGCAGCACCGCCACAACAGCCCCGCCCTGGGCGCGCCACGCCTGCTGCGCTGCCGCGACGTCGGCCGGGCTGCCGGCGGCCAGCACGCAGTCGCCGCCGCCGGCTCCGGATGTGCGGCCGACCAGGCCGTGGGCGGCGCAGTGGCGCTTGACGGCCCACACCGCCGCGGTCAGCAAGCCCGGCACCGCGGTCGCCGCCAGCTCCAGCTGCTGCTCGCACTGCTGCAGAGCTGCCAGGATCGGCTGGGGCTGAGCGCCTTTCCAGACCGTCAGAACCTCTGCAGCGGCGCGGTGAATTTGCGGCAGGTACGGCTCCAGCAGGGCGCGCCGCCCCAGGGCGTCGGCGGTTGGCGCCGGCTCGCCGGTAAACAGTGCGGCCATCGCCAGGCCGGCGGGCCACGGCAGCGGCTCTGCGCGGTCTGGGCTGCGGTGGTAGCCAATCGCGCCGCCGTAGGCAATAGCGGTCACGTCATAGCCGCTGCCGCCCCCCTGACCAGAGGCGTGGGCCGCCCGGGCCAGCTCAGCAATCTCTGGGTCCAAGAAGGTCTGGTGGTGGGCAGCGGCGATCGCGCGCAGCATGGCCACCGTCACCGCTGCGCTGGTGCCCAGACCGACCTTGCGGCCGTCAAGCTGTCCGGCCACCCGAAGCTCTACGGCCACCTGTGGGTCCAGGCCCCAGCGCCGCTGCGCCTCTTGCCCGGCACGCCAGGCCATCTGCGCCAGGCCTGGGGCGTCTGACTGCACCGGCCACTGCTGGCCAAACGCCAGCAGCTGAGGCACCGCGCTGCTGGCCGGATGCACCTGCACCAGCTGGCCCACGGCCACCGCCACGGCCACGCCGCCCGGCTGTAGCACCGCGTATTCGCCCGCCAGCATCAGCTTGCCTGGCACCGCAAATGGATGAAACGTCAAGATTATTCTCCGCGCGAATCCACAAGGCGGGCGCCGGGGCCAACGCGCGTCTGCAGCACTTCCTCGACGCCTTCGATCTCGGCCAGAGACTGGGCGACCACCCTGGCGTCCTGCGCTTCGCACAGCACTACGACCGAGGCTCCGGCATCAATGGTAAAACAGCAGTCGCAGCCCTCTGCCCGCAGCTGGCGGACGGCGTCGATGACCGCCAAGGTCGCAGGCTGCCAGTAAATTATCGGCGGGCGGTTGGCCAGCATCGAGGCGTGCATCGCCAGCGCGTTGCCTTCGACCACCTCGGCCAGGCGGCGCATCGAGCGCAGGGCCAGCGCCTCTTGGCACAGGGCCACGTCGCGGTGGCACTGCTCGATCCAGGCGTGTTGATAGGGCGATCCGCCGCCACCCTGCAAACGCATCCCCTCGGTCGAGCTGATCTTTTTGCGGCCGCCGATGCGCGCCACCAGCACCCGCAGCGGCCAGTAGTCGGCGGGATAGAGCTGCTCGGCATAGGAGTCGGCGCCGTCGGGCTGCTGGCCGGCGTGCCAAATCGCGATGCCGCCGGGCACAGAGCGGCTGGCCGAGCCAGAGCCGGTCCGCGCCAGCCGCGACAAGGCTGGGCCGTCCAGCTCCAGACCGTACGCGTGGGCCGCAGCCACCGCCAGCGCCGCAAAGGCAGAGGCCGACGAAGCCAATCCCCGCGCCGCCGGCACAGTGTTGACCGAGCGCAGCCCAGAAAATACCTGGCTATTGCTAAGTTTGCGAATCTCATCCAGCACCCGCCTGACCTTGACCATGCCGGCCGGGTCCAGGTCCTGGTCGTCGACCAACATGACGTCGCTGTCGAGGTCGGCCGCCGGCTGCACTACCGTATAAGAGCCCAGATCGGCCAGCGCGACCGAGATCGAGGAGGCCAGCGGCAGGTTGAGGGTCGAGTCGCGCTTGCCCCAGTACTTGGTCAGGGCAATGTTGGACGGCGCAAAGGCTGACGCGCGGCGCAGCTCAGTAGACGGTCGAGGGGTAGGCGAATTCATGGGATCCTCATGAAAATGACGGGTCTGCTGGCAAAGAGGCCCCTGGCGCGCTGGCCACGGGCAGAGTCCAGTGGTCGCAGGCCGTTGGGCTGGCCACCCGGCAGGCCGCGGCGACTCTCTGTGCGGTCGCGGCGTCGCCACACAGGGCCAGGATGACGCCACCCAGGCCGGCGCCTGTCTGCTTGGCGGCAAGGGCTCCGGCAGAAAGGGCTTGGTCGATACAGGCTTGCATGGCCTCGTCGATGACACCCAGCGGCTGCAGGGCGCGCCCCGCCTGCTCCAGGGCCACGGCCAGGGCATGCAGGTCGCCGGATTCCAGGGCCTTGGCCGCCAGCACCGCCGCCGCAGAGGTCGAGTCGGCCAGGGCCTGGCGCACATCGGCTGCCATCGCCGCGCGGCGCTGGCTGGCCACCTCAATCGCCTCTCTGGTGGGCCGCCCGTGGCCCAGATCCATCAACAGCCAGCGGGCTTGACAGAGGGCGGGGTGGACTTCCTCCAGGCTGCGCACCACCTTGCCGCGGCAGAACAGCACCCCACCGCTGCCGCTGGCCGCCGCTGCCGGGTCCAGGCCGGAAGAGCGACCGTGAATCAAGTCCTCTAATTCTTTGGCGTGCAGGCCCACTGCCACGGCGTCGCCGGCCGGCCGAGCCAGCGCCGACCCAGCGGCCCGCACCAGCGCCACCGCCAGCGCTGCCGAGGAGCCCAGCCCGCGGCGCAGCGGCACTTGCGAAGCCACCCGCACCCGCGCCCCGCCCTGCCAGCCGACCTGCCTGAGGGCCAGCGTGGCCATCGCCACTGCGCCAGCTTGAGCCGCCTCTGCCAAATACACCGACGTATCTATAGGTTGCACCAGTACCGGGTGGCCCGCTGGGTCCAGATCCAGCTCGACCTCCACAGCCATCGCCGGCAGCGCCAAGGCCAGCGCCTGCGCCCCGTCTAGGACCCAGTGCTCGCCCACGGCGATCAGCTTGGCATGGCCTCGGCCGCGCCCGGTCTGCATCGGCTAGTCCTCTCGGCGCAGCTGGGTCCGCGCCAGCTGGTGCAGGTCCGGAGCCCCCACCAAGAATTGGGTGATGCGCAAAGTCTGGATGATTCCTTCGATCTCGGTCACCACCGCCTCGACGCCCAGGTGCGCGGCGCGCAGAAACGGCCAAGCCATGGCGCAGGCGTCGGCGCCCAGGGCCACACACTTGGCCACCTGCAGACCGTCTCGCAAGCCACCAGACGCGATGACGATTCGCCCAGAGAGCAGGCGCCTGGCCAGGATCACGCTGTCGGCCGTCGCCGTGCCAAAACCGGCCAGCACCTCGCCGGCGATCGACTGCGGTGTGCGCTCTTCGTGGCGCAAGCTCTCAATGCGCGACCAGGAAGTGCCGCCCACACCTGCCGTTTCGACGCCGGCGATCCCCAGCGCCCGCAAATGCTCCAAGGTGTGGCCAGACAGCCCCATCCCCACTTCCTTGACCAGCACCGGCACACTGGCCGACGCCGCCACCTCTCCCAGCGCGTCCAGCACGCCGCGCCAATCGCGGTCGCCTTCTGGCTGAATGGCTTCTTGCAGGGGATTGAGGTGGATCATCGCGCCATCGGCGCCCACCGCGTGCACCAGCCGGTCCAGGTCCGGGCCAGACAGGTGATCGCGCAGCTGAATCGCGCCAATGTTGCCCAGCAGCAGGGTGGTGGGAGCCACGTCTCGCATGGCAAAACTGGCGACCTGGTCGGCCGCGTAGTTCAGCATCGGCCGCTGGCTGCCCAGGCAGAAGCCTACCCCGCAGCGCTCTGCCGCTTCTGCCAAAATTCTGTTGACTTGCCCAGCATGGGCGGTGCCGCCGGTCATCGCACCGACCAGCAGCGGCGCCCGCAGCCGCTTGCCCAGCAGCACGGTCGAGGTGTCGATCTGGTCCAGGTCCAGCTCAGGCAGTGACTGGGCCTCAAAGTGCCACAGGTCCAGCCCGTTGCCGCGGCCGGGCCGCTGAACCCGCAGATCCTCCAAGGCTATCCGCAGGTGGTCGGTCTTGCGGTCGGCCATCGACTCGGCGCTCTCCATCGGCAACTCCAGCCGGGCCGCCCCGGCGTGACCGGCAGGATCGCCCAGGCTGGCTGGGGTTGCAACCTCCTTGCGCCGAACTGTGCGCCGCGGCAGGATCCGTCCATGCAGACGCCCCCCCTGGCCCGTCCCGACCAGCCCATTGCCCCCCGTCGCCGCTGGCCCGCCAAGGCTGAGCTCGGGCGCTGGCTTGGGTGGGCGATTGCCGTGAGTCTGCTCTGCCTTGACCTGGGCTCGGCCGCTGCCCACCCCATCGACGAAGTGCGCTCGCAGGCCCTCATTCACCTGGACTCGACCGACGGCGTGCGCTTTGAGGCCACGGTGTTTCTGGCCAAGGCGCACATCCAGGAGTACCAGCACCTGCTGGCGCAACTGGGCCTGCCGGCGGAGCAGGATCGCGACGCCCTGGTGCTGAGCGTGTCGCACGCCTTTGGCTTTGGCGCCTGCACCGCCAGCTTGGGGGAGCCGGGCCAGCGCCATCTGGAGCGCGGCGGCGGGGCGTGGGTGGGCATGCGCTTCGTGGTGCAATGCCCTGGCCCCCAAACAGAACTGACGCTGGAGCGCAACCAGTACCGCCGCGATCGGACCCGCACCACTTTGCTGTGGACCATTGCCGTGCAGGGCAAGCCAGAAGTCCAGGCCCTGGTGCCGCCGCACATGCAGTCGGTGACGCTGAGCCTGGCAGACGGCGAAGTCCTGCGCGCCAACCGCGGCAGCAAGCTGCGGACCTTTCGCGACGAGGCGAGCGGCACCAGCCCGGCCGCCGTGGCAGGTGCCTCTGAATTTCCCCAGCAAGGCGCCGACAGAGCTGCCGCGCCGCCGTGGAGCGTGCTGTTGGCCTGGTTTGAAGAGGGCGCGCGCCACCTGCTGGGCGGGCCGGATCACCTGCTGTTTCTGTTGACGCTGGTGCTGGCCGGCCGCGGCGTGCGGGGCTTGACACTGGGCGTCACCGGGTTTTCGCTTGGGCACATGACGGCCATGGGGGCGGCGCTGTGGGCGGGCTATGGCGCTCCGCTGTGGCTGGATGTGCTGATTGGCCTGACGATTGCCGCTTCCGCCTGGCAGGGGCGCGCCGCCGACGGCCTGCCCCACCGCCGCCTGGTCGCCACCAGCTTGGTGTTTGGCCTGATCCACGGCATGGGCTTTGGCGCGGGTCTGCAGGCGCTGGTGGGCGGCGTGGACCAGGTGTGGTGGCCGCTGCTGGCCTTTGGGCTGGGACTCGACGCCGTGCAGATGGGCTGGGTACTGCTGACGGGCGCAGGCTGGGCTCTGGTGCTGCGGGGCCTGGACCAGCGCGGCATCGACCGCCAGGGGCCTCAGCGCATCGTCAGCGGGTTGTTGGTGGCCGCTGGCCTGGTGACCGCGGTGGTGGCCGCCGCGCAATTCCTCAGCGGAGACAGCCCATACTAGAGGGTCAGCAAAAGCCTGCCCGACTCCGCTGCGGCAACCCTCTATTCAGTAGCAGCCGGCCTTTTGGCCGCAGGTCAGCAGCGCGCTGGCCGTGGGATTGGCGCTGAGCCCGCCGGGGAAGCAGCCCTGCAGGCAATTCCAGTTGTTGCCGCAGGTCAGGGCGCAGTTGACGGCCTTGGTGCACGCAGCGTCTTTGTTGCATGCGCTGACCTGCGCCGGACATTTTTCGAGCACGCACTGCTCCGGGCTCTTGACGCAGTCTTTCTGGCAGTAGAACTGCTCGCCGATGTCGCACTTGCCGTCGCCACACACCCACGCGCCGGCCTTGCAGTCCTTTGAGCAATTGCCGTTGTTTTCAGGATACTGGCACTTGCCATCGCCGCAGATGGGCCCAGAGCAGTCTTTTTGGCAGTAGAACTGCTCGCCGATGTCGCACTTGGCGTCGCCGCAGGTCCAGGAAAAATCGCCGCCCTTGCAGTCGCTGCCGCAATTCTGGGTAGATTCGCCCGGCTCACAGACGCCATTGCCGCAAGCCGGTCCGGTGGCTGTATCTGCTGGCGGGCCCGCATCCACGGCGATCCCGGCATCCGCCGCAGGGCCAGAGTCCTTGGCGGGGCCTGTGTCGGCTACTGGGCCTGTGTCTACCGCCGGGCCTGCATCCACGGCCGGACCTGTGTCCACCGCCGGCCCCAGGTCGCCACCCGGAGCGGCGTCGGCCAGCGGCGCATCGGCGACGGTGCCGCCGTCGATTGGCCCACCCGCGTCCGGCCCGGGACCGGCTGGTCCGCTGTCGCTTGGTCCGCCATCGACGGCGATGGCGCTGTCGGCCGGCTCGGAGTCCGGCGCGGTCGCGGCGTCGCTGGCGGCGGTGCCGTCTGGGGGCTCAGCGGTGGCGTCGCCTGCGTCTTGCTGGATGTCGGCGCCGGGGTCGGCGTCCAGCGAGGCCGCGGCATCCGGGTCTGCGGCTGCGCCGTCGGTGCTGCCCACCGCACCGCCATCCTCTGGGACCCGTTGGCCTGCGCCCTGATCGTCGCCGCCGTTAGAGCTGACGTCGGCCGCGTCGGCGCTGGCATCCGCGCTGGCGCCAGCCAGGCTGAGCGAGGCCACCGGCGCCTGCTCGGCACAGCCGGCCGCAGCCAGCGCCAGCCAGGCACACATAAAGACTGCGAAAACCGACCATGATTGGGGTTGCTTTGCCGACATCTTGGCCCCTGGTGGCGGATGGCTGACCCGCGTTGCTGCAGTGTTGCAGATAGAGGGCCTCTGGTCCAAGGCCGCTGCCCGGCCCGGATCAAATTGGCGGCCTTGGGTACTGACTCACTGTGGCGCCAGCAGATCCTGCCCCGGGTCGATCAGCCAGTGGCCCTGGCGGTCCAGCCAGCCGTTGTTTTCTGCCACCCACACTTCCAGCACCCCGGCCCGCACGGCGCCCGCGCGGTCCACTGCCAACCGCAGCACCACGCGGCCCAGCCGGTCGACAAAGGCGATCTCGCCGTTGCGCCGAACCTGAGCCAGACCCTCAGAAAACCCGTCCGCCTGCTCGAATTGCGGCGCAATCACCACCTTGCCGGTCGTGTCGACAAAGCCCCAGCCGCTGTCGCCCTGCACCGCCGCCAGGCCTTCGCTGAAGGGCCGCGCGTCCTTCCACAGGGCCGGCAGCACCAGCCGACCGCCGCGGTCGACAAAGCCCCAGCGCAGCCCCGTCCGCACTGGCGCCAGCCCATCGGCAAAGTCCCAGGCGTCGCCCCAGCGCCCGGTCAGCAGCCGGCCATGGCGGTCGAGAAAGGTCATCTCTTCTTGCAGTTGTACGCGCGCCAGCCCCTGCGAGAAGCTCCAGGCGTCGTAGTAGGTCGCGGCGATCTGCCACTGGCCGCTGTAGTCGACAAAGCCCCACTGCCCCGCCAGGCTGGCCGCGACCAGGCCTTCGCGCGGCGGACGCAACCACCCGCGGTGCCACGGCAGCTGCACCCTGCCCTGGCGATCGATGAGCGCCGACTCGCCTCCCCGCGCCACCACGGCCAGCCCCTCGCTGAAGGGCTGCACGTCGTCAAACTGCGGCGGCACCGCCCACAGCCCCTGCTGGTCGATAAAGCCCCACTCCTCGCCCACGCGCACGCCGGCCAGCCCCTCTTCAAAGGCGGTGCCTTCAGCAAATTCGTTGGAAAAGGCTTGGCGTCCGCGCAGATCGCTGTAGCGCGTGAACTCGCCGCGGCGGACCGGCAGCAGCAAGCGATCGGCAGGTGCTGGCGAATCAGCAGGCGCAGCAGCGGAGGCGGGCGGCAGGTCAGAGCTCACGGTGGGCTGCCGAGGCTAGATGTACCAGACCTTCAGGCTTTCGCACGGATACCAGTTGGGCGCGTCAGACAGCTTGGTGCCCTCAAACACGTCGACGTGGCCGGTGCCAGAGAAGCCAAAGATCTTGTCAAAGGCCACAATGCCCTTCTTGCCAGAGACCACGGGCTCGATGTCTTTGTTGAAATTCTGCTGAAATTCGTCAGACGTCTTGAAGCGCTTGCCCTGCGGCCACTGCTGGTGGGGCTGCCCGGCGTACTTGGTCAGGTAGGTCCACATCTCTTTGGCAGACAGGATGTAGAACCAGCCGGTCTTCTTGGAGTAGGGGATGCGGCCCGGATCCAGGCCCGCGCCCTTGGCCTTTTCACGGGTGATCTTCAGGCTGCCGCCAAGCTGATTGAGCATGATCGACAGGCGGATGGCGCAGGTGTTGCTGTACTGGTCTGGATTCCAGCCCTGGGCGACCTGCAGATCGGCGCTGCTGGTGTCGGTGCCGTCCTGCTGGTAGTTGTGCGGGTGGGCGTCCCACATCTTCTGGAAATCGTCAGGCAAGCCACCGTTGCGGCTGCCGGGCGCGCCTTGAGCGGGCCGATTGCCGCCCGCGGCCTGGGCCTGGGTCGTGCCGGCGGGATTCTGCGGATTGGTCGGCTGGTTGCGCGGGGTGGTCTGAGCCACCGGCGCCGCCGCGGCCGGGGTAGAGGGCACCGACGTCACCGGCGGCTCCTTCTCCATGGCCTGAATGGTCAGCGGCCCCAGGACGCCCGTTGCCGGCACGCCGTGCGAGGCCTGCCAGGACTTGAGCGCCTTGGTCGTCGAAGGGCCCCACGAGCCATCGGGACCGGTGCGGCCCACGTTCAAGCCCTGGGCCACCAAGAAGCCTTGCACCGCGCGCACCGATGGGCCGCGCGCGCCTTCGCGCAGGTGAACCTGCCCCGCGGCCACGGTCTCTAGCACGTGGTCGCCAGAGAACAACGGCTGGGTCAGGGTGCCGCCTCCGGGCGCTCCGGGGCTCTGCGGCTGCTGGGCTCCACCGCCGCCACCGCCGGCCTGCTGCGTGCCGCCGCCGGGCTGGCGCTGCTGTTGGGTCTGGTTCTGATTCTGCTGCTGTGGAGCCTGCGGCGTGGGCATGACGACCTCTGGACTGGCCGATGGAGTAGCCAGTCGGTTGAGATCGTAGCGCGAGCGGCCCCCGTTGTCTTGCAACCGCCGAGGCGCCATGGCTGCCACCGGGGCATCGGCGCCCCAGGCCCGGATCGCCGCGGCCGCCATGGAGCCAGCCCCGCAGGGAGACCCTCTCGCAATCCGTTGATTGTGATGGTATTTATCGACAAAACCCTGTGAGTCGAAGGGGCGCGCTTGCGTTTTGGCGGCGGCGGCTGTAGCAACACAAGCGGCAACCACCTGACGGTCGGCGCAGCCCGCCCGGGCTCAAGAGGAAGACATGGCCCTGGATCTGCAGCGCGCCGCCCGAACCGTTCACGCCAAGCACCGCGATGCCTTTGGTTTTCGCTTTGCTTTGCTCGACCTGCTGTTTGCAGCGGGCTGCAACGTTCGCGAGCAGGCGGTGGCCCTGGCGTACGGCGACGCGCTCTGTGTGCGCACAGCGGGACCAGCGGCTCCGTCGGCGGCCCAGCGACTGGTTATTTTTGCAGTGGATCTGGAGGTACCGAGCCTGCACGGCGGCGATCCCGCGGGGCGCTGGCCCGATCAGCTGGCGGCTTTGGGCGGGCCGAGCACCGCCGTCGCCTGGCTGGCCGCGCTGCATGCCCTGCAGACGTCGCCGCAGCAGCGGCCGTGGGAGCTGGTGTTTGTGCGGGCCCCGGCCCTGGGCGGCCCGGCCTTTGTGCGCGATCTGATGGAGGTCGAGGGCGACGCCGAGGTGGTCTTGCTGCTGCCGGCCTGCGAAACCCCGATGAAGGCTTGGGATCTGCTGAGGGTCGAGCTGAACCGGCCGCGCAACATCTGGCGCTTTCCGGCCTGCGACTTCACCGCCCGGGTCAGCGGGGCGGCGCCCTTTGGCCAGGCGTGGACGGCCCTGCGCCAAGCTCTGGCCGCTCTTGGCCCCGCCGCCGCCTGGACGCTGCACGATCTGAAGATCGCCGCTGGCGAACGGGCCGAATTCTCGGCCGTGCTAAGAACTTCGGTGCCGGTGCCCACCATTGAAGGGCTACAGGTGGCCACCCTGGACAGCGACGCGCGCCTGCTGTTTCCGATCAACGACGCCCTGTCTGGCTTGGCGCTACTGGGAGAGCGCCTGCCAGCCGCCGCCGCCGAGGCGCTGCTGCAGCCGCACCACGCCGCCACCCTGCCAGACGGTCTGTGCCTGCACACGCTGGTTGCACCTTTGCTCGCCAGCGAGGAGCTCGCCGACCGCGCGGGCGCCATGAGCGTGACGTGGCTGGCGGAACACTTGACCTGCCCAGCCACCGCGGCCCAGGAGCAGGCGCAGCGCTTGCTGGCGGTAAGCAGCGGCGAGGTGCAGGGAGCCGTGCTGGCGGATATGCCTGCCAGCGCTACCCTTTGGCGGACCCCTGCCCACCTGGACGACGGCGAGCTGCCTGGCCTCCTGCGGGCACTAAACGCGCTGGTCGGCTGAACAACTCCGGGTCCGCCGCCGTGTCGCCATAGGGTAGGCCCCACAGACACGGCCACGCCTTTGGGGCCACCGACCTTGCAAAAGCCCCGGCCCGGTCGCCAACCGAGCCAACTTGCGCTACCCTTGCGGCCCCTTGGCGCTGCCTGACCTGGCGCCACCGCAAGGACCGCCATGCTTCAGCGCCAGCGCCCGCGCCGCAACCGCCGCACCCCTGCCATCCGGGCCTTTCACAGCGAAACCTGGCTGGCCCCTCAGCATTTCATCTTGCCGCTGTTCATCCACGCCGGCCAAGGCCGTCAGCCCATTAGCTCCATGCCCGGCTGCGAGCGCCTGAGCCTGGCCGAGATGGTGGCCGAAGCCCAGGCCGCGTGGCTCGAGGGCATCCGCGCCATTGTGCTGTTTCCCAAGGTAGAAGAGGCACTCAAGACCTCTGACGGCCAAGAGGCCTTCAACCCGCAAGGCCTAGTGCCTGCGGCGATCCGCCTGCTCAAGGCAGCCTTGCCCGACCTGATGGTCGTGACCGACGTGGCCCTGGACCCCTACAACTGCGATGGCCACGACGGCATTGTCCGCGATGGCATCATCCTAAACGATGAAACGATTGAGGTTCTCTGCAAGCAGGCGGTGGCCCAGGCCCAGGCTGGGGCGGACATTGTGGCCCCGTCTGACATGATGGACGGCCGGGTAGGCGCCCTGCGCGATGCCTTGGATGAGGCGGGATTTTCTCACGTTTCGATCCTGTCTTACACCGCCAAGTACGCCTCTGCTTTCTATGGGCCATTCCGCGACGCGCTGGACTCGGCGCCGCGCTTTGGAGACAAGAAGACTTACCAGATGGACCCGGCCAATGCCCGCGAAGCCCTTCGCGAATTGGCGCTGGACGAGGCCGAAGGCGCCGACATGGTCATGGTCAAGCCCGCCGGACCGTACCTGGACATCATCGCGGCGCTGCGCCAGCAGACCACCTTGCCGATCGCGGCTTATCAGGTGTCGGGCGAGTACGCGATGATCAAAGCAGCCGCCCAAAACGGCTGGATCGACGAGAAGCGCGTGGTGCTGGAGAGCCTGCTGGCAATTCGCCGCGCCGGTGCCGATGTGATCCTGACCTACTACGCCCGCCAAGCCGCCCGCTGGCTCGCCGGTCAGGCCTAGGCCATGGCGCTCAGTGCCCCGGGCCTGCTGGGTGTATCGATCCTGGCGCTGCTCATTGGCCCGGTGCTGCTGGGGCTGGCGCGGCGCGTCGACCGGCGCATTCAGGCCAGCGTGCTCGACGGCGTCGACGGCTTTGTGCTGTGCACGGTGGGCGCGCTGCTGATTGTCGATGTACTTCCAGAGACTTGGGAGCGCAGCGGCTGGCCGGTGCTGGTGGCGGTCGCCCTGGGCCTGATGGGCCCAACGCTGCTGGAGCGGTACCTGCACAACGCCGCGCGGGCGGTGCATACGGCGGCGCTGTCGGTCGGTGTCTGCGGTCTGGCGCTGCACGCGGCCCTGGACGGCGTGGTGCTGGCGCAGGGTCAGGGCGCTGCGTCCGAAGGGTTGGCGCTGGCGGTGCTGGTCCATCGGCTACCAGAAGGTCTGACGATCTGGTGGCTTTTGAGCCCCGGCTACGGTCCGCGGGTGGCGGGGGCGGTGCTGACGCTGGTGGCCGCGGCGACGGCGACCGGGCTGTTTGGCGCCCACCACATGGCGACCCTGGGCCACTCTGAACAAGTGGCGTGGGTAGAGGCCTTTGTCAGCGGTTCGCTGCTGCACGTGGTTTTGCATAGGCCTCATCCAATGTTGCGCGAGCTGCAGTCGCGGTGGCGCTGGACGGCCGGCCTGGGTGCGGTGGCCGGGTTGGCGGTGGTGTGGGTGGCGATGCAGCACCACGGCGAGCACGGCCACGCCCACGGGCAAGCCAGTGACGCGTTCTTGGATATGGCCCTGGAGTCCGCTCCGGCCCTGCTGATCGCCTATCTTGTCGCGGGGTTGGTCCAGGTCTACCTGCCCACCAGCTCCTTTGGCTGGCTGGGCAAGGGCGGCTCTCTGTCGCAGGCGTTGCGCGGGGCGCTGTTTGGCCTGCCGCTGCCAATCTGCTCTTGCGGCATCCTGCCCGTCTACAGAACC